>NZ_CP019702.2:797500-1115000 GCF_002005205.3 Rhizobium rhizogenes | reverse complement strand
TCTTACTGATCCTAACCAAACTCCGAATACCGAGGAGTACTAGTCGGCAGACACACGGCGGGTGCTAACGTCCGTCGTGAAAAGGGCAACAACCCTGACCTCCAGCTAAGGTCCCCAAGTCATGGCTAAGTGGGAAAGGATGTGAGGATCCCAAAACAACCAGGATGTTGGCTTAGAAGCAGCCATCATTTAAAGAAAGCGTAACAGCTCACTGGTCTAAATAAGGGTCTTTGCGCCGAAAATGTAACGGGGCTAAAGCCATGCACCGAAGCTGAGGATTTGCGAGTAATCGCAAGTGGTAGCGGAGCGTTCCGTAAGTCTGTGAAGGCGGACCCGTGAGGGCTGCTGGAGATATCGGAAGTGCGAATGTTGACATGAGTAACGATAAAGGGAGTGAGAGACTCCCTCGCCGAAAGACCAAGGGTTCCTGCTTAAAGTTAATCTGAGCAGGGTTAGCCGGCCCCTAAGACGAGGCGGACACGCGTAGTCGATGGGAACCACGTTAATATTCGTGGGCCTGGTGGTAGTGACGGATCTCGTGTGTTGTTCAACCTTACTGGATTGGTTGGGCGGCGAAGAGGTTCCAGGAAATAGCTCCACCGTATAGACCGTACCCGAAACCGACACAGGTGGTCAGGTAGAGTATACCAAGGCGCTTGAGAGAACTATGTTGAAGGAACTCGGCAAATTGCACGCGTAACTTCGGAAGAAGCGTGACCCTTTTGTACGCAAGTATGATGGGGTGGCACAGACCAGGGGGTAGCGACTGTTTATCAAAAACACAGGGCTCTGCGAAGTAGCAATACGACGTATAGGGTCTGACGCCTGCCCGGTGCTGGAAGGTTAAAGGGAGGGGTGCAAGCTCTGAACTGAAGCCCCAGTAAACGGCGGCCGTAACTATAACGGTCCTAAGGTAGCGAAATTCCTTGTCGGGTAAGTTCCGACCTGCACGAATGGCGTAACGACTTCCCCGCTGTCTCCAACATAGACTCAGTGAAATTGAATTCCCCGTGAAGATGCGGGGTTCCTGCGGTCAGACGGAAAGACCCCGTGCACCTTTACTATAGCTTTACACTGGCATTCGCCAAGGCATGTGTAGGATAGGTGGTAGGCTTTGAAGCAGGGACGCCAGTTCTTGTGGAGCCATCCTTGAAATACCACCCTTATCTTCGTGGATGTCTAACCGCGGTCCGTTATCCGGATCCGGGACAGTGTATGGTGGGTAGTTTGACTGGGGCGGTCGCCTCCGAAAGAGTAACGGAGGCGCGCGATGGTGGGCTCAGACCGGTCGGAAATCGGTCGTCGAGTGCAATGGCATAAGCCCGCCTGACTGCGAGACTGACAAGTCGAGCAGAGACGAAAGTCGGTCATAGTGATCCGGTGGTCCCGTGTGGAAGGGCCATCGCTCAACGGATAAAAGGTACGCCGGGGATAACAGGCTGATGACCCCCAAGAGTCCATATCGACGGGGTTGTTTGGCACCTCGATGTCGACTCATCGCATCCTGGGGCTGGAGCAGGTCCCAAGGGTATGGCTGTTCGCCATTTAAAGCGGTACGTGAGTTGGGTTCAGAACGTCGTGAGACAGTTCGGTCCCTATCTGCCGTGGGTGTAGGAATATTGACAGGATCTGTCCCTAGTACGAGAGGACCGGGATGGACGTATCTCTGGTGGATCTGTTGTCCTGCCAAGGGCATAGCAGAGTAGCTATATACGGAATGGATAACCGCTGAAGGCATCTAAGCGGGAAACCAACCTGAAAACGAGTGTTCCCTATCAGAGCCGTGGAAGACGACCACGTTGATAGGACGGGTGTGGAAGCACAGCAATGTGTGAAGCTTACCGTTACTAATAGCTCGATCGACTTCTTCGTTCCCATTGAATATGTTCATCGAACAAAGTTCGATGATCTGTTCTGTCCTGACGCCCGATGGGCTCCGGACGGGCCGCGCCACAGGGCGCGACGACCTCTGGTCTGTATGGCTGCCTCGCTCACTGTTGAGCAAAGGTGGATACGGATCGGTCACAGAAAGACGTGTAAATTAAATAGAGCTTTGGCTCTCCAGCTTCTCGAAACAGCAGTTTCCATGTGAAAACATGGAGCATGTTGCGTTTTGCCGACCTGGTGGTTATCGCGGGGCGGCTGCACCCGTTCCCATTCCGAACACGGCCGTGAAACGCCCCAGCGCCAATGGTACTTCGTCTCAAGACGCGGGAGAGTAGGTCGCTGCCAGGTCTGCAAAACGCAACATCAAATCTTCTCAATCACAAAATTCGGCCCAGCCGATACAAAAGGGCCGCTCATGCGGCCTTTTGTCGTTCAAGACCAGAATAATAATAAAAAGACGCCTCGTGCGTCCCTTAAAGGAGACAAATCGCCTTCGGCAATTTGCTCCGGCACCAAGCATAACCGCAATGCGGTTACGCTCTCGCGACAAGTTCTGCGAACTTGCGCTGGGAATGACATTTTTGCGAACGCAAAAAGTCGGTTAACGCGGGGTGGAGCAGCCCGGTAGCTCGTCAGGCTCATAACCTGAAGGCCGCAGGTTCAAATCCTGCCCCCGCAACCACTGAAACTTGAATATTTGACCGTTCAAGTCGTTTAACAGGAAGCTCCTCCGCGTAAGCGTCGAGGAGCTTTTTTTGTTTCTGCTCCGTGTCGAGGTCACCGGCACGCATCTTCTCCAGATAATCATGCTGCTTGAGTGCCTGGAACTGTTTCTCCATGATCGTCGCCGCTTCCATCGCCGCGAGGATCGACGCGATGCGGCCGTGGACTTCGAGTGATGCCAGCTGGTGGCCCGGGGTCTTGCCGATCACCACCTTCTGGATGAACTGGCGTACGAGGTTGATGAAGGGCTGCTTTGTCTCGGTATCGGCGTGTTCGCGCAGGTAATAGAATGCCGAGTTGATGATCAGTTCGACAGCTTCGGGGCTGACTTCCGCCTTCAGCTTCTTGATCTCCTCCCCGAAAGCTTCTTCCGCCGGCGCCTGCTTCAGCCGGGCCTCGACGCCAGCGCGGCGTTCCTCAAGCGTGTCGAGCATATCGTCAAGGGCGGCGAGGCGAGGGCGCCCTTCGGCGGCGCGATCGCTGATCTGTTGGATGATCTGACGCTGTTTCTGCTCGGCGGTCTTCAACTCCCCGGAAATGCGCTGGCGCTCGTCCGGTTCATGCTTGGCGGACCCTGCAAGGTTGCGACGCGCCTGACCTCAGCCGAATCCGTCGCCCAGCACTTATCGAGTGGGGTGGTTTCAGCCGCGACGTGGGTCAATATCAGGGAAGCCTGCTAGGAAAGACTGCGTACATGGAGGACTTCCTGTCGTTCAAAGGAAGGAAGGATCGGCGGGGTGAGTATGATATGTCCAAAATCATTGCTGCTGTTGCCGTTGTGGTCTCTGCATGCGTCGGCATTGCGGAAGTCAGGGGCCTTGCGGCGATTTCCCGACGACGACGAAGGTAACCAAAGCCGGTCGGCGGACGATTGTAGCCGTGACCACACCTATCTCGTAAGAGACGTTTTATGGCTCGGAGCACCTACCCGACGGTGACCTGTTTGTGGATCGCAATGCTCAAAGAACTCGTTGAACCAGAGAATTTCCTCGCGACCCGCTGAAGCGGGATACTCCATTCCTGCTATGTAAAAGCGTCCCTTCCAGTAAAATCCAAATTGTCTGGCTGGTCCAATTCGCCAAAGGCCCACAAATTGAGGAGGCCCGCCGCTGAGTCGAGGCTTTCACAAAACGCGTTGATTGCCGCGCGGCTCGTACCTGATGCTGGTTTCTCGGAGGCTTTAGCTTCAAATTTCTCTACTGTCGGTTTGCCAGCTCCATCGACTCTGGCAAGGTATGACCGGTCTTCAATCGCCAACTCCTCGCCGTGCCAGCGCTTTAACTTTGGCTTATAGGTACTTCGCCACAGTCGAAATTTGCATTCCATTCCGTCATCCTCCCGTGCGCCATGGAATAGTGTCATGTCCAAGACGTGCTTGGTAGAAATTCGGTCTAGTGAGTTTTTAAGCTGAGCCAACATGGTCGTGTGGCGTTCTTCGGCAGTGGCTGCGGTAAGGTCCATAACGCCACACGCTATCAGGTTCATCACCTGACTGAGAGCCATTGGCATGAAGTGGGCATCACCGCAGTATCCAAAGACGTCAGCGCTTCCCGGTGATACGAAGGTCCCCAACGCTCTGTAGGTTCGGCCCATGTTATGCGGCTGTCCGTAAGGAGATAAAGAGAAGTTGGCCCGCGAGAGTCACGCGCGATCGCTACGGCAAGGGAAGTCATTGCGCCTCCGGTTCGGTTTCGGTATTCTAGCCGGGAGATGGGATGCCATCAAAGATGGTAACTCCTGTTCGCCTTCAATAGAAGACGCCCGAAGTGGGGACCCATCTGTGAAAGCAGATGGGTTTTCAGGTCCTTAGAGCTCCGATTGCGAAACCGCCGAAAACAGTTACGGAAGCGGCTGTGATTGGGTGCTCTCTCCCGTCTTTGAGATGATCTATGACCCGTAAGGCTCACGTTCAATCAGGGTGATATCGCTTTCGGCAAGGGGTCGCGCAAGATCTCTCGCCTCATCCCAAGGCGCGCGCATCCAGATTTTTATTTAATAGCAGAACGGGCATTGCCTTTTCATGGATCGGTTTGACTAGATCATTGGGATCTGTGGTCAGGACACCATAGAGATCGTCAATCGTCAGCCCATTATTCACTAGCTCGAAGCATGACCGCCTAACAGTGCAGCGGTCCATTTGTAGAACTTCATGTGCCTCTTGGCAGTCGCGGATCAAACCCGTAGCGCAATTGCCGATATCCGTGATGGGCCCAAGCGTGTCCCGATATCCTGCCTTCAAGAATATCGCAGTTCCATAGAGTTGCCGCGCGCACCTCTATGTATTACGGGCGTTCGAAGGTCGGGTGGATTTGGGGGAAACATGTCAGGAGAAGTGTACCTTGGGAAAGGTCTTCCAGGCTTGCCGGAATATCTGCTTCTGGCACGAGACCGCGGTGACGTCCTGTTCATCGTCGGCGCTGGAGCGTCTTATCCTGCCCCATCCTCCCTGCCTGATTTCGGAGGTTCCGTTGCTGACATCTATCGGAAAGTCGATCCGACAGTCGCGGCGGCCATCGATACGATTTGGACCACTAAGAAAGCGACCTGGGAAAATGTCCCAGGTACTCTTTCAGACGCACAACGCACCGAATGAAGTTCTTCTGCCAACGCGATACGACGTTGTTCTGGGAATGCTGGAACGGCGTCTGGACGGCGACCCGAGCGAAGAAAGTACGATGCGAAGGGCTGCGCGCGAGGTGCTGGCGCGTACGAGGTCACCCAACCCGATCCACAACGCACTCATTCACCTGGGGCAACGGTTCGGTCAAACGCTCCTGGCGACGACTAACTTTGATCGCCTCTTATCGGAGGCTGCCAAAAGCGAGCGGGTGACCGCCACGTCATTCGCGCTCGGCGAAATTCCCAATCCAAGCAGAAGGACGGACTTCGGTGGGGTCCTGCATATCCACGGAAAACTTCGATGGAAGAGCGAGAAAGGCTCAGCACTCATACTAACGGACCAGGACTTCGGGGATTTCTACCTACGGCGGCACCAGATTACGTCTTTCCTTTATGACGCGGCACGAATCTTTCATCTGGTTCTGGTCGGTTACAGCGCGAATGACTCCCCCGGTCCGATATCTCCTCAATGCCATCGCCGGCGACGAACGGGATTTCAATGACCCAAAGCCTCCCTTGCCAGGGCGACACGCTGAAACTCGATTTGATCGAGCATATCGTGAAGAGCAGCGAGGGGTGTGAGGTGATGTTTTCAGCGTTTGTTAATTGCACCTTTGAAACTCGCTTTACTGGAACCGGAGATATGTGGGCCGCCACGGGAAGTGACTGCGGGCAGGGTTCGCTTGTCAGCGTGAAATCTTCATTGATCCACCAGCTCTCTGTGAGAAGACGGCAGGGCAGTTCGGGAAGGTGAAGGGGTCCGGGATAAGGTGCTTTGTCAAACGGGCAGAATGCCTATGGCGTTTGCAGTTTATGTGCAGGCCATAAAGAACTATTCAGGGTTTTAAACCGCAGGAGAGAACGCAACGCCATCAGGCATCGATGGCATCAATCTGGATTGACCTGTAATTTTTCAGGTCTCGCGCTGGGACGCTGCACCAGCGGCAATCATGATAATGAACTCATCGAGTTCACGTTCCAGCCGTTCCGGTGGCAGGCCAACGAAGCGTGCTTCCAGCGTGATGCTGATAATACCGTGGACCGCTCCAAACAGGGTGCGAGCACGCACTGCTCTGTCTTCCGCGCTCATCTCCGGCTGTAACTCTTGCAGAGGCTCTGCAATGATACTCAACAGAAAGAGGTGTTCGTCGAGATGCCATTGGGGAGAAGGGGTACCTTCCGGTAGATAGTGGTCGAACAAAGCTTTCCACAGGTTGCGGTTGGCAAGCGCGAATTTAAGATAGCCCTGCGCCAGATTGCGCAGGCGGTCCGCCGGCGACCTGTCCTTAACCTCGGCCAGTGCCAGCGATTGCTCAAGAGCCTTCAGCGTCATCGAGTTCACATGAATGACCAGGTCATTAAGATCCGCATATGCGCTATAAAGGCCGCCAAGCGCGCAGCCGGCATCCTGCGTCACGTCCCGGGCGCGCAGATTGCCAAGCCCGTCGCGCGCAATACGATCCCGTGCCGATTCAAGCAGTCTCGCCTTCAGATATTCCCGTTTTTCTTCCCGGCGACCCATATTAACCATCCTTTCCAGAATTTTGAACGTCGTTCAAAATAATTATTGAACAAC
The DNA here is from genome assembly GCF_002005205.3 of Rhizobium rhizogenes. The sequence continues at coordinate 1,108,195 of NZ_CP019702.2, read as the reverse complement.
GTTCATTTTCGTGGCACATCTCTGTTCGTGAACAGTGTTCATAAACCGGAGATGTTTGATGTTCAACCTTATTGCAACACTTCTACGCGGCAAGGCTCATGCCGCGGAACAGGCAGCGACGGATCGGCATGCCATTCCTCTGCTGGCCCAGCAAATCAGAGAGGCAGCCCAATCCATTCAATCGGCCCAGCACGCGCTGGCCGTCGCGATTGCCCAGAACGAGAAGGAACGTAGCCAGCATGCGCTGATCCTGTCGCGGATCTCGGATCTGGAAGAACGCACCCTGGCCGCATTGTTGAAGGGAAATGACGGCCTGGCGCTGGATGCCGCGGATGCGATCGCCTTCCTTGAGGCGGAACGCACCGCATCGGAGCAGGCTCTGGCACAGTTTTCTGGCGCCATTACCAAGCTCAAGGCGACCGTTCGTCTGGCGGAAGGCCGATTGAAGGATCTGCAGCGTGGCGAGCGCCTGGCCCGCGCCACCGATGCCGCCCAGAAGGTCGACCATGCTGCCTCCGGCGTCGGCCTTGCGACGCTGGATGATGCCGAACGCACACTCGAACGTCTGCGCGACCGCCAGAAGCAGACCGACACGGTGTCCGCCGTTCTCAAGCAGATGGAGGGTCCGTCCCGCACCGCCGGATTGATCGAACGTCTGGCGGAGGCCGGATGCGGCGCGCCGCTTCGCTCTTCTGCGGATGACGTGCTGGCACGTCTCCGTACCCGTCTTGACGCCACCGTCTGAACACCATTTTTCTAAATCTTATTAAGGATCAATATTATGAACGACAGTTTTCAGAAACACTCCGCCAGCTGGGTCAGCTTCTCCTACATCTCCTTTGGCGCCGCCGCCTTCATGCTGGCGCTCGGCCTCTGGATGATGCCGCTCGACCTGTGGGGCAAGGGCTATCTCGCCATGGGCATACTCATGCTGGTACAGACCACGGTGAATATTACCAAGACTTTGCGTGACAATTCGGAATCGGAAAAGCTGATCCGGAAGATCGAGGACGCCAAGACCGAAAAGTTGCTCGTTAAGTTCAATCGCGACAGCGATAGTTAGCAATATTTAACGATGCTGCGGAGTTGTTTTGATCTGTAACTATTACATAACAACTCCGTGGCATGACAGTCGCGATCGACAAAGGAAAGCGTCATGCACGATAGTCTAATGAAAACGAGGAAATTCGCGCCGCTATTCTGGACGCAATTCCTGTCCGCCTTCAACGACAACTTCCTCAAACAGACACTTGTCTTCCTCATTCTGGCGACAATGGCCGCCGAAGGCGCAGCGCTGGTGACGCTTGCAGGCGGCATCTTCATCGCTCCCTTCCTGCTTTTGTCCGCCCTTGGCGGCGAACTTGCCGACAAGCACGACAAGGCGCAGATGGCCGAGCGGCTGAAATTTGCCGAGATTGGCATTGCCGCTATCTCCGTTGTCGGCATCGCTTTTTCATCCATCTTCGTGCTGATGGTCGCCCTGTTCGGTTTCGGCGTCATCTCTGCGCTGTTCGGACCGATCAAATACGGCATCCTGCCGGACCTTCTCGAAACCCGGGAACTGCCCAAGGCAAATGCCTGGATCGAAGGCGGCACTTTCATCGCCATCCTGACCGGCACGATCGTGGCCGCACTCGCCTTTTCCAAAGGCGACACCATCTGGATATTCGGGCCGATGATGATGGTTCTGTCGGTTCTCTGCTGGGGGTCGGCCCGCATGATCCCGCGCATCGGTGCAAAGGAACCTTCTCTGGTGATCGACACAAACGTGCTGCGGTCCAGCATGACACTGGTAAGGGAACTGCGCGAGGACACCCGTGTGTGGCGCTCCGCCCTGATGAATTGCTGGTTCTGGTTCGTCGGCGCTTTCATCATGTCGATGTTGCCCATCATGGTCAGTGAAATCCTCGGCGGCTCCGAACTGGTCGTGCCGGCCTATCTGGGAATCTTCGCGGTCTCGATTGCTGTCGGTTCCGCCATTGCCGGTTGGATGTCGGCCGGTCGCGTCGTTCTGTTGCCGGCACCCGTGGGCCTTGCCATCGTCGCGCTGTTCGGTATGGATCTCGCCTGGAATCTCTGGGGCCTGAAGTCCACTTCGCATGCGGAGACGATTTCCGCCTTCTTCGCCGGACCGAAAACCATTCGCGTGGCAATCGATCTCGCAGGCATGGCGATCGGCGGCGCTTTTCTCGCCGTGCCGACCTTTGCGGCCATGCAGACCTGGGCGGATGAAAAACGCCGTGCCCGCGTCATCGGCGGCGCCAATGTCCTGTCGGCCCTGTTCATCACCGTCGGTCTGGCGCTCGTCGCTGTCCTGCAGGCCGTCGGCATGTCGGTTCCGCTGATCATACTCGGCCTGTCCGTTATCAATATCGGCGTTGCCTGGCTGATGCTGAAGACGCTGCCGACCAATGCTTTCCGCGATTTCATCTCGATCCTCTTCCGCGCCTTCATGCGGCTGGAAGTCGAGGGTCTGGAAAACATCCGCAAGGCCGGCCGTGCTCCGATCATCGCGCTCAACCATGTCAGTTTTCTCGACGGCGCGTTGGCGCTCGCCATCACCGACGAGGAGCCTGTCTTTGCCGTCGATTACAAGATCGCCCAGGCGTGGTGGGTGCGCCCGTTCCTGAAAATGTGCAAATTCCTGCCGCTCGATCCGACCAAGCCGATGGCGACCCGCTCGCTTATAAAGGTGGCTCAGGACGGCAATGCGATCGGTATTTTCCCGGAAGGTCGCCTGACGGTCACCGGCACGCTTATGAAGGTCTATGACGGTGCCGCCATGGTGGCCGACAAGACCGGCTCAATGATCGTGCCCGTCCGTATCGATGGTCTGGAAAAGAGCTATTTCTCCCGACTTTTCGCCGGGCAGGTGCGTCTGCGCCTGTTCCCCAAGGTCAAGGTGACGATCCTTGAACCGGTGCGGCTCGAAGTTCCTGCCGATCTCAAGGGCCGCAAGCGGCGCGTGGCGGCCGGTGCGGCGCTCTACAGGATCATGTCGTCGCTTATGTTCAGGACCACCAATACCGATCTTACCGTGCTGGAACGTATCATCGAGACGGCACGGGATAGGGGCGGCAGCAAGCTCGCGGTGGAAGACCCGATCGGCGGCTCCTTGTCCTATGGCAAGCTGCTCACCGGCGCCGCCGTTCTGGGCGCCAGGTTCAAGGTGATGTTCCCGAATGAAAAGACGCTTGGCGTGATGCTGCCAAATGCCAACGGCACTGCCGCCACCCTGCTCGGCGTCATGTCCGCGGGCAAGGTTCCGGCTATGCTCAATTTCACCGCCGGTGCCGCCAACATCGTGTCGGCCTGCAAGGCGGCTGAGATCAAGCATGTCCTGTGCTCGCGCGCCTTCGTGACACAGGGTAAGCTTGCACCGATCATTGCCGAGCTCGAAAAGGACGTGACTTTCGTCTGGCTGGACGATCTGCGTCAGACGGTTACGCTCTTCGAAAAATTGAAGGGGCTGTTGCACCGCTACAGGCCCTTGGTGAAACAGAAGGCGGATGACACCGCGGTCATCCTCTTCACCTCCGGTTCGGAAGGCGCGCCGAAGGGGGTTGTGCTGACCCACCGCAACATCCTGTCGAATACCGCGCAGGCGGCATCGCGCATCGACTTCCATTCCGGTGACAAGGTTTTCAATATCCTGCCGGTGTTCCACTCCTTCGGGCTGACCGCCGGCACCGTTCTGCCGCTGGTCGCTGGCGTGCCGGTCTATTTTTACCCGTCGCCGCTGCATTACCGTATCGTGCCGGAGTTGATCTACACGTCTAATGCCACCATCATCTTCGGCACCGACACGTTTTTGAACGGGTATGCCCGCACGGCGCATCCCTATGATTTCCGCTCGATCCGCTACATCTTTTCGGGTGCTGAACCGGTCAAGCCGTCGACCCGCGAAAGCTATATGGAAAAGTTCGGCCTGCGCATTCTGGAAGGTTACGGCGTCACCGAAACCGCGCCGGTGATCTCGCTGAACACGCCCATGTTCAATCGCTCCGGTACTGTCGGCAAGATCATGCCGGGTATGGAATGGAAGCTCGAACCGGTTCCCGGTATCGATCAAGGCGGCCGCCTGTTCATTCGCGGTCCCAATGTGATGGCTGGCTATCTCAGGGCCGAAAATCCCGGCGTGATCGAGCCGCTGGAAGAGGGTTGGCACGACACGGGTGATATCGTCACTATCGACGAGGATGGTTTCGTCACCATTCGCGGGCGCGCCAAGCGCTTTGCCAAGATCGGCGGCGAAATGGTTTCGCTCGCGGCAGTGGAAGCCCTGGCGGGCCAGCTTTGGCCGGGCAGCCTTTCGGTTGTCTCTGCCGTGCCGGACGCCAAGAAAGGCGAGCGTCTGATCCTGTTGACCGACGCACCCAATGCCACGCGCACCGACTTCGCAATCTTTGCCAAGGCCAAGGGTGCGATGGATATGATGGTGCCCGCCGAGGTCAATGTCGGCGTCGTGCCGGTCCTGGGTTCCGGCAAGGTGGATTTCGTTGCCGCCAAGAAGATCGCACTGTCTTCACAGCTGTCCTTGGACGCGGCCTGAGTCTCAATCCATACGGACGGTCATCAACGCTTGCCGTCCGCATGGTCTGCTTGATCTGGATGATCAAAAATGTCAACTGGTGACCACGACAGGCGTATTGTCCAATCAAACTGTGACAGTTTGCGTTCTTAATGCCGTGGGAACGGCCGTTGACACAGCGTTCAAGGCCACCGTCACCTCAATAAGGTGACTTATGCCGTTCCCGGCACCAGCTATCCGAGCAACTGCACAGCCGTCCATTTCGACATGGTTGTGCCGGCACTTACCCATTCGGGTTCCCGGACCTTGCAGATTTCGGTGGAAGGCGCGGACGAGACCTACACACTACCTGCAGCCTTTCTGCTTGTTGTGTGAGGGCGGCACATGTCACGATATTTTCGTTACAGCCCGGGCCGATTGGCCCGTGGTATTGAAAGTGCGCTACCGCTCGTCGTTTACGGCCTTGTCGCTTTATGTCTGGGGACAACACCGGCACGTCTGAAGGTGAACTACTGCACAACCCCGCCGCTGTCGACAACACCAATATTGCCAAGCAGTTTCAGTGCGGTAAAGCAGGCGCAAGGGGCGCATTGCATTGCAGCAGTTCATAGCACCGAACTGGAAAGCCGATCCGGCGAAACCGGGATATCCGGACAGTATCTTCATTCTTGAATTGGCAAGCGTCGGTTTCAGCTTTGGATTGACGGCGCAGATTTGTTTTACTGCCGCATGAACCATTTCCAAAAGCTATTTCAAAAAGGCAACCCGCTCGCTTGGTGGGCAAAACTTACCAAGGGTATCAAATCATCTATTTGTTCTGTGAGGTACTTAAAGATGGCGTCTTCGGTGATAAAATCACGCATAAGATACCTCTTTAATCTCTTATACATGATTGTTTTTGATAAATATTTGGCATTCCACTGACCAAATTTATTTGTTTCACCAACGAACTTGGCGCGGTCCCTTCCTGTCCACCCGCCACCACGATCCGGGATCACCATTCCTGATCTGTTGCAGGCCAAGCGCGATGGCACGAAGGCCTGAGCCGCATAGCTGGTTGAGTCCCCAGGCTGTGGTCTCAGCCGGGCAACCCGCGGCCATCGAGGCTTGACGCGCCGGGTTTTGCCCCTGTCCGGCTGTAAGGATCTGGCCAAGGATCACTTCGTCCACCTCCGCGCCTTCGACATGCGCTCGAGCCAAGGCTTCTCGGATAGCCACAGCACCCAATTCATGCGCAGCAACGCTCGCAAAGGCCCCGTTGAACGCTCCTACCGGCGTTCGGGCGGCACCTACAACAACGATTGCACCCATCTCCAGTATTCCTTTCTTCTGTATCTTTCAGGAAGGACGAACCTTGTGTCCCTGTTCAGCCAACCAGGAATCATGCAGCCATTTTTCGGTCTTGCGGTGGCCCGGAAATGTCACCCAGACAATATCGCGCTCGAACACCATGACTTTGCGGTCGGCTCCGACGATCACCCACATCCAGCGGCCATCGACACTGTTGCGCATCTTCACTTTCATACCGGTGAGAGTGAGGTTCTCGGTGCGCCCGTTACGCGTGGCGCGTAGTGGTTCGTCATGCGGTTCGATCCAGCTGATTTTCATTCCCGGCAGGAGGTCCGGCGCGGAGGATCGCAGGAAATCCATGGCGATCTTCTGGGTGTCTTCCCGTGACGGCAAGCGGCCACCGACCAGATTAAGGTCCATGCGGGTGAAGCCTTTCAGGCGGCCATCGTCTGCAACGACGACGCTGAAGTGCTCGCCTCCAAGGTCGGCGTTACGGCGGTCAGCCCTTTCGTAGCGGACAAGCTGCGCGCCTTCGCCGTCTACCGTCACGCGTCGTTGTGCGATTTCAGCGTAACCGGCTGGTATGATCTTGGCGACGATGGCATCGGCAGATTCGATTACGGGACTTGCGACGGTCATGGCATTTCCTTTCTTCGTATCCGCCAGGGAGGTGGCGGCGCTACCGGCAATGAGACCGAGGACGGTGGCGGTTATCGCTGACAGGGTACGGGGCATAACAATCTCCTCTTTCAATGCTGAGTTGCGGTTTGTGGACGGCGGTTCGTGGTGGTGATGCCGATAGCGGCTGTGAGCAGAAGTCCGGCAGGCAGGAGCCAAAGTGGCAACAAGCCGAAGCCGACGAGCGACTGCGTGACGGGCGGCGCGAAGCTCGCACCGAGAAACAGACAGAAGCTGTAGATGGCGAGCGCCAGCCCGCGGTTAACGTTCGTGGCTCGCCCCGCGACCGTGGCGATCAGTCCCGGCACGGCCAGAGCCACACCGCCCGACAGGACTACCGAAGCAGCAGTCAATGCCACCACTCCGCCAACTGCGGCGACCACAAGGGCTAACGCTGCGATGATCAAGCCCAAACGTGCCGTCAGCATGGGGCCAAAGCGCCGCGTCATCGGAGCAGCCGCGAAAGCCAGAAGCAGGGGCGGTAACCCGATCAGGCGGAGTGTCTGAAGGTCAATACCGGCCTCGCCGCCAAGCGCCTGAGCGCCAGCATGGAACACGACAAAACCGAACAGCACCGTAATCGCCGCCGCCCATCCGGACACAATGAGAGGATCGCGCAGCAACTGTATCAATCGGGATTCCGAGTTCCTCGTTTGCGCTGTTTGGGCATTGCCACCACTCCTTGCGGCAAAGAGCAATCCAACGGCGCCGATCAGGTAGAAAGGACTTAGTTCAAACATGATTATTGGCAGACCACCGCCCGATCGCGCGGCGAAGAACTGCGCAAGGGGTGCCGCGCCGAGGAAGGCGAAACTCATCAGCGAGACGCCCAGGGGCCGATGTTGCGGCGGCAGCTCTTCGGCTACCAACGACAATGCGGCTGGTGGAAATGTTGAGGCGGCAAAGCCCTGAATTGCGCGAGCGCTCAACAACATGGCGAAATTCGGCGCCAACCCTACCAGAAATGTTGCCACGGCCGTTGCAATGAGACCTGCCAGAATAACCCTCTTGCGCCCATAGCGATCGGACAGCGATCCAAAGATCAGAAAACCGGCCGCATAAGCGAATCCGAAGGCCGAACCGGACAGGACAGCGTTCGCTGGCGTGATACCGAACCGGCCTGCGATATCGGCCACAAGCGGTATCGTCACATAGAGCTGGCCAACGACCAGAAAACCGCATGACATCAGGAGTATGAGAAGGCTGGCGTGTCGGACTGTCATAACTTGAACTCCGATTTGGGGCTGTCTACCATAAAAATAAACTTAACGTCAGGTGTAGATTTAAGCGCTAGCTATTCTAGCCATTGACTTGATTAGGTACGGGCCTGCGCTATCAACATCTTCATTCGCTCGATATTCGCTTCAAGATCGGTTTTGAACGAGCTGAGTTCTACGAGTTGAGCGTTTGTTTTCGTCAGTTGCCCTTCGAGAATTTCCAGAACTTTTGTCTTTCCACGAATACCGGTCCCGTCTGAGAAATACAGATCGATGACACTGGCGATCTCATCGAGACTGAGGCCGAGGCTTTTCAGAACTGCGATTTTTTCCAGACGCTTGACCGCCGTCTCATCGTAATAGCGATAGCCGGCTCCTTCCCGCTCGGTGGGGGCCAAAAGTCCTATCCGTTCGTAATAGTGGATTGTACGGTGGCTGACATGCGCGCGTGCCGCCAGTTCGCCAATCTGCATCTTATAGGGCAATGTCCGGTCCTTCGTGCGTTATATCTACACCTGACGGAAGCTTTAACTCTTTTGCCTGTTTCGCTCAATGGCTCAAATCGATTATTCGGGCCGTGGCTGTTCCAGCAGCCGGTTGGCAACATATCCTGTGGAGAGAATACTGATGATCAACAGGGTCATGTGAACCTGATGAATTGCTCCCTGTTTGATCCAGTATCCGAACCAGAAGCCGCCGACCATGAACGCGAGCCACAACGCCATAAAGCCACTCAAGGCCCTTACCGCAGTCTCTCTTGCTGCCTGAACCGTGACGATACCCCAAAGCAGCGCGGTTGCCACCCCAGGTATCGCCCAGGCTCGCCAGAGAAGGCCGCTTCCTAAACCAATCGATGCACGAAATTACTCCTTGAACACCTTCTCCAGAAAGGCTGCGAGCGAAGGGCGCCAGACGTCCATTTCGTGCTTGAGATCTTTATATTCGACGTAATCATGCTCGATCTTTTTCTCGTCCAGTATCGTCTTGAGACCGGCGATATCCTTGCCCGTGACCTCGTCCCCTGTCCCGACGGTAACGGTGAAGTTGCGCAGCATGGTATTGATCTTTTCCGGATCGTTGAGTGCGGCTTCCACAGCTTCGTTCGGCACGGTCGTGGTGGAAACGCCGCTGAAAGTGGCGATCCAGCCGAATGTACCGAGGTGGGTTAAGCCAGAGACCAGTGCCTGATATCCGCCTTGCGAGAGACCAACGACGGCCCGTCCGTCCGCATCATCACGCGCCCGATAGTGCTGCTGCACATAGGGGATGAGGTCCTCCATCAGCTCCCGGTCAACCGCTGCGGCATTGATGGGGTAAAAGTTCTTGCGGCGGTCGGCTCCGGGGAAGTTTTCGGGGATCGCTTCGGGAATATCGGCCTCGGTATCGGGAATGACGACAATCATCGGCTCGATTTTCTTTTCCGCCAGCAGGTTGTCGAGAATCTGCGGTGCGCGTCCCTGGCTGACCCAGGAAGCGACCGTGTCTCCAAAACCGTGGTAGAGATAAAGCACCGGCAAGGGTTTGGAGGTCTCACCATAACCGGGTGGTGTATAGATATAAGTTTGGCGCTGGGATTTCAGCGCCTTGGACGGGATCGTCACGAGTCGAAGTTCACCATGGGGAACGTCGCGGATGTCGAGGATGCTGCCGGGCACAAGGATGAGACTCGTATTCACCTGGCGTTGCGGTTTGGGTGAATTGGTGCCGGTGTCGATGCTGCGGAAGCCATCCACATTAAAGTAATATTCGTAGAGATTGGGTTTCAGTGCCTCGCTCTTCACTGCCCATAAACCGTCCTCGGTCTTCTTCATCTCCAGTGGACTGCGTTGTCCGAGAACCACCGAGACAGCCTTTGCGGTCGGTGCAAAAAGGCGGAAGGTGATTGACCCATCCTTTTCGACGGCAGTGACGAATTGGTTCAAAGGACGGTCACCCGGTGGTGCCGCAGGTAAATCCAAAGCCATGGCGGGTCCGCTTACGATGAAACTGGCTAGTATGATACAAGGCAGGGATAAACGCATGAAAACCTCCTCCAATCAAATGGTCCGGGCGAAGACTGGCAGAGGTATCCGTCCCGATCAACTGTCTGGTGGGTTAAGCCATATGAGCGGCCTTGCCGCCGAGGGCGAATAACGTGCGGCTTCCGCCGAGCCACTTGTGTGAGGCGCGGAAGAAGAGTGTCGGTTGAGCAATCTGGTCAGCGTCACGTTGATCCGTGGGCTGTGGAACACAAAATGCCGCGAAATGAAGGAGTGTAGCTTGTCAATTATTGCAAGGACGGAACGGCTGCATTTACGCAGGATCGAAGAAGCCGATCTGGTCTCGCTCGGGAGGATTTATGCCGATCCGATATGCATGCAGTTTTATCCGGGCACCAAGTCAGCCTCGGAAACCGATGCGTGGTTTCACAAGCTCGCATTCGATAGCTACAATCGGCATGGCTTCGGCCTTTGGGCCGTCGTCGATGCAGCCTCCGGGGAGGTCATCGGGGATTGTGGAATTACCCTACAGGAAACCCCTGCGGGTCTCGAGCCCGAAATAGGATATCACTTGTGGCGCGACTTTTGGGGAAAGGGTCTGGCGACCGAGGCGGCACTTGCCTGCCGGGACCACGCATTTCACAGCCTCGGTTTGCGCAGAGTGGTCAGCATCACAAGTCCCGAAAACATGCCCTCGCAAAAAGTCGCGCAGCGGGTGCATGAAAGAAGGGAAGTCTATCAGAAACGGCTTGGGAAAAGTGAAATCCTTGTCGATCGTTATCTGTATATCAGCGAGAAACGGTGATCGGGCCAGGCTTTTGACGATCACCGGAAGTTCTGTCTAGGCCGGCTGCCGCCTGCAATGACCTGATGATTGAGCGTATGCACCGACAGGGGCATCGCGATTCCACATAAGCAGACATCTTGAACCGGCCCTAAGCGGTATGAGCCAACGGGAAATCAGTTGACGTAGACTTTGCACTTACGATGTTCTTCCGATCATTGAGTCGGAAGATGTTGGAGGCTGCAATCATGCTGGAAACTGAACGATTGATCCTACGTCGATCACGCAAGGCCGACATTCCCGAGCTATTTGAATTTCTTGGAGACCCTGTTGCAATGCAGCATACCCATCGCGATAAATCGCTTCGGGAGTGCCAGCGACGGGTAATGGTCCATGAGTGGCGAAGACGCCGTGATGGCTGTGCGCCATGGGCGGTGGTGCACCGTGAAGACGGCCGCATCATAGGGTGGGGCGGCCTGTATGAAGACCCTTTTGATCCAGGCTGGGGTTTCGAAATAGGGTATTACTTCCGGCCAGAGGTTTGGGGAAAGGGTTATGCTTCCGAGCTTGTTCGCGCAGCATTGGCTTTTTCAGATCATCAGCTCAAGCTGCCGCAAGTCTGGGCGATGGCGCATCCAGATAATGGCGGCTCGAAAAGAGTTTTGGAGAAGGCCGATTTCGTGCTGGACCGCCATCTTCCTGATCGAAACCGTTTGTTATTTCGCAGGTTACGCCCGACCGAATTATTATGACTGCAGTCGGTACAAAAAGATAGAAATGGGTTGCTCCGGTGGGACTACAGGCGACCGAAACAGCTCCCGCCAATTCGGAAAAATCAGCGGGAGCCGAGCCAAGGTTCAGTGATTTCCTGAAGTTAAAGAGAAACGACAATCTTGCCGATCTGCTCATTGCTTTCCAGAAAACGGGTTGCCTCCCGGATATCATCGAACGCGAAAGTGCGAGAGATTAGCGGGTCGAGAGCACCGGATCGCAGCCCATCGTTGATGAAGGCCTTCGCGCGGGCAAGGGTCGCGTTGTCGGAGACAATCTCGGTATAGAGATAGCCTTTCAGCGTCAGGCTTTTGCCAAGAACAGCAAATTGCGGGAACGAACCTTCGTCGGCGCTGAGTGCACCGTATTCAAGCAATATGCCACCAACCGCCATGCAATCGGCAAGCTGGGCGATTGCCGGGCCGCCGATTGGATCGAACACAACGCGCGCACCTTTGCCATTGGTGATAGCGGCTACGCGCGCGCTGAGGTCTTCTTCTGCTGTCGCAACGACGTGATGCGCGCCCGCGTCAAGCAGGGCTTTCGACTTGGCGCTCGTGCGCGTTGTTGCGATCACGGTGGCACCGACACTGCGGGCAATTTGAAATGCGGCAATGCCGACACTGCTCGATGCCGCCGAGATGATCACAAATTCGCCGGCAGATAGTCTTGCCTGTTCAATCAGCGCGCCCCACGCCGTCACATATTGCATCCAGGATGCGGCTGCCTGTTCGAATGAGAGATTCTCCGGATGCTTCACGGCGTGACGAGCCGGTACATTGATGAGTTCGCCGTAGGTGCCCCATCGCGCCATGTCGAGGGTAGGGATTACGCTCACAATATCGCCTTCCGCAAAGTCCGTGACTCCACATCCGATGGCCGCGATGGTGCCGGCGGCTTCGTAACCGAGCTTCGAGGGAAATTCTGCCTCCTGCAGATATGCATGGCGGCGAAACATCACCTCTGCGCGGTTAAGGCCGATGGCTTTGACCGCGATCTGCACCTCGTCATCAGCCGGAACGGAAACTTCGATGTCGTCTATCTGGAGAACGTCGGGCTCGCCATATTCATGGAAACGTACAACTCTCGTCATGCTGCATACTCCTTGCATCTTTGTCCTCACGCCTTTGGAAGCGGCGCGCGTGGTCAGGTGCAATTGGCAACTGGATACGAAAATGAAAATAGGGTAATCCGCAGCATATAGTGTCTAAAAGTATACTGTCGTGAGGCCGGGATGAACAAGGACAGGGACTACGATGAGGTGCCAGGCTGCACTATGTACGCGGCCCTTAACCTCATTAGCGGTAAATGGAAGGGGATGATCCTTTATCACCTGCTAAAGGGGACCTTGCGCTTTAATGCACTCAAGAGAGAACTTGGCGACTGCTCACAGCGTTTGCTGATCAAACAGCTCAGGGAGCTTGAGGATGACGGCCTCGTGGAGCGGAAGGTATTCGCCGTCATTCCGCCCAAGGTGGAGTATTCAATTACCGAGGAAGGCAGGACATTGGCGCCGATACTGCTTGGTTTGCGGGACTGGGGGCATGGATGGCTTACCCGTCGCAATCTGGTGGCGCGTGACGATCATCTGGAATTTGTGCCGTCGAAAACGTCACTTCCGGCATGATCGCCATCGGTGCGATAGCCGGCTATCGGCACCAGACAATCGATAATGGGTCGCGGCGCGCGTTTATGGTGCATTGCCGTCATAGCGGCCCTGGAGCAAGAGCGCCGGATGAAAAGGGGATTGCCACAATCGCTGCGACGCTCAGATGCGTCGTGCCTTTATCGTGTTCATGACGAAGCTTGTCTCGATGGTGTCGACGCATTTCAGCTTTGCGATCTTGTCCTTGATGAAGCGCTCGTAGTCCTCCAGCCCGCCACACATGACCTTGAGCATGTAATCTTTCGAGCCGGTGACCAGGTGGCATTCGAGAACCTCGTCCCAGTTGAGAACGGCCGCCTCGAACATCCGGATTTCGTCATCGTGCTGGCGGCTGAGGCGGACGGACGCAAGGGCGGTCATGGTCCATCCCTCGATTGCCGGATCGATGATTGCGGAATACCCCTTGATCGCCCCCATCTCCTCCAGCCGCCTAAGCCGCCGCAGACACGCAGATGCCGATAGCCCGACCCGCTCGGCCAGTTCGTTGTTTGTGACCCGCGCATCGGCAGACAATTCCCGGAGTATCCGTTTGTCGATCTGGTCCGCAATTTTCTGCGACATAATTGAGAATTCTCCGCAATATATTGCGCCATCAGATATGTCCGCGCCCTAAAATGCAAGGTATTTTGGCCTGATTGCATGTAACCTGCAGACAGTTCAACGCCAGCTGAGGGATCATCGGAAATGACCGCGCCGCATCCGTCCAAAACCCATATCGGCAACCACGCTCTCCATCCCGAGACCCAGATGCTCAATTACGGATATGATCCGGAACTGTCGGAGGGCGCCGTAAAGCCGCCTGTGTTTCTGACGTCGACTTTCGTCTTCAAGTCGGCGGAAGACGGGCGCGACTTCTTCGATTACGTCTCCGGGCGCAAGGAGCCGCCGGAGGGCAGGGGCGCGGGCCTCGTCTATTCGCGTTTCAACCATCCGAACAGCGAGATCGTTGAGGATCGCCTTGCCGTTTATGAACGTACGGAGAGCTGTGCGCTCTTCTCCTCCGGCATGTCCGCCATTTCAACGACGCTTTTCGCCTTCGTCCGGCCCGGCGACACCGTGCTCCATTCCCAGCCCCTATATGGTGGCACGGAGACGCTGCTGGCGAAGACCTTCCATAATTTCGGCGTGTCGGCAGTGGGTTTCGCCGACGGTGTCAGCGAGGCCTCGGTGATGGCTGCGGCAGAGGAGGCGATGGCGAAGGGCCGGGTGTCTGTCATCCTTATCGAAACCCCCGCCAATCCGACAAACAGCATTGTCGACATCGCGATGATGGGCCGTGTCGCTGATGTGATCGGTCAAAAGCAGGGGCACAGGCCGATCATCGCCTGCGACAACACGCTTCTCGGCCCGGTGTTCCAGCGGCCCATCGAGCATGGCGCCGATATTTCGCTCTATTCGCTGACGAAATATGTTGGCGGGCACTCCGACCTCATTGCCGGGGCTGCGCTCGGCCGGAAGGATGTCATGAAGCAGGTGAAGGCGTTGCGCGGAGCGATCGGCACGCAGCTTGATCCGCATTCATGCTGGATGCTTGGCCGCTCCCTTGAGACGCTGCAGATCCGGATGGAGCGGGCGGACAACAACGCCAGGGTCGTGGCTGAATTCCTGAAGACGCACCCGAAGGTCGAAAGAATCCATTACCTGCCGTTCAGCGATCCGGCCTCCGCCGTGGGCAAGGTATTTGCCGCTCAATGTTCCGGTGCGGGATCGACCTTCTCGTTTGACATCATCGGCGGCCAGGCCGCATCCTTCAAATTCCTCAATGCCCTGACCATATTCAAGCTTGCGGTAAGCCTTGGCGGTACGGAGTCTCTTGCTTCTCATCCGGCAACCATGACGCATTCGGGAGTTCCCGCCGATGTTCGCCAGCGTATCGGTGTGCTGGATTCCACAATCCGGCTGTCAATCGGTATCGAGCATCCCGATGATCTTGTCGCTGATCTGGCCCTCTCGTTGGACAAGTCATGACGCGGGGGGAGATGTAGCCCCGAGTGGATGCAAAACCGCGAAATGCCGCGGCAGATTCTCTGCCGCCGCTCAGCCTCGCCTGCCAGCCTGACGCCGACTGTTCTGGCGGGGCCGCAGCCTTCAGATGACGTGGGCATTGTGCAGGGCGGTCAGCACCTCGTTCTTGAGGCTGGCGAGTTGCGGTGATCTTCGGTCACGCGGGCGCGGCACGTCCACCTCTATCCGCTGCTGGATACGGCCGTCATGGGCGCCCATCATGTATATCCGGTCACCGAGATAGAGTGCTTCATCGATATCGTGGGTGACGAGCAGGAAGGAAATTCCGCGCTGTTCGACGATTTTCAGCACGAGGTCCTGCAATTTCATCCGCGTGAAGGCGTCCACGGCACTGAAGGGTTCATCCAGCAACAATATGCGCGGCCGGGTATAGAGCGCTCTCGCGATAGCCACACGTTGCGCCATGCCACCTGAAAGGGCCTTTGGCAGCGCGCTGGCGTGGCCGCTCAGGCCCACATCGTTGATCTGGCCCTCCACCCGCCGGGCATCATATTTTTTGCCGGCGGCGTAACCTATGTTTTCGGCAACCGTCAGCCAGGGCATCAGGCGGGGTTCCTGAAAGACGAAGGCGATGGGCGGTGAGGCCTCATCTTCCTTTGCCTGCTGAACCTTGACCGTGCCTGAAAAGCGCCGATCGAGGCCGGCGGCAATGCGCAGCAAGGTACTTTTCCCACAACCGCTGGGACCAAGAAGAACTGCCGCTTCGCCATCACCGAGCGTCAGCTGGATGTCCTGAAGGATGACCGTGTCGCCGAAAGCTTTTTCGCGCACATCGACATTGAGCAGGCTCATCGCAGACCTCCTCCTTCGTGAAGCGCATAGGTGTCACGCCAGCGCAGGCAGCGCTCCTCGAAGATCTTGAAGAGGCTGTCGGAAATCTTGCCCAGCACCGCAAGGCAGATGATGGCGATCATGACGAGATCGGGCCGCGAAAGCTCCCGCCCGTCGGAGAGCATGTAGCCGATACCTTCCGAGGCGGCCAGAAGTTCGGCCGCGACGACGCTCAGCCAGGCGAGCGACAGCCCATAACGCAGGCCGGTGAAGAGATGCGGCAGGGAGGCGGGAATGAAAATTCGCCACACCAGAACGGGCAGCGGCTGGCGATACATCTCGCCCACCTCTACCAGCTTGCGATCGACATTTCGGATGCCGGAGAAGAGGTTGAGATAGACGGGAAAAAACGTGCTTTTGGCGATCAGCACGATTTTCGAGGTCTCACCGATGCCGAACCAGATCATCAGCAGCGGCACCCATGCAAGGCTCGGAACCGCTCGCAGTGCCTGAAACGTCGGCTCGAGATAACGTTCGGCGGCAATCACCAGACCGACGAGCGAACCGACGACGATGGCGAGCAGGGAGCCGATGACGAAGCCGACGAAGACGCGCGCGGTACTGGCCGCAACATTCGTCCACAGGGGACCTTCCGCAAGCCGCAGGAACGTATCGTAAAGTTCCGAAGGCGGCGGCAGCACATAGGGGCTGACCCAGCCGAGTCGAACGAAAAGCTCAAGCAGCAGCAGCGACCCGACGGGCACGATTGCGCCGCGCAGGTCGAAACGGCCAAGGAAATTCCCCACCCTTTGCGCAAGCGGCAATCGGGAAGGGAACTGTCCTGCAGTCTGTTTCACGCGCCGGAATTCGCGCGGATGGGAATTCATGCGCCAAGCGCCTTTTTCGCCGGTGCCGGATCGCTCAGCGAGGACAGGACATTGTCGACATTGACGCCGGGGCGCAGGACGTCGTCACCCAGGAGCGGCGTGACGATGCGGATCGAGTTCAGCAGTTCCTCGCCCGGAACGGGATTATTCCAGTCGCGCTTCTCGATTGTCAGCCTGGTGATCTTGGGATCGTTGCCGGTGACCTGCGTGACGAAATCGATGAATTCGCCCTTGTTTTCACGAATCCACTTCTGCGTCTGCACCCAGACGCCGAGAAGTCTGTCGACCGCTTTCGGGTACTTCGCCAGAAACGCCTCGGAGACGCTGAATACGCTACCGTCGCGCCAGCTGCGCTCGTCGAAAATCGCCCGGTCGCCGGCAAGCTCGGCCTGGGACGTGTGCGGATCAATGCCGACCCAGGCATCCACCTGACCCTGCTGAAGCGCGTTGAAACCTTCCGGATGCTGCAGGTTCACGACCTTGAGGTCGTTGACGGACAGCTTGTTCTGGTCAAGCGCGCGCACGAGGGTGAAATAGGGCGCGGTGCCCTTGGTGACCGCAATGGTCTTGCCCTTGAGATCGGCGACGGTTTTGATAGGCGAATCCGGGCGCACCTGAATGATGGAGGAACCGCCCCAGCTCGCCACATAGATCACCTTCAGCGGCACGCCATTGGCGCGCGCGAGAAAGGCGGAAAGGGCAGCCGAGCCGGCAAAATCCGTCGAACCGACCTTCAGGAATTCGAGCGAATTGTTGCTGCCGCGGGATTGCACCCAGGTAATCTTCGTGCCGACATCCTTGAAAGCCTCCTCAAGCCAGCCCTTGTTCTTTATCAGCAGCGTATGGGAGGAGTAGAATCCCCAGTCCAGCTTCAGCTCGGCAGGAAATTCCGGGGAATTCTGGGCCAGCGCCTTGCCCGTGGCAAGCGGTGCGGCAAGAGCGCCGGCAATGCCGAATTTGAGGATCTGGCGGCGGGAATGTTCAGCCTTCATATTAATTCACCTAATTTATGTATTTTGTGTATTTAAAGGGTATGGGCGGGTGTTTTCGAGGTCAATCCGCCCTTCTGGAACCTCATGCCAAACTTTGCGAGCCGCGTGGAAAATCTCCCTACCGGGAGCGCAATCGGCGCGACGGCGCGTTATTCAGGTGAAAAATCGATTGGCGGGTCGTTGCAGGCCAAGATGGTCGCGCAATGTCGGCCCCTCATAGTCCTTGCGGAATAGCCCGCGTCTTTGCAGCTCCGGCACCACCTGCGTCGTGAAGTCGTCCAGGCCGGCGGGCAGGAAAGGGAACGTGACGTTGAAACCGTCCGAACCCTCTTCATGGAGCCATTGCTCCATTTCGTCAGCGATGGTCTTTGGTGTGCCGACGAAGGCAAGACCCGCATAACCGCCCAGTCGCTGGGCAAGCTGGCGCACCGTCAGGCCCTCGTTTCGGGCAAGTTCGATCACCCTTTCACGGCTGGATTTGCTGGCGTTCGTCTCGGGAATATCGGGGAGCGGGCCATCGGGATCGAAGCTGGAAACATCGTGGCCGAGCGCAATCGAAAGAGAGGCGATCGCGCTGTCATAATGGACAAGGCTGTCGAGTTTGGCGCGTTTGGCCTTCGCCTCTTCCACGCTGTCGCCGACGAGAACGAAAGCGCCCGGCAGGATGACAATTCCGTCGCGCGAACGGCCGGCCGCGACAGTCCTGTCCTTGACGTCCTTATAAAAAGCCTTGCCCGCCGCAAGCGTGGGTGTTGCCGCAAAAACCACCTCTGCCGTCTCGGCGGCAAGCTGGCGTCCCGGCTCGGAAGCTCCGGCCTGCACGATGACGGGCCAACCCTGCACCGGGCGCGCGATGTTGAGCGGTCCGCGCACGGAAAATTCGGGTCCCTTGTGATCCAGCACATGCATCTTTTCGGGATCGAAGAACAGCCCGCTATCGACATCCCGGATAAAGGCGTCGTCGGAAAAGGAGTCCCAGAGGCCGGTGACGACATCGTAAAATTCCCGCGCGCGGCCATAGCGCTCGGCATGGTCAGGCTGTTGCTCGCGGCCGAAATTCCGGGCGGCGTCGGGATTTGACGTGGTGACGATGTTCCAGCCGGCGCGGCCGTTGCTGAGATGATCAAGCGAGGCGAAACGCCGGGCGACGTGATAGGGCTCATCGAATGTGGTGGAGGCGGTGGCGACCAGCCCGATGCGGGAGGTGACGGCGGCGAGCGCCGAAAGCAGGGTGAAGGGCTCGAAGGAGGTGACGGTATGGCTGCGGCGCAGCGCCTCCGTGGGCATGTTCAGCACCGCCAGATGATCGGCCATGAAGAAGGCATCGAACTTCGCGGCTTCCAGCTGTTGTGCGAAACGCGCCAGATGAGCGAAATTGAAATTCGCATCCGGGAAGGCGCCCGGATAACGCCATGCGCCCGTATGGAGACTGACGGGCCGCATGAAGGCGCCGAGATGCAGTTTGCGGTCATTTACCATTGGGCTCTACTTTCCCGTTGATGGTTTGGTCCGCGCGACGCGTTGCTGGTGAATTCGCAGACGCAGGCAGGCCTTCGCTCGTCGCGACGATATCCCTGTCGGGGGATTGGCGCGGCAAAGACTATTCCGATTATGATTCCCGAACCGAAAGATTTTTGCTGAAATTCTGAATTTGGTGGTGATTGCGTCACCCGTGCCGGTTTTGTTTCAGTCCCATTGAGCGGGAGAATCGGAAGGCCGAACTTCACTTCTCGCTGCCTGCGCCAAAATTTGCCGAAAATTGCCAATGATTAGAAGAATTTTGCTTTCCGGATCTCCGCTTCTGTGTTTCTTA
Source organism: Rhizobium rhizogenes (assembly GCF_002005205.3). The sequence goes on along the minus strand of NZ_CP019702.2, from coordinate 1,088,791 downwards.
TAATGCTTAAATAGAATTTTTAACGCGCATTAATTCAGAAATAACATGATTGAAGATCACAAAACCGATGCAATGTCCGTGGATGCGGGCGGCTTGCCGGCGCTGGAGGCGAGGCTTGCGCAGGAACTCGCCCTGCTTGAGCGCCCGGCCAGGCCGTGGGTGCCGCGCACCCATCTCAACGGTGTCGAAGTGCTGGATGTCGCTGTCATCGGTGCGGGGCTTTGTGGGCTGACCGCGCTTGCCGCTCTTTCATTTGCCGGGATCGACAATATCCGCGCTTTCGACAGGGCATCGAGCGGGTTGGAAGGGCCGTGGGTGACAAGTGCACGAATGGAAACGCTGCGCACCCGCAAGGAACTGGCCGGGCCGGCGCTCGGCGTACCCTCCCTGACATTCCGCGCGTGGTTCGAGGCGCAGTTCGGCGCGCGCGCCTATGAGGAGATGGCGCTCATACCGCGTGAGGCCTGGATGGCTTACATGGTCTGGTACCGCAATGTGCTGGCGCTGCCGGTGAGCAACGATACGGAACTTGCTGGTCTTGTTCTGCGCGAGGATGGCCTGCTCTCTCTCGATTTTCTGGGGCCGGAAGGTCCAGCAAGGGTTCTGGCGCGTCGGGTGATCCTGGCGACGGGGCTCGATGGTCTCGGTGCGCCGCGCCTGCCGGATGTGGCGAAAACGGTTCCCGCCCGTTTCGTGCGCCACAGCGGCGATGTGTTCGATGTGAGCGCATTGCGTGGCAAGCGTGTCGCGGTGGTCGGTGCCGGGGCTTCGGCGATGGACAATGCAGCCGCGGCACTGGAGGCGGGGGCCGCCCGCGTCGATCTTTTCATTCGCAGGCCTGATATCCCCCGGGTCGAAAAATTCGGCGGTATCGCCAGTCTCGGCATGACTCACGGCTATATCGGCCTGCCCGATGCCGACCGCTGGGCCTTCATGGTCGAGGCAGAGCGCACACAGATCCCGCCGCCGCGCCACAGCGTCCTTCGTGTCTCGCGTCATGACAATGCGTTTTTCCACCTGGGCAGTCCCGTCCTCAGTCTTACGGAGGTGGGCGATGCTATGGAAATCGAGACCCCGAAGGGGCACTATCCAGCCGATCTCATCATTTTCGCCACCGGCTTCGATGTCGATTTCGCCAGGCGGCCGGAATTTGCGGCCCTGAGCGACCGTGTCCTGCTCTGGCGCGACACCTACCAGCCGCCCGCCGGTGAGGAGAATGACGCGCTGGGGTCCTATCCCTATCTCGGGCCGGCCTTCGAATTTCTGCCGAAACCGGATCTTCCAGCTGCCGTGGCGGAGCCGATTTCCCGCATTCATTGCTTCGCTTATCCGGCTGTTCCTTCCCACGGAAAAATCACCAGCGGCATTCCGGCCGTCAGCCAGGGGGCGGAGCGTCTGGCGCAGGGCATCGCCCGGTCTCTCTTCGTCGAAGACCGCGCCCGTCATTTCGAGACTTTCATGAACCACGACACTGCTGAAATCACCGGCGAGGAATGGCGCGACGCGGACGCGCAGGACAGGATCAAGGAGCATGCCAATGGCTGAAGCGGCGCTGAAACTGGAGATATTTTACGGGATTTCCTCGCCATGGGCCTATTTCGGTGCGCCACGGGCTGTGGACGTCGCCCGCACGCATGGTGCCGAAATCGTCCTGCGGCCCATCCGCATCATCGAGGCCAATGGCGGCATTCCGCTACGCAGCCGCCCGGACGCCCGGCAGAGCTATCATGCCGTGGAACTGGACCGGTGGCGGCGTTATCTCGACATGCCGCTCAACCTGACGCCGAAATTTTACCCCTGCGCCACCATCGAACGGGCCGCGCAGCTCGTCATCGCCGCGCAGAAGGCCGGGCTCGATGCGATCGGCCTGTCCTTCGCCATCCAGCGCGCCTTGTGGAGCGAAGATCGTGACATTGCCGATCCCGAGACGCTCCGCGTCATCGCGCAGGCAGTCCTCGGCTCGGAAGGCGCTGCCCTCGTGCGCGATCCGCAGCCGGAAGACATCGTGGCGGAATGGCAGGGAAATCTGGCAGAGGCCGAACGTCTCGGGATTTTCGGAACGCCGACCTATGTGGTGAACGGCGAACTCTTCTGGGGGCAGGACCGTCTGGAATTCGCAAGCCGCGCCCTTGGGGCGCTCAAGCAGCAGCTTTCACAATCCGCAGTGAGGACATCCGCATGACCGATGCCGCAAAACTCCATAATGACGCCATCGTCATCGACGGTCTGCAAACTTGCCAGTGGAGCAGGTCGATATTCGAGGATATGCGCGCCGGCGGCCTCACCGCCGTCAACGTTTCCAGCGTGATCTGGGAAAACTTCCGCGAAGGCATCGGTTATGTCAGCGAATGGAAGCGTTTCCTGCGGGAAAACGACGACCTGATCCGCCCGGTGCGGAGGGTGGCCGATATTCATGCGGCCAAGGCCGAGAACAGGACCGGCATCATCATCGGCTGGCAGAACACCTCGCCACTGGAAGACAAGCTCGATTACGTCGAAATCTTCAAGGATCTCGGCGTCGGCATCATGCAATTGACCTACAACACCCAGAATTATTCCGGTGCCGGGTACCTTGAGGAAAATGACAGCGGCCTGACAGGCTTCGGCCGTGAGGTGTTGGCGGAGATGAACCGCGTCGGCGTGCTCTGCGATCTGAGCCATGTCGGCGACAGAACCACGGCGGATGTCATCGCCCGCTCGCAAGCGCCGGTCTGTATCTCGCATGTGCTGCCGCGGGCGCTGCGCGATGTGAAGCGCAACAAGCCGGATGAACTGTTCAAGGCCTGCGCGGAAAAGGGCGGCATCATCGGCATCAGCCTTTTTGCGCCGGGACTTGCTGCCGGAAACGATGCGACGGTGGAAGATTATCTCGACGCCATGGCCTATGTCATCGATCTCGTCGGTGAGGACCACGTCGGCATCGGCACGGATTTTTCGCAGGAGCGGCCGCGTCCCGGCCCCTGGCAGCTCTGGGCCAACCGCGACAAGGGCACGGCCCGCACGCTGACGGAATTCGCGACGGTCAAGATTTCCAAGCCGAAGGGCATCGAGCGCATCGGCGAGGTGCCCAATATCACCGCCCGCATGCTGGCGCGCGGCTGGAGCGAAACGCTCGTTCTCAAACTTCTCGGCCAGAACTGGCTGCGCGTGCTGGATGCCGCTTGGCGGCCCGCAAGCTGACAATATCAAAAACAAACGGAGGCAACTGAAATGAAAAATGCTCATCAGCGCCGCAAGGCCGCTCTCGTCGTCGGCATCGTTGCCGCCGGGATCGCATCGCTCTCGGGCACCGTCTTCGCGCAGGATGCGACGAAGGGCACCGTCAACATCGTCGGCTTCTCCGGCGTCTTTGCCGATAACTACCAGAAATTCATCATCGACGCCTTCAAGGCCAAACATCCGGGCATCGAGGTGAATTATCAGCAGAGCAAGAATTCGGCCGAAACGCTGGCGCTTCTCACCCTTCAGCGCGCCGAGCCGAAGGTGGATGTCGCCCTGATCGACGTTTCGGTGGCGATCAAGGCGAACAAGGAAGAGCTGTTCACCAAGCTTGATGCCGCCAAGGTGCCGAACCTTGCCGAACAGCCGGAATGGGCGCGCATCGATGGCGACCGCGCCGTCGCCTTCTCGCAGGACAATCTCGCCATTCTCTACAATACCGACGCGGTGAAGGAGCCGCCGACAAGCTGGGCCGATCTCGCCGATCCGAAATACAAGGGAAAGATCGCCGCCAAGCTTTCCGATACGCGCGGCGTCATTCTCCTGCCGATCCTCACCAAGCTGAAGGGCGGCGACTACAAGACCTCCATCGATCCGGCCATCGATTTCCTGAAGGAGGTTGCGCCGAGCGTCTCGACCTTCGAACCCGCACCGGATTGTTATGCGGTGGTGCAGAGCGGCGAAGTCGATCTCTCCATCTGCTGGAACGGCCGCGCGCAATATCTGCACGACACGCAGGGCGGCAAGATCGGGATCGCCCTGCCGAAGGAAGGCTCCATCGGCCAGACGAACACGATCGGTCTGGTCGAAGGCTCCGCCAACAAAGAGGCCGCCGAACTCTTCGTCAATTATGCGCTGAGCGCCGAGGCGCAGGCGACCTTCGCCGAAAAGAGCTTCTACGGTCCGGTCAACGGCAAGGTTGCGCTCAGCGAACCCGTCGCCGCCCGCATCTATGGTAGCAAGGAGGCCCAGGCCGCGCAGTCTTCCCTCGACTGGAACTTCGTGGCGGACAAATATTCGGCATGGATACAGCGGATCAACCGCGAGGTCATCGCGGCGAATTGAGACAGGAAGCAGAGGACGCCATGGCCGATCATCATGTCGAGATCGACAATCTCGTGAAGACCTATCCGGGCGCCCTCAAGCCCTCCGTGGATCACGTCAGCCTTTCCCTGCCGCGCGGGGAAATGCTGGCGCTGCTGGGGCCTTCCGGCTGCGGCAAGACGACGATCCTGCGCATGATCGCCGGCCTCATTCCCGTAACCTCGGGTGAAATCCGGCTGGATGGCCGCGATATTTCCGCAACCCCGGTGCACAGGCGCAATATGGGCATGGTCTTTCAGGCCTATGCCCTGTTTCCGCATATGAATGTCGCCGAAAACATCGCCTTCGGGCTGGAAATGCGCGGCGTTCCAAAGTCGGAGCGCAAGGAGCGGGTGGCGAAGGCGCTCGATCTGGTCAAGCTTTCCGGCTTCGGCGAAAGGCGCGTCTCCCAGCTTTCCGGCGGCCAGCAGCAGCGGGCGGCGATTGCCCGCTCGCTTGTCATCGAACCCGCTCTGCTGCTGTTCGATGAGCCGCTTTCCAATCTCGATGCCAAGCTGCGCGATGAAATGCGCGATGAAATCCGCGATATCCAGAACCGCACCGGCGTCACCAGCATTTTCGTCACCCATGATCAGGATGAGGCCCTTTCGATGGCCGACCGTCTCGCCGTCATGTCCGAAGGCCGGCTGGAGCAGATCGGCACGCCGCGCGAGATTTTCGACCGGCCGAAAACCGATTTCGTCGCTTCCTTCATCGGCGCCGGCTCGTTCCTTACGGGCACCGTGGTTGCGCCGGGCCGTGCGGAGATTCCCGGTCTCGGCTTCCTGCATTTCTCGGGCGCTGTCCCGGTCGGCCAGAAAGCGCGGTTTCTGGTTCGTCCGCATCGCTTTCTCCTTGGCGATGGCGTCAATGCTTTCTCCGGCATTGTCGAGCACGTCACCTATCGCGGGCAGATGCTGACGCTCGGCGTGCGCGCCGGCGATCATCGCCTTCAGGCCGACCTGCCCACCCATGCCGCCGCTCTGCCGGCAAAGGGTGAGCGTGTGACGCTTTCCGTTGCGCCCGAGGATGTGACGCTGATTGGGGAGGCGGCCTGATGGCGGCGGCAAGCCATGCTTCCGGCGGCGGCACGTCGCATCGCGGCGTTTTGCTTCTCCTGCTTCTGCCCGGCCTCATCGCACTGCTGATGACGTTTCTGTTGCCGCTCGTCTGGCTGGTGCGCGCGTCCTTCGCATCCTCGTCCATGGCCGCCCTTCGCGGCGGCGACTGGACGCTCGAATCCTACAGAACCGTGCTGTTCGACCCGTTTTACTGGAAGATCGCCTGGAACACGCTTTATCTCGGGGTGAATGTCGCCATTTTCGCGGTCGTTCTTTCCTATCCCATCGCGCTTTTCCTCGCCCGCACCCAAAGCCGCTGGCGCGGCGTGCTGACAGCGCTTGCCGTCGCGCCGCTTCTCACCTCCTCGGTGGTGCGTACCTATGGCTGGATGGTCATTCTGGGGGATCGGGGCGTCATCAACACGGCGCTGCAATCCTCCGGGCTGACGGACGGTGTCATACGGCTCACCAATAATTATTTCGGCGCAACCGTCGCGCTGATCGAAATCCTGATGCCTTATGCGATCCTTGCGATGCTGAGTGGTTTCGGCCGGCTGAACACGCAGCTGGAGGAAGCCGCCGCCATGCTCGGCGCAAACCGCCTGCGCGTGTTCACCCGCATTGTGCTGCCGCTTTCTCTGCCCGGCGTTCTCACCGCAGCGCTTCTCGTTTTCGTGCTGGCGATTTCCTCCTTCGTCACACCACGCCTGATGGGCGGCGGCCGTGTCTTCGTCATCGGCACGGAGGTTTATAACGAAGCGACGGTGACGCTGAACTGGCCGCTGGCGGCTGCACTTTCGGTGCTGCTGCTCGTACTGTTCGGCAGCGTGATCGTGATTTATCAGCGCGCCATGCGCGCGCTTGAGACGTGAGGCCGGGCCATGGACACAAAATTCGGACGCTTCGCCCACGCGCTTCTGCTGACACTGCTCTATCTGTTTCTTCTGGCGCCGATCATCGTCGTCCTGATCATTTCCTTCGATACGCGGCAATATCTGGCTTTTCCGCCGGAAAGCCTGTCCTTCGGTTCCTATGCCAAGGTTTTCGCCAATGCCAAATTCATTTCCGCCTTCTGGCGCAGCCTCGGCATCGGCCTGCTTGTCGGTTTCGTCTCGATCTTTGCGGGGCTGCTTCTGTCGCTGGCGCTCTCACGGCACGAATTCCGCGGCAAGGGCGCGATCAATTTCCTCATCCTCGCACCCTTCCTCGTGCCGCATATCGTGCTCGCCGTCGGCGTGATGCTGGTGCTTGGGCCGCTTGGCCTGCTGGACAGCTATACCGGCATTTTCCTCGCGCATCTCGGCATCACCACGCCCTATACGGTGCGCACCATCACCATGAGCCTGATGGCGGTGGATCGCCGTGTCGAGGAGGCGGCGCGCGTTCACGGCGCATCGCCCGCCATGGTGCTGTGGCGCATCACCTTGCCGCTGGTCCGGCCGGGCCTCATCGCCGGTGCCGTCATCGCCTTCCTGATTTCTTTCGACGAAGCGACGATCTCGCTTTTCATCGTCTCGGTCAAATCCTCGACGCTGCCGACCGAAATCTACCATTATCTGGAATATTCCACCGATCCGCAGATTGCCGCTCTGTCCGTCATCCTCATCCTGATTTCGGTTGTGGTGGTGGTGGCGGTCGAGCGGCTGATCGGGCTGCGCAAGGTGCTGTGACATGACGATGGTGAAAGTGGCAGCCGGTACATTGCGGGGCAGTCTGGAAAACGGAATTCACGCCTTTCTCGGTGTGCCCTATGCCGCGCCCGTCACGTCCGAACGCCGCTTCGAAGCGCCGCAGCCTGTGCCGCCATGGCAGGGCGCACGGGACGCGACCCGGCTTGGCCCCGTCTGTCCGCAAATTCCCACCTACGGCCCGGTGGGCACTGCCGCGACCTCGAAACTGGCCTTCGGCGAGGATTTCCTCACCGTCAATATCCGCACGCCCGATCCGGCGGGCAGGGCGCCGGTGCTGTTCTGGATCCATGGCGGCGGTTATGCGGTCGGTTCGGCCAATGAACCGGTGCTGCAGAGCGGCGCTTTCGCGGCCAGCGGCATTGTCGAGGTCACGGTCAATTACCGCCTGGGTGCGCTCGGTTTCCTTCATCTCGAAGGCAAGCCCGACAATCGCGGTCTGCTCGATCTTGTCGCAGCACTCGAATGGGTGCGCGACAATGTTGCCGCCTTCGGAGGTGATCCCGATCGGGTGACGCTGGCGGGGCGCTCGGCGGGCGGCTTCGCGGTCGCGACGCTGATGGCCATGCCGCAAGCCCAGGGGCTTTTCCATCGGGCCATGCCGCAAAGCGGGGCAAGTACGGGGGTCGCCTGCATGGAGGATGCCGGGAAGCTGAGGCAGCGATTTCTGGCGGTTGCCAATACCGGCGATGCCGCGCTTGAGGCCCTGCCCATGCACCGGCTGCTCGAAATCCAGCGCGATCTCTGCAACCAGTCCTATGAACAGCACGATTTTGCCCGAGACGGGGCGGCGTCGATGCTCGGTGTGCCTTTTGTTCCGGTCATCGATGGCGTGAGCCTGCCGGAACATCCTGAAACCGCCGCGCATATGGGGCGCACCGCCGCCGTGCCGATGATGATCGGCTGTACGACGGGGGAATATGTCACCCACGCGACAGCGCAGCCGGAGATGGATTTCGTGCTCTGTGCGGAGCTTCTGCATGAACGCGTGCTGCCCTGCGGTTTTAGCGGTTCCGGCATTGTCGAACGTTATCGCCGCATCCTGCCGAACCATAGTCCTCGCGGCATATGGCGGGCGGTGGCCGGCGATCTGGTCTTCCAGCTTCCGGCCATTCGTTTTGCCAAGCTGCATGCCCGTTTCAATCCTGTCTATAAATATCTCTACGGCTCGCTGGGTGCCGATGAACTGGGCGCGCCACACGGGGCGGAGGTCGGCCCGGTCTGGTATCGCGATGGCTTCGACTGCCGCGAGTTGCCTCAGCGTCAGCGGGTGGCGGACGCGCGTTTCGCAACAGCGATCCACGATCTGTGGGCTTCATTTATAAAGGATGAGCGGCCCGCCGCTCCGAATGGTGAGTGGCCGCTTTATCGTGCCGAAAAACCAATGGTTCTGCGAGCGGGTCCGGTGGGGTTTGGCGTTACTATCGACCCCTTTGACGGGCGTGAGGCGCTTTGGCTGGAGACCGGCGAACCGGCTGGCCATTGAGATCGCGGGCCGGTATAGCGCGTTGATGATACGGAAGAAGCACATGTCTCGGGGCGGAGTGGAAAATGGTATCTGACTATCTCGATACACGGCAGCTCGAAGCTTTCGTGGCCGTGGTTTCGATCGGTAGCATAACGGGAGCGGCAAAGGCGCTGGGCAAGTCTCAACCCGTCGTGACGCGTCTCATTCAGGACCTTGAAAGCGAAATCGGGTTTGCGCTGCTGCATCGCAATGGCCCCCGCATCAACCCCACCGAAAAGGGCGTGGCTTTTTTTGCCCAGGCGGAACTGTTCCTCGGGGGCCTTAGAACAATCAGCGAAAGCGCGAGGCGCATTCAGGCCGCGCGTCGCACAGCCATCGAGGTGGCAGCCATCCCGGCGATTGCATCCAGCCTTTTGCCAAGGGCGCTGGCCGCCTTGCCGGTGGACCGGTTTCCCGATCATGTGCATCTGCAAAGCATATCCTCGGAAAATGTCGTTCAGGCCGTTATGGCGGGCACGGCGGATCTGGGCGCGGTCAGCCTTCCGCTCGATAATCCCGGCATCGATATCCACTGGCTGGGCGAAGTACCGTGCGTGGCCGTGGTGGCGCAGGATCATCCCCTGGCGCAAAAGGCGATGATTTCCGCGGAAGACCTTGCCGGGAACCGGCTTATCGCTTCAGCAAACCCCTTCCGCCTCCGCATGCGGATTAACAATGCACTCTCCAGTCTCGGCGTAGACCTTTCGTCCGTGATCGACAGCAACGCCACCTATGTTTCCCTCTCGCTGGCGCGCATGGGGATCGGTGTCGCAATAGTCGAATCGATCACCCTCTGGGGTCTGCCGGTGGAGGGTGTCCGCGTTCTGCCTCTCTCATTCCACATACCGTTCCAGTGGGGCCTCGTAACGGCGGCCGGCCGGCCGGTCATCTTCGAGGTGGAGCAACTGGTGGCCACAGCCAGACGAATGGCGGTAGATATTCCGCATGCGGTGGTGTACGACAAAATCTCGCAGGTCCAATTGTTCGACTGAATTTTCTTGGATGATTGACGCGGCCGGTCGCGCGTGATGCCGAAGGAGCGTTGCTCCCAGCTTCGGCGTTGATCAGAATATTTCCAAGACCGTATCTTGTACTGCGAGATCACCAGCAATGTCGCCTCGCCGATGTTGCTGGTCGCGACCTTCCCTTCCGCTCCGATCTGAATGGCAATGGTCAATTCCGGGCATATGGCTCCCGACGTTGCGTTGAAACGCAGCCTTGCAAGATTGCCTTCCCCAAAGTCGGGTCACTTTGGAACTTGCATCTTTTGAATCCATGAAATGGATGGGAATTACAAATTGACTGCCAATGAGGCAGGCCATGAACATATTGGGCGTATGCGGCAGTGTAAAACAACTGTCCCGCACGGCATGCGTGGGTCTCGGATATCATGGCTTCAATCGAGAGGCGTGCAGACGTCGCCGTGGATACGATAGATCTGGCTGTAGCGGCACGATATCCCTTTGAGTACTGGCTGGAGAGGCCGTCACCGCATCTCTTTTTGATTGTTTTCAACGAGGTCCAGCCTCGGTCTTCGCTGCGCCACTTTCAAAATGTATTTTTAAATTGCACCTAATGTGTACTTTAAGTACACAATCGCTTGACGTTCCGTTTTCCCCGTGCAATCTTCGCTTCATCAACATCAGGAAGCTCGGAGTTACGCGATGGCGAAGACCGTTAAGAGCAGTCTCTATGAGGATCTGAAGCGGCAGATTCTGACGATGGAGCTCGATCCGGACGCGGATCTCGATGAAGTGTCCCTGAGCGAACATTACGGCCTGTCCCGGACACCGGTGCGTGACATTTTTCGTCGGCTGGCCGGCGAGGGATATATCGATATTCGTGAGAACCGGGGCGCGCGTGTCATCCCGATGAACCACACGACGCTTCGCAACTTCTTCCAGGTCGCGCCGATGATTTATGCGGCGATCGGGCGGTTGGCGGTGCAGAATTTCAAGCCGGTCCAGCTTGCCGACCTGAAGGAGACCCAGGAGCGGTTCCGCAAAGCCAGCGGCGACGAGGATGCGCTGGACATGGTTCTGCAGAACAATCGCTTCCATGAAATTTTCGGCGAAATGTCGGCCAACGCCTATCTTCAGCCGAGCCTTGGCCGTCTTCTCATCGATCACGCGCGCATCGGTCACACATTCTTTCGGCCCCGGAACCAGGACATGAAACGGCGCCTGCAATTGGCGGTCGAACATCATGACAGTTTCATCGAGGCACTCAGCGCTCACGACGAGGATGCAGTCGTCGACCTCGTTTTCGAACATTGGGAGCTGTCGCGCGAGAACATGGAAATGTTCATCGCGCCGCAGGGGATCAAGGCCGATGCGGTTCTCGGTGGTCCGACCATGCAATCACTGGAGAAGTCATCGTGAAGTTTGAGGGGATTTACACGCCGGCGATAACGCCGCTCGACGAAAGTGGACAGATCGACCGGAAAGCATTTGCCGCGGTTCTGGAATCGCTGATCGAAGCGGGCGTTCACGGCATCATTGTCGGCGGTTCCACCGGTGAATATTATGCCCAGACAAGTCAGGAGCGCTTCGAGCTTGCGGCCCACGCCAAGCAGGTCATCGGCGCCCGGCTGCCTCTGATCATCGGGACCGGCGCGACGCGGACGGAAGATTCCGTTGAATATGCCAAGGCGGCCAAAGAGATCGGCGCCGATGCAATTCTGGTTTCGACCCCGCCCTACGCGCTGCCGACCGAGCGCGAGAACGCGGTTCACGCGCTTGCCGTCGACCGCGCCGCCAATCTGCCGATCATGCTCTACAATTATCCGGCACGCATGGGCGTGATGATGGGTGAGGAATATTTCTCGCGCGTCGGCAAGTCCCGGAATGTCGTCGCCATCAAGGAAAGCTCCGGCGAGATGGCGAACCTTCATCTGCTCGCCCGGAAGTTCCCGCATATCGCCCTGTCCTGCGGCTGGGACGATCAGGCGCTGGAATTCTTCGCCTGGGGCGCCAGAAGCTGGGTCTGCGCCGGCTCGAATTTCCTGCCGAAAGAACACGTCGCGCTCTATGAGGCCTGCGTCATCGAAAAGAATTTCGACAAGGGGCGCGCGATCATGACCGCAATGCTGCCGCTCATGGATTTCCTCGAATGCGGCAAGTTCGTTCAGTCGATCAAGCATGGTTGCGAGATCATTGGCCTCAAGTCGGGGCCGGTTCGCGCCCCGCTGCGTCCGCTCAATTCCGAAGAAAAACGAACCCTAGAAACGGTTGTCGCCACGCTGAAGCGCACCGTCGGCCAGATCACGTCGGGAGCCAATCGTCATGCATGAACCGTTGACCGCCGCCGAATACAAGGCGATTGCCGCCGATCTCCAGTTTCCGACGGGCGCTTTTATCGATGGCGCATTCCGTCCGGCCAGTTCCGGCAAGACATTCAAGACCAAGAACCCGGCAAACGGCGAAACGCTTGCAAAGATTGCCGCATGCGACAGCACGGATGTCGATCTCGCGGTTCTCAAGGCACGCGATGCATTCGATGACGGTCGCTGGCGTCTGCAACATCCGGGCGAGCGCAAGACCGTACTCCTCAGGCTCGCAAAGCTTATCGAAGAGAACCGTCACGAGCTGGCGGTCATGGAAAGTCTCGATAGTGGCAAGCCGGTGCGCGAGTGCCAGACGGTCGATATTCCCGACACCATTCATACGTTGCGCTGGCACGCCGAGCTGATCGACAAGCTCTACGACAACACTGCCCCTGTCGGCTCCAATGCGCTGACCATGATCCTGCGCGAGCCGATCGGCGTCGTTGGATGTGTATTGCCATGGAACTTCCCGCTGCTGATGCTGGCCTGGAAGATCGGCCCGGCGCTGGCCGCCGGTTGTTCCGTCGTCGTCAAGCCGGCGGAAGACACGACACTCACCACGCTTCGGGTTGCGGAACTCGCGCATGAAGCCGGAATTCCGGCCGGTGTTTTCAATGTCGTCACCGGTAGTGGCAAGGATGTGGGCGAACCACTCGGCCTGCATATGGATGTCGACATGGTCGCTTTCACGGGCTCGACGCCGACCGGCCGCCGCTTTCTGCGTTATGCCGCCGATTCCAACCTCAAGAAGGTCGTACTGGAATGCGGAGGCAAGAACCCGGCAGTCGTTCTCGATGATGCCGAGGACCTTGATCTGGTTGCCGAACAGGTCGTCAACGGCGCCTTCTGGAACATGGGCGAAAATTGCTCGGCCACCTCGCGCCTGATCGTCCATTCGAAGGTCAAGGACGATCTTCTGAACAGGATCGGCGCTTATCTGCGGGAGTGGAAAACGGGTGATCCGCTTGATCCGGAAAACCGCATCGGCGCGCTGGTCAACAAGGCGCATTTCGACAAGGTGACCTCGTTCCTTGAGGACGCCAGGGCGGAGAAACTGTCGGTCGTCCATGGCGGCGATACACAGAATGGCGCCTTTGTGGAGCCGACCGTTGTTGATGGCGTTACGCCGAAAAGCCGGCTGTTCCAGGAGGAAATTTTCGGGCCGATCCTGTCTGTGACGACGTTCAACACGCTGGCCGAGGCTGTCGCGCTCGCCAACGACACCAATTACGGACTGACGGCCTCGGTCTATACCGGCAGTCTGCGACACGCCATCAGGCTGTCGCGTGAAATCCGTGCCGGCGTCGTCACCGTCAACTGCTTCGGCGAAGGTGACGCCAGCACGCCATTTGGTGGCTACAAGGAATCCGGTTTCGGTGGTCGCGACAAGTCTGTCTTCGCCCATGACAATTACTGCGAGCTGAAAACGATCTGGATCGATGTTTCCGAGCGCTCCGTGGACGAGACGGTCAGATGACAACAGGAACCGTGAGACGTCTTCCAGTCGAAAACGGCGTCTCCGGTTGGGAGGCGATCAGCCAGCGCCCTTTCCCGCTTAAAAGGCTTGAAAGTGCCGTATCGGCAGATTGGCTGGTTATCGGCGCGGGTTTTGCCGGCCTTTCGGCGGCCCGGCGTCTGCAGGCGCTTCGCCCCGGTGAAAAAATCGTGCTGGTGGATGCGGGTGAAATCGGCAAGGGCACGTCAGGCCGTAATTCCGGTTTCATGATCGATGTTCCGCATAATCTTTCCGCAAGCGAATATTCCAGCGGCGGAGCCGAGGCGACGCGGGTGGAGATGGCACAGAACCGCTTTGCCATCGCTTTCGCGAAAGACGCGGCGCAGGACTATGGAATGTCGCGCGAGACTTTCGATCCGGCGGGCAAGACCAATGCGGCGGCCACCCGGCGCGGCATGAAGCTGAACGAGAATTTTGGCCAGTCGCTGAAGGCGGCCGGTGAGAAACACCTGTTTCTCGACGCACAGGAAATGCGGGAACTTACCGGGTCAAGCTATTATCTCGGCGGGCTCTATACGCCGGGAACAGTGCTGATCCAGCCCGCCGATTATGTGCGCCAGTTCGCTGCCGGCCTGGCGGACAAGATCGAGATTTTCGAACGCTCGCCGGTCACATCGCTTACACGGAAGGATGGACGTTGGACCGCTTCGTCTCCTGCCGGATCGGTCAGTGCCACAAAGGTTATTCTCGGCGTCAACGGACATATCGACGATTTCGGCCATTTCGGCGGCCGGCTGATGCATATCTTCGCCTATGCCTCGATGACGGCCGGTTTCCCCGCTGGTGCGTCCGGCTCTTCGGTTTCCGGCCGGGATCGCTGGGCGCTGCTTCCCGCAGACGCGATGGGAGCAACCATTCGCAAGATTACCACCAATGGCGTTTCGCGGATCGTCATCCGCACCAAGTATACCTACGAGACGAAGGTTGCCGTTGGTGAGCACCGGATGGCGAGGATGAAAGAGGAACATCGCCGTTCGCTCGATGCCCGTTTCCCGGAACTGGCGCAGATCGGTTTCGAGCATAGCTGGGCCGGGCGTCTCTGCCTCAGCCGCAACCATGCGCCCGCCTTCGGCGAGGTGGAGGAGGGGCTGTTCTCCGCCTGCTGTGAGAACGGTCTGGGGACGGTAAAAAGCACTCTGGCCGGCATCATGGCCGCCGATCTTGCGACCGGGACGACATCCCCGGAACTCAGCCGATACATGGATCACCCGCAGCCTTCGCGAATACCGCCCGAGCCGTTTGCATGGCTGGGCATCAATGGCGTGATCCGATTGCAGGAATTGCGTGCAGGCCGCGAGGGGTGAACCTTCGCCGCGCAATAAGAGGCACGCGCCGGGCGCGGCTTCAATAAAGATGGGAACAAGAAACCAGGAGTAAGAGCGATGAAGACGATGTGGAAGGCGCTTTGCGCCGCCGCCATGATTGGAATGAGCATGCTTCCCGCCCGTGCGGAAGAGAAGACCATCAACATGGGCACGTTGTCCTGGGAGGATCTGACACCTATTACCGGTATCACCAAAAAGGTCCTTGAAGATTCCGGTTATACCGTCAAGGTCACCGAATTCTCCGAATGGGGCATCGCTTACGCCGCTCTTGCAAAGGGCGACATTCAGGTTCTGGCCTCGCAGACCGACTATGTGGCCCAGGATTACTGGAACAAGAACAAGAACCGCCTCGAGAAGATCTCGCCGGTTTCGCACGGTCTTTATCAGGGCATCGCGGTTCCGAAATACGTGCCGATCGACAGCCTCGAACAGCTCAATGAGAACAGCGACAAGTTCAGCGGCAAGATCATCGGTATCGAGCCGGGCTCCGGCCTGATGAAGGATGCGTCGAACGCCGTCAAGGACTACGGCATCAAGCTGCAATTGGTGGAAGGCAGCACCGCGGCCATGACGGCGGCGCTGAAGTCGGCCTATGACCGCAAGGAATGGATCGCGGTGACGGTCTGGGAACCGTCATGGATGGTCCAGAAATATGAAGTGAAATATCTCAAGGATCCGAAGGGCGTCTTCCCGCCGCCGCAGGGTTATTACTGGATCGGCCAGAAGGGTTTCTCCGCCGATAATCCGCATGCCCGCGAAGTCATGGCCAGCGTCTACGTGCCGATCGCCGATATCACCGCGATCAATGGTGCGGTCAAGGACGGCAAGACAATGGACCAGGCCGTGCAGGACTGGATCGGCGCCCATGCCGACCTGATCAAGCGTTGGGAAAATATCAAGAAGAACTGATCGCGCAATGGCCGCCCGGCACCGGTCGGGCGGCTTTTGTCAAAGCAACCAGAGAAGCCAGCGTAATTGGCTCAAGGGAACCGCCATGAAAATCGACGCTGCTCAATCGAGCGAAATCCTGATCGACTGCCAGTCTCTCTGGAAGGTCTTCGGCGACAAGACGGGCGCCGCGATGCGATCGATTGCCGAACGCGGGCTTGGCAAGAAGGAAGTGTTGCAGCAATTCAACTGCGTTGTCGGTGTGAACAATGCCAGCCTGCAGGTTCGGCGTGGCGAAATCTTCTGCATCATGGGCCTTTCAGGCAGTGGGAAGTCGACGCTGATCCGCATGCTGAACAAGCTCATTACGCCCAGCGCCGGCAAGGTGCTGGTCAAGGGACGGGACGTCGCCGCCCTGTCGCCGCCCGATCTGCGTGAAATGCGGGCGAAGAACATCGGTATGGTGTTTCAGAACGTAGCACTCCTGCCGCATCGAACGGTTCTTGAAAACGCTGCCTTCGGCCTTGAAGTTCAAGGCATATCAAAGACCGAGCGCAACAGCACGGCAAAGCAGGCTCTCGAAAAGGTTGGTCTGGCCGACTGGCTTGAGCGATACCCGGCTGAACTGTCGGGCGGAATGCAACAGCGTGTCGGTCTCGCGCGCGCTTTGGCTTCCGATCCCGAAATCATTCTCATGGACGAGCCGTTCAGCGCGCTTGACCCGCTGATCAGGCGGCAGCTGCAGGACGAATTCCGCCAGCTGACAAAGCAACTCGGCAAGTCCGCCGTATTCATCACCCATGATCTCGATGAGGCGATCCGCATCGGCGACCGCATCGCGATCATGAAAGACGGCGCGATCATTCAGACCGGGACTGCCGAAGACATCATTCTCAATCCGGCGGATGATTATGTTGCGGAATTCGTGGCCGGTATTTCCCGTCTGCATCTGATCAAGGCGCATTCGGTCATGCACAGTGTCAGCGACTACAGAAAGGACCAGCCGAATTCGGACCTTTCGACGCTGGTACGCACGACGCCGGACGCCGACATCAATGAGCTGATTTCGCTGACGATGCAGTCGGAACGGGATGCGATCGCCGTGGTCGATAACGAGCAGGTCGTCGGCATCGTCACCCCCCGTAGTCTCCTCATGGGCGTCAAGGGTTCCTCCAACAACGACCGCGCGGCGGCGTGATCTTTAGCTGGAGCTTCGTGAAATGGACACTTCAGGCTTCACAGACGCCTTCGATGAATGGACGGATGCAACGCTGGAATGGGTGAGCGAGAATGGCGAATCCCTTTTCGATTACGTCCGGCTGGTTCTCGAAGGTCTCTATAATGGTATTCTCTGGCTGCTGGAGCTGCCGCCTTTTTATCTGGTGGCGGTCCTCGTGGCGCTGGTGGGCTGGCGGCTTGTCAATCGCTGGTTCGCGGTTCTGAGCGGTCTCGCTCTCGTTCTCTGTTACGCGATGGGTCTCTGGCCGGAAACCATGAGCACGCTGGCGCTGGTGCTGACTGCGACCGTAATGGCGCTGGTCATCGGTATCCCGATCGGCATCGCGGCGGGTTTCTTCACCGCGCTTGATCGGTTCATGGAACCGGGGCTGGACCTGATCCAGACATTGCCGCCCTATATTTATCTGCTGCCGGCCATTGCGCTTCTCGGATACGGCCCCGCCACGGCACTGATCGCCACCGTTGTCGTCGCCATTCCCCCTGCGATCCGCCTGACCTCGCTCGGCATCAGAATGACACCAAACGAGTTTCTCGAGCTGGGCGAGGCAATCGGCATGACGCCGCGCAAGATGTTCTTCAAGATCCGCCTGCCGTTTGCGCTTCCGAGCATCATGGCCGGTGTCAACCAAAGCCTGATGATGGCCTTCGGCATGGTGGTGATCGCGGGCATCGTCGGTTCCGGCGGGCTCGGCGAGACGATCTATGGATCGATCCGCACGCTCGATATCGCGACATCGATCAACGGTGCGATTGCAATCGTCGTCCTGACGATGGTGCTTGATCGCATTACCCAGAGTGCCGCCCGTATCGGGGCAGGGAGGAAGTGATGGCTGATACAACCCTGCAGTTTTCACCCGGTGCCTTCCTGGCTCCGGCCGTCGACTGGCTCAACACCAACCTGCATCCGCTTTTTGCGGCAATTGGCTATGTGGTGGAAGCCGTCCTTTCGGCCCTTGAGGCGACGCTGCTTTCGGTGCCGCCTTATGCGTTGATCGTGATTGTTTTTATTGCCGCGTTTTTTGCCGTCAGCATCAGGGCGGCGATCCTTGCCGGCCTGTGTCTCGGTTTCTGCCTGCTCGTAGGTCTGTGGACCGCGTCGATGCAGACGGTGGCGCTGGTCACCGTCGCCGTCCTGATCTCGGTCACGATCGCATTTCCGATCGGCGTCCTGTGCTCCCGGCACAAGACACTGGAAGCAATCGTCCGCCCGGTTCTCGACGTCATGCAGACGGTGCCGCCCTGGGTCTATCTGATCCCGGCGGTGATGATCTTCAGCCTCGGGCGCGTGCCGGCGATCATCGCGACGATTGTTTACGGTATCCCGCCCATGCTGCGCTTGACGACATTGGCTTTCAACCAGGTGCCACGGGAATTCCTGGAGCTTGGGAGCGCCATTGGCGCGCACCCGCGCTCGGTGCTGTGGAAGATCGAAATTCCGCTCGCCAGACAGACGCTTCTCGTCGGGCTCAACCAGTGCATCCTTCTGTCTCTGGCCATGGTGGTGCTTGCCGGTCTTGTCGGAGCGGGAGGGCTCGGCGCGGAAGTCACGCGTGGTCTGACGCGAATGGAAATGGGACTTGGCCTGCGTGCCGGCCTTGCGATTGTTGCCGTCGCACTTCTTCTCGATCGGCTGAGCCGCGGTCTGCTTGATCGTAACACGGTCGCGAGACCCGCACTGGATTGAGGAAAGCCCGTGAGACATTCGTTCTTTTGCATCGATGCCCATACCTGCGGAAATCCGGTCCGCCTCGTCGCGGCCGGCGGACCGATGCTGCCGCATCTTCCGATGGGGGAGCGGCGGGAAATCTTCATCCGCGAGCATGACTGGGTCCGTCGGGCGCTGATGTTCGAGCCGAGGGGGCACGACATCATGTCGGGCGCCATCATCTATCCCGCGCATCGCGTCGATTGTGATTTCGCCGTCCTTTTCATTGAGGTCAGCGGCTGCCTGCCGATGTGCGGTGCCGGAACGATCGGGGTCGTCACCGCCGCCATTGAAGAAGGTCTGGTGAAACCTCGCACGGCGGGTGTCGTTGCAATCGAGACGCCCGCCGGCAGGGTGGATGTCACCTACACGATGAAGGATGGTTTCGTTGATGCGGTCCGGCTCCATAATGTCGCGAGCTACCTTCACCAAAGCGACATCGAGGTCGATGTCCCCGGTATCGGCCGGCTTGTCGTCGATATCGCTTATGGCGGCAACTTCTACGCCGTCATCGAGCCCCAGAAACACTGGGAAGGCTTCGAAGGAATGACCGCATCGCACATTATCGAATACAGCCAGAAGCTTCGTCATGCTCTCAAGAGTATTTGCGATCCCGTCCACCCCGATGACGAGCGCATCAGGGGCGTGCATCACGCCATCTGGTGTGATGTGCCTGTCGATAGCGGTGCCGATGGCCGGTCGGCGGTGTTTTATGGCGACAAGGCGATTGACAGATCTCCGGGCGGCACCGGCACATCCGCACGCATGGCGCAGCTCCATGGAAAAGGACGCCTGCCGGTCGGTTCAACCTATAGAAACGAGAGCATCATCGGCACGATCTTCGAAGGGCGTGTCGAAAGCGCCGCAAATATCGGTCCCTTTGAAGGGATAATCCCAAGCATTGGCGCCTGGGCTCGCGTCATCGGACACAACACGATCTATGTCGATGATCGCGACCCGCTCGCCCACGGGTTTCAGATTTCGTGAGTGGGTGAGGCAACGGCGAGGAGAGCGAGGCGATGCGTCCGGAACAGCACAAAGAGGGTGAGGCAACGGACCAGACAAACCGGCTCAAGGTTGGCTTCGTGCTGGCGCGCTCATTCACGCTGTCTGCCTTTGCAATGTTCGTCGATACCCTGCGCCTTGCGAGCGACGAACAGGATCGCTCGGGACGGGTGAAGGCGGACTGGCAGGTGCTGGGCAGTACCCGCCATCTCATCGTCTCAAGCTGCGGCGTGCAGGTTGCCCCAACATCGGATTTTGTCGATCCCGCCCGGTTCGATTATATCGCCGTCATCGGCGGATTGCTGAACAGGGAAGATCCCGTCGATCACGAGACGATCGCGTTTTTAAAGCTTGCCGATGCGAGGAAGGTTCCCTTGCTCGGTATCTGCACCGGCACATTCATTCTGGCTGAAGCGGGGTTGATGAAGAACCACGACGTCTGCGTGAGCTGGCTTCATGCCAAGGCGTTCAGGGAGCGGTTTCCGCGGCTGTCAGTCAGGCCGGACAGGATTTTCAATCTCGACAGACGCCGGGGGTCCTGCGCCGGAGGCAGCAGTGCCGCCGATATGGCGGCAGCCCTCGTCCGGCGCCACATCAGCCCCGATGCGGAGCGAAACGCCCTTGAAGTGTTGCAGATCGAGAAGGCGCGCTCCCATCTGGAAATCCAGCCAAGAAGACCGCTTTACGAGGAGTACAGTGACACGCGTCTCAGGGCGGTCATGATCATGATGGAGCAGCATCTGGACGGCGATATGCCGATTGCTCAGCTTGCGGCATTCGTGGGCGTGACGCGCAGGCAGCTGGAGCGGATATTCGAGAAGGAGGCGGGCATTTCGCCGGCGCGGGCCTATGTGCGGGTGCGCCTTGAGCGTGCCAAGGTGCTTCTCACGCAGACGAAATTGCCACTGACCGATATTGCGCTCGATCTCGGCTTTCACACGGCCTCGCAGTTCACACGCTCATTCAAGAAGGAATTCGGGCAGACCCCGTCACACCTGCGTTCCATTTTTCTGGGCGCGCGCTGATTCCGTGCGTCAGAAGCGCCGATGATCGATATTACCGGGGGCTTGCAAGAACGGGAGACGGCATCCTTGTGTGTGATGCCGTTCAACCCATGCCGGTGTTTAGCGGTCGATGACAAGATCGCTAAGCGGCCGCGAGCAGCAAGGCAAAAACATTCCGGCGTCGATCTCGCGTTGCCTTATCCCGCCATTGTGGTTCATGTCGACGATGCCAGACACCAGTTTCGACTTGCATGTGCCGCAGACGCCGTTGGAGCAGGACGAGGGCAGGCGAACCCCGGACTTTTTTGCCGACGACAAAACGGTCTGGTCGCTTCGCACTTCAATATTCCGGCCCTGTTTCTGAAATTCAACCTGCCATAACCGGCTCGCCGCGGCCTCCTCTGCTGGAAGCCCCGTTTCATCGATCACCGCCGCGTCGAAGCTCTCCTCAATATAGGTTTGCGCTGGAACCCCGAGCGCCGATGAAATCGAACGGGCTGCCGCCATGAAAGGCGCCGGGCCGCAGCACATGACGGTTCGATCAGCAATATCGGGTACGGCAAGCTTCATGAATTCGGCTGTGATGCGGCCGGTGAGGCCCGGCCATGACGGCTCTCCAAGCACTGTTTCGGGAAGAAAATGCAGACGCAGCCCCTTCATTCGAGCGGCAAGACAGTTCAGTTCATCGCGGAATATCAGATCGAGCGGCGTCCGCGCCGCGTGCATGAAGACGACATCTGCGGGTTCACAGCGATCCGCAAGGTCGCGAAGGATCGACATCACCGGGGTTATTCCCGAACCGCCGGAGAGAAGAAGCAGTTTGGAAGAGACGGCACGCGGGCGGATGAATTGCCCAAGCGGGCCTTGCGCGCTGACCGTCATGCCCCTGGCCAGATTGTCGTGAAGCCAGTTCGATACTCGACCGTTCGCCACGCGCTTGACCGTGACGCTGAAAGCATTCGACCGGTGGGGGGATGACGAGATGCTGTAGCAGCGCGCTTCGGCATCGTTCCCCATCGGAAAATCGAAGAGAAAATACTGGCCACCTTCGAAATCGAACCGCTTTCCATGCGGGGATGCGAAGGTGAAACTCTTCACATCATGGGTTTCCTGATGAACGTCGATGCAGACAAGCGTGTCGTCATGCTCCGGATCCCACACGCCGCGATCTGCAACCGCACCGCTTTTCCTTGTTGCAAGATCAATATCCATTGGCGCGCATCCGGTCGATGTACCACGTCGCGAACTTGTCGAGATTGGTTTCGGAAAAACGGGAATAGGGGCCGGGCCGATAGGCGGGATCGAGGGCGCCGGCATGGGAGCGGGCGACCAGATCCGCATCCTGATCGGTGGTCGCGATCCACACATCGGTCAGCTTGTCGAAATCATAGTCGACACCTTCAACGGCGTCCTTGTGAACCAGCCATTTCGTGCGCACGAGGGTTTTTCCGGCCGAGAGCGGAATGACGATTGCAACAACCGCATGGTCACCCATGAAGTGATTCCAGGAATTGTGTCCCCAGAGATGTGTGTCGCCCAGATCCTTTCGGGTCATATGGCCGAGAAGTCTGGCGGAAGCGGCCGTCGCATCATGGGTCTGGGATTCGCCGGCGCCGGAAATGATCAGACGCTGCGTTCTGAAGTTGGTTGCGCAATCCGTAAGCTGTTCGACGGCCGAGGAGGGAAAGCCATCCGTTTCCCATGCCCTTGTCCGCTCGTCATAAAGCCGGAAATGTTCCTCGGCCTGTTCCCGGTCTTCGGGGCTCAATGTCTCCGGGTCGAAACCGAAGTCGAGATCGACGAAGGAAACGCAGAGTTCCGGATGGTTTGCCGAGCAATGATAGCACTCGCGGTTGTTTTCCATCGTCAGCTTCCAGTTGCCATCCTCGATGACGTCGGTCTGATGTGCGATCTTCGCATTGCGGATGTCATAGGGGGCGAGACGTTCTGCCATCGTCCGTTCGAGGAGGTCGATATCTTCAGGCGGATTGTCGGAAAGACAGACGTAAATCAGGCCGCCGATCGATTTGAAATTCACCTGCCGCAGGCTGTGACAATTCTTGTCGAAGTCCTTACCCATATGCGGCGCATAGCTGAGCTCGCCGGTCAGTTCATAGGTCCATGTGTGGTAGGGGCAGACGAGCCTCGAGATGATCGTGCTGCCGGCATCCAGCAGACGCGCACCGCGATGGCGACAGACATTGTGCAGCACGCGGATTTCACCTTCGTCGTCCCGCAGGAGGATGAGGCTCGTCCTGCCGATGTCGACCACCGTGGCGTCGCCGGCTTCCGGAACGTCGCAGTCGAGACCCACACAGATCCAGTGCTTGTGAAAAAATACCTCGATGTCGGCTTCGAACACATCGTCGCGCGTATAGAGACCGGCTGGCAGGGAGTGCCCGTTGGTGCGGGCATCGAGCAATGACGAAATGGATGATGCGAGCTTGTTTAGCATGATATCCCCTGATGCTTGTTTGCATGGAGATTGCGCTTGCATCCCTTGTTTCTCAACGGCATTAATTCTCAGGCTGGTATAATGAAATGTAATGCAAAGAGGGTGTCATGCAGTTTCGCAAACGCCTGCCGTCGCTTACGGCGCTGATCATGCTCGAGGCGGTTTTGCGTCGGAGAAGCTTCACCGCGGCTGCCGGGGAACTTGGCGTTACCCAGGCGGCGGTCAGCAGACAGATCGCCCTGCTGGAGGATGAGCTGGGCGTGCCGATGTTCATCCGCAAGCACCGGGCGATTGAGCCCACCGCCGCCTGCGAGGCTCTGGGAGCGTCATTGGCGCAAAGCTTCGTCAACATCGCGGAGACGATCGATGCCATCAAGGGATCGGCGAAAGACGTCGTCACAATCGGCGCGACGGTCGCGTTTTCGTCCTTCTGGCTGCTTCCGCGCCTTGCCGATTTCCGTGCGCAGAACCCCGGAATTCAGATCCGGGTCGTTTCACAGGATACACGCATCAACCTTGATGACGGCGATATCGATATAGCCATCCGGTACGGCGTTCCTCCGTTCAGTGACGGAACGGTCATCGCGTCGCGCGACGATGTGCTTATGCTGGTATGTTCACCCGGTTATCTGGAAAAGCGCGGGGCAGGGTCTCTGGCGGCTGCCGATGAACTGATAGAAACGGATGTTGAAGACAGGTCCTGGCTTTCCTGGAGCCACTGGCTTTCCAGCCTCGATCTCCGCTTCGAGATAAAGCCGACCCTGCGCTTCAATCACTATACCGAAACCATTTTTGCCGCGCGCGAAGGGCAGGGGCTGGCGCTGGGGTGGGGACTTCTTGTGAAGACCTTTCTGGATGACGGGACACTGGTGCCTTTTGATGACACCAGAATGCCTTCAGGCGCGCGCTACAACGTTGTCTTGCCAACCAAATCGCGAAGGACAATGGCGACCGATCGCGCGGCGGCCTGGCTTACCGCGGCGCTGCATGGCTGAGTGGAATCGTCTCCACCTGGGCGGTGGCTACTTTACCTTTGAAGTATCGAGCCCTTGCCGGCATGACAGTTTGGCTTACGGAAGCGCGCCGAGCCGGCGGCTAAATATCTGAGATCATGGGCAATGTGGCGGTGTGGTTTTCTCCGGTCACAATCGGTCAGCAATGGCATTGACTTTCGTGAAATATCACAACATTCTAGTTTGCGGATGAGGAGGCATGTCCGGCGGTGGAGGAAACGTCCGCCGGATATGCGTATAAGGATGGAGGATCCAAATGGCTTATCTGCATTCAAGACGCGGAGTTGTTCGCGGCGTTCTGGCATCGGCGTTGCTGGTCTCGGCCCTGTCGGGCACGGCCTTCGCGCAGCAGGCGAAAGAGAAAATCACATTTGCTGCGGCGATGTTCTCCGAGGCGGGGCGCGGCGACCGCGCCAAGGCGTGGGTTCAGAAATTCAACGAAAGTCAGGACAAGATCGAGGTCGAGCCGATTGCGATCCCGTTCTCCAGCTTCGCCAACACGGTCTTCACGCAGATGGGCGGCGGCGGTGGCCCGGATCTGGTCCGCTTCGACCAGATCGACTATTTCGCAGCCGTACCATCGGGGCGCGTCCTTTCCCTCGATGGCCTTATCGATCCATCGCAATATAAATTCATCGGTCCGGACAAATATCTGGCCGTGAATGGCAAGCGTTATGGCGTGATCTTCGATTCCACCGGTTACGGGCTTCTCTACAACAAGGATATCGTCAAGGGCGCGCCGCCGACGACATTCGAGGATTTCCTCAAGGTCGCCAAGGAAACGACGGGTGATGGCAAATATGGCTACGCATACCGCGCCACGATGGCTGAGCGGGCCGGTTTCTGGCAGGACGTCTGCAATTTCGTCTACGGATTTGGTGGCCGCTGGAGCGACGCTGCCGGCAATCTGACGGTAAACAGCCCGGAGGTCATCAAGGGTATCGAGGCCTATAAGGCGGTCTACGATCTCGATGTCACTCCGAAAGGCGCCGATGCCGCCACCTACCGGCGCATGTTCTGGGAAGGCAAGATTGCCATGAATGTCGACAATGGCGGCGTTGCGGCGATCTTCCACCAGAACTCCCCGAACCTTCCCTTTGCCGCCGCACCTTCTCCTTTCCCGACGCCCGCCCAGGGCCTGATCATGACCATGCTGTCGATCAACGCCAATACCAAGCACAAGGATGCGGCCGTCACTTTCCTGAAATGGGCGCTGGAACCGGAAAATCAGCAGGGCCTGCAAAAGGCCATGGGAACCATCGTTGGTACGGTGACGCAATATTCCGCCGAGGATCTGGCGGCGCAGCCCTGGCTCACCGTTTATGACAAACAGGTCGAAACCGCGGTCCCGCAACTGGTCATGGGGCTTGAGACGAAGACGCCGGAAATCCAGCAGATCGTGCTTGAGAGCGTGCTGAAGGTTCTTCAGGGCGGGGAAAATCCCAAGGACGCCATGGATGCCGCGCAGCGGCTGATCGAGCGACGGGTACTGCGCCGCTGATGCGGCGCAGACTTTGCCTGTAATTTTCAGATAGCGAGTAATGTCGATGCGATCATCCGGCTCACGAAGCGGGATCGAGGGCAGCCGGTGGACACCTTATTGGTTCGCCGCGCCTGTCGCCCTTTATCTTCTGCTGTTTCAAATCTACCCCTTGCTGCAGGAGCTGAAGCTTAGTTTCACATCGACTTCGCTGCTGTCTCCCGACGACCAGCTCTTTGTCGGTTTCGAAAACTATCTCTACATCTTCGAAACCAGCGATTTCGCGCAGGTTCTCTGGGTCACGCTGATCTATACGATCCTCTGCGTCGTGCTGGCGATCGGTTTCGGTCTCGGTACGGCGCTGCTTCTCAACAACCCCTTTACCGGACGCGGTATTGCCCGCGCTCTGGTAACGGTGCCCTGGGCGGCGCCGCCGGTTGCCGTTGCGCTGATCTTCACCTGGATGCTCAACTCGCAATATGGCGTGTTCAATTATGCGCTGAGAGTGCTGGGCCTGCCGTTTTCCAACGAAAACTGGCTGGACAATCCCTCGCTTGCCCTGCCTGCCATCATGATCACGACCATCTGGCAGATATTTCCGTTTTCTTCGGTCGTCATCTTGGCAGCCCTGCAGGGCGTTCCATCGGAAGTGCGCGAAGCCGCGATCATCGACGGAGCCGACCGGTTCAACGTCTTCAAGACGGCTGTTTGGCCAACCATCCAGCCGACCGTGCTGCTGCTCGCCCTCTTCGTCACCATATGGTCGCTGCGCCGTTTCGATCTGATCTGGCTGATGACGCAGGGAGGGCCGATCGGTGCGACCAATACGCTGGTGATCGAGCTTTACCGCCAGGGCTTCGTCTATCGCGAGCTTGGCAGTGCCGCCTCCATCGGCATGGTGGGCCTCGCCATCGCGCTCGTCGTGACAATGATCTACTTCAAGATATCGCAGCGTGCCGAACGTGCGCAGGGGAGACGCGCATGAAAACCTCTCCCTGGCAGCATAGCCTGCGCATGATCAGCGTTCTCGCCCTTCTCGGCGTTGCGGTCTTCCCGATCTATTGGATGCTCGTGACATCACTCACCACGTCTTCAGAGCTTTTTGCCGCAACCCCGCAGTTCCTGCCGTCGTTTTCGGAACTGAATGTTTATCAGGACGTGTTCAAGACCATACCGGTTGCGACATGGCTGAAAAACAGCGTGATCGTTGCTTCCGGCACGACGGTGCTGAGCATTGTGCTGGCAATCCTGCCCGCTTATGCGCTGTCCCGTTTCCGGTTCGTCGGCCTTGCGCTTCTCGGCTTCGTGCTGTTTGCGACCCAGATGCTGCCCGAAGCCATGCTGGTCGTGCCGCTTTACGCCATTTTCGGCGATCTCGGGCTGCTCAATACTTTGACCGGCCTGATCCTCGCCAACACCGCCTTTACGGTGCCGGTCATCGCCTGGATTCTCAAAGGGGCCATCGACGCGGTGCCGATCGAGGTGGAGGAGGCCGCCCGCATGGAAGGATGCTCCAAGCTCGACGTGGTACTTCTGATCGTGGTGCCGCTGATCGGGCCGACGCTCGCCGCCGCCTCGGTCATCGCATTCTTCAACGGCTGGAACGAGTATGTTTTCGCCCAGACGCTTATCAGCAGCGAAAGTCTGCGCACCGCCTCGGTGGGGCTTGCCGGTTTCGTCGGCGAGTTGTCGACGCCGGTTCATTCCGTCATGGCCGTCGGCTTCATCTACACGCTTCCCGCTGTCCTGTTTTACCTTCTTGTCCAGCGTTATGTCGTGGCCGGTATGACGGCCGGCAGCGTCAAGGGCTGATAAAGGATTTTTGAAATGGCATCCATTACCCTGAAAAGCGTCAGCAAGAGTTTCGGCGCGAAGGACGTTATCCGCAATATCGACATTGCCGTTTCGGACGGCGAGTTTCTGGTGCTGCTCGGCCCTTCGGGCTGCGGAAAATCGACGCTTCTGCGCATGCTGGCCGGTCTTGAAAGCATTTCCGGCGGAGAAATACTGATCGGCAGCCGCCGCGTCGACAATCTGCCGCCAAGCGACCGCGACATGGCCTTCGTTTTCCAGTCCTATGCGCTCTATCCGCATCTGACCGTACGGCGGAACATGACGTTTCCGCTGGTGATGAAACAGTTCCGCTGGTGGCATCACCTTCCGGTCATCGGAGGCCTTGTCAGGCGGCGGATCGAGAATTCGCCGCAGGTGAAGGAAATGGTACAGCGCAACGCCAGAATATTGGGCCTGACCGAGATGCTGGACCGGTTTCCGCGCACCCTGTCGGGCGGGCAGCGGCAGCGTGTCGCGCTGGGCCGGGCGATGGTGCGGCAGCCTGAAGTCTTCCTGATGGATGAACCGCTCTCCAATCTGGATGCCAAGCTCAGGACGTCGATGCGGGCGGAAATTTCCAAGCTGCATGCCGATATCGGCGGTACATTCGTTTACGTGACCCACGATCAGGTCGAGGCCATGACGATGGGAAGCAAGATCGCGCTGATGCGCGACGGCGTGGTTCAGCAATTCGGTTCGTCCCGCGAAATCTATAGCGATCCGGCCAATACCTATGTCGCGCGCTTTATCGGCACGCCGCCGATGAACCTTATCGAAGCCGATGCGGCAAGCGGTGTCGTCAGCGTCGGTGGCATTGCGCTGGCATTGCCGCAGGGCCTGTCGGCAGCGGTCAGGGAGAACGGCAAGGTTCTGTTCGGCATCCGCCCGAATGCGATCAGGCTGATGCCTGAACGTCAACCCGGCAGCGTCGACGGAACGGTGACGCTGGTCGAGCATATCGGGGCCGAATCCGTCATCGCGGTGACGCTCAGCAATGCCCGCACGGCGCATCGCGAGGAAGGTGAGCTGGATGCCGTCATGGTCACCGAACAGGGCTACACCGGGCTTAAAGTCGGTGATCCGGTTTCGCTGGCGTTCAACCTTGATGACGCCGTTCTGTTTTCGGCTGAAACCGGTCTGCGGCTGCGCCTATAATCTCAGCACCGGAGCCGGATCATGAAGGACGCAAGGGGCGATACTTCACAGCGAGATCAGCGATTCCAGGCTGGAATCGAGGATGGACGGGTCGATGTCCCTCTCCAGGGCATCGAACATCCGATCGACATAGTCGATCAGCTGGTCGGACGCCTCGACGGCGAGGGCGACATTCCGCTTGGCGATTGCCTCGAGTATGCCGATATGGCTCTGGATGCTTCCGGCAAGGCTTTCCGCGCCGCCTATATTGCGGTGGTGGATAAGGCCGATACGTCGGAACAGGGTGTGGAGCGGCCGCAGCGTATGCTCGAGGAAGGGCTCTCCCGCCGCCAGCAGGATCAGCCTGTCGATGCGGCGGTCGAAAATATTGAAATCGCCGATCGCCATGGTGTCACGCTGGTCTTTCAGAATGCGGGTGATGTGCAGCATCTGCGAACGGTGCGTGGACGTGGAGTGCTCGGCGGCCAGCGACACGACGAAACGCTCGAGGTCGCGCCGCAAGCGCAGAAGCATTCGCTCGCGGGCAAGGTCGATGGGCGCGATCTGCAGACCATGACGGGGTTGAATGATCACGAGCGTATCGGCGGCCAGCCGGCTGACCGCCTGATGCACGGGTGTGCGGCTCAATCCGGTCTCTCTCTGCAAATCCTGAATGGAAAGAAAGCGGCCCGGCTTGAGCTCACAGGTAATGATCAGGTGCTCGATGCGCTCATAGGCAAGTTCCGTCAGGTTGACGCTGTTGCGTCTCTTTTTCTCCTGCGGATTGCCGTCCTCATCTTTCGTCCCGTTCTTGTCTTCACCGGTCATGCTTCATTCCTCGAGATTCTGCCTGAGGTTACCGTTCCGTCTCGTCAGTTGCAAAATGCAATGACAGGAAATTTCTCAATATTTCAGATTTCCAGAGTTTTCAAAGGAAGTGCCGGGGCGGCAGGGGAGCTTTTCGCCAGTAAGCGGCTCCATCAAACCAGAAAATGTCTCGCTTGAAGGCTGCTTAGGCTCCGTCATGGCGAAGTCAGGAAGGAAAATTCGATGTTAGGCGTTATCATTCACGCGCAGAAGGATCTGCGGATCGAGCCCGTGGCAAGCGTCGCCCCGGCTGCCGGTCAGGTTAGAATAGCGGTCAAGGCCGGGGGCATTTGCGGTTCCGATCTCCATTATTATCTGCATGGAGGCTCCGGCAACATCCGCGTGCGCGAACCGATGGCACTCGGTCACGAGATGGCGGGCATCATCGAGGAATGCGGCGCCGGCGTTTCGCATCTGGTGCCGGGCATGCGGGTATCGGTCAATCCGAGTTCACCGTGCTACGAGTGTGAATATTGCCGTGAAGGCGCCCATAACCAGTGCATGAACATGCAGTTCATGGGCAGCGCCATGCGCCTGCCGCATGCGCAGGGTGGTTTTCGCCAAAGCATTACCGTCAGTGCTGCCCAGGCTATTCCGATCGCCGACACCGTTACCATGGCGGAAGCGGCCATGGCCGAGCCGCTTGCGGTCGTTCTGCATGCCATGAAACAGGCGGGGCCGCTTCTGGGCAAGCGTGTGCTGGTGACGGGCTGCGGTCCTATCGGGGCTTTGTGTGTGCTGGTCGCGCGCAATGCAGGTGCTGCGGAGATCGTCGCAACGGATGTGGGCGAATTCCCGCTGCAGGTTGCCAGCAGACTCGGCGCCACCGCGGTTCTCAACATGAGGACGGCCCCGGAAGCGCTTGCGCCCTACGCCACGGGCAAGGGTACGATCGACATATTGTTTGAAGCATCGGGCAATCAGGCTGCACTCAATGGCGCGCTTGCGGCCATTCGTGCCGGCGGCATCATCGTCCAGCTCGGACTTGGCGGTGATGTGACCCTGCCGATCAATGCGATCGTCACCAAGGAATTGCAGTTACGCGGCACCTTCCGATTCGACGGTGAATTCCGGCAGGCCGTCGATCTGATGAACTCCGGCCGCATCGATCTGAAACCGCTCGTAACCCACACATTGCCTTTTCAGGAGGCTGATGAGGCCTTCATGCTGGCCACCGACCGGTCGCGGGCGATGAAGGTACAATTGTCGTTCTGAAAGGCGTCAGGCATGAATTCTGTATCAACCATGTCCCTCTCGGGAAAAGTAGCCCTCGTTACCGGCGGCAATGGCGGTATCGGGCTGTCAATGGCCGTTGGTCTGGCAAAGGCCGGGGCAAGGGTGGTGATTGCCGGGCGCAACCTGCGCAAGGGCGAGGATGCCGTCCGGCTTCTTGACGCAACAGGAGGTTCAGGCCGGTTTCTGGAACTGGATATCAGTGATGACAACGCCAACATACAGGCCATCGGAGATCTGGTGCAGGCGGAAGGCCGGCTCGACATCCTCGTCAACAATGCCGGCATCAATGTCCGCCGCGCGCCGGAAATCTTTGATCTCTCCGACTGGAACCGCATCATTCAAACCAATCTGACTGCGGCATTCGTCTGCTCAAAGGCGGCTTACCCGGCGATGAAGGCAGCCGGTGAGGGTAAGATCATCAATATCGGCTCCATGACATCCATATTCGGCGCTTCTTTCGCACCCGCCTATGGGGCGAGCAAAGGCGGTATCGTCCAGCTGACCCGGTCGCTCGCCGTTGCCTGGGCGCCGGACAACATTCAGGTCAACGCCGTTCTGCCGGGATGGATCGACACGGATCTGGGCGCTTCGGCCAGGCAGGAGGTGGAGGGGCTGAACCAGAAAGTACTTTCCCGCACGCCTGCCGGGCGCTGGGGGCGCGGGGAGGATTTCGAGGGCATTGCCGCCTTTCTTGCCGGTCCCGGCTCCGGTTTCATCACCGGTGCCGCCATCCCCGTCGATGGCGGATATTCAATATCCGGCTAAATAATGGCTCGAACCGCCGGCGCAGGTGCGGAGGAGAACACCATGAAGATCACAAAACTCACCACCTATATCGTTCCACCACGCTGGCTGTTCCTCAAGATCGAGACGGATGAGGGCATTACCGGCTGGGGCGAGCCCGTGGTCGAAGGCAGGGCACTGACGGTTCAGGCTGCCGTGCATGAGCTGGAGGATTACCTCATCGGCAAGGATCCGTTCCTGATCGAGGATCACTGGACGGTCATGTATCGCGGTGGCTTTTATCGGGGTGGCGCGGTCCATATGAGTGCCATTGCCGGGATCGATCAGGCGCTCTGGGATATCAAGGGCAAGGCGCTCGGCCAGCCGGTCCACGCGCTGCTTGGCGGCCAGTGCCGCGACAGGATCAAGGTCTATTCATGGATCGGCGGTGATCGCCCGAGTGACGTCGCGAAGAATGCGCGGGACGTCGTTGCCGCGGGATTCAAGGCGATCAAGCTGAATGGCGCTGAAGAGCTGCAGATTGTCGACGGCAACGACAAAATCGACGCCATCGTCGCGACGATAGGCGCCGTGCGCGATGCGGTGGGGCCGCATATCGGAATAGGCGCCGATTTCCATGGCCGGGTTCACAGGCCAATGGCCAAGGTGCTGGCACGGGAACTCGAGCAGTTCAAGCTGATGTTCATCGAAGAGCCGGTGCTTTCGGAAAATCTCGAGGCGCTGAAGGAAATTGCCAATCATTGCTCGGCGCCGATCGCGCTCGGCGAACGGCTTTACTCACGCTGGGATTTCAAATCCGTTCTCTCCGGCGGCTATGTCGATATCATCCAGCCTGATCTTTCGCATGCGGGCGGAATTACCGAATGCCGCAAGATTGCGACGATGGCGGAGGCTTATGACGTTGCCCTTGCGCCGCATTGCCCGCTTGGACCGATTGCTCTGGCCGCCTGCCTGCAAATCGATGCTGTCAGCCACAACGCGTTTATCCAGGAACAGAGCCTTGGTATTCACTACAATCAGGGCAGCGACCTTCTGGACTACATCACCAACAAGGATGTCTTCCGTTACGAGAACGGGTTTGTCGAAATACCGCAGGGTCCCGGCCTGGGTATTGAGGTTGATGAGGCGCATGTGATCGAAATGGCGAGGCAAGGCCATCGCTGGCGTAATCCGCTATGGCGCCATCAGGATGGTAGTGTCGCCGAATGGTAACGCCTGTTTTGACCAAGCAGACGCGACCCGTGGCGGTGCGGCGCGCATCGCCGCAACTACCGCATCGGCGTCCGTGTCTCTCACGGCCGGGAAGGAGGCGATCCCGAAACGGAGCCATGCCGGGCAAACGTCCGGGTGCGGCGGCAGGCGATGTTCACCTCATGGCTTCGTCAGTTGACGCCCGCCCGAAGCAGGACGCCGACGGCCGAGTCGAAATGCTCGGTCATGGCAGCCTCCGCCATCTCCATATTCTGCAGGCTGATCGCTTCAGCGATCCTCTGGTGGCAGCGGATGTTTTCCGTGCGGTTCTCCAGAGTGGCGCGGCTACGCCAGCCGATATGCC
Organism: Rhizobium rhizogenes; assembly: GCF_002005205.3. The sequence continues at coordinate 1,055,909 of NZ_CP019702.2, read as the reverse complement.
AGGTCTGCTGCGTTACGACGCGGAAAGAGCCGACGATGATTCCATAAAGGGAGTTGCCGGAAGCCTGGGCGATCAGTTCGTGGAAACGAATGTCGAGTTCCATCACCGCCTCCGGTGTTTCGAGCGCGTTGAACATGTCTTCCACGATCTGGAGAAGCTCCCGCGCCTGCGCGTCCGTCCGGCGCAGCGACGCAAGGCTTGCCGTGCGCAGCTCAAGCGTGCGCCGAACGTCGAGAACCTGCTGAACGCTGAGCTGCTTCGTTGTCACGGTATGATCGAGAATCATGCTGAGCGGTATCGCATCCGGTGCGGCAACACGCGCCCGGCGACCGGAGCTGACTTCCAGGATTCCAAGCGCGGCAAGGGCACGAAAGGCCTCCCGCGCCACGGACCGGGAAACGTCGAGCTTGGCGGCCATGGCTGTTTCGCTTGGCATGGGGCTGCCCGGCCGAAGCTGGTTTTCGCGCATATAGGCGCGCACGTCGACTATGGCTCGCTCAACGAGACCTATATCTTCTTCGAAAACCTGTCCTACAGCTTTTGTCATTTCGGAATACTACTTTCATAATTTCGGTTGACAGCATTATAAGAGACTGGCAGAAATTCTGCCATAAAAATCGGGCGGAGAGAATCGTCAGTCAGACCTTGATGGAGAAACAGGGCCGCATGCTCTCGCATGCGATCGATGGATTTCCTTTGTCTCTGTGGTTCTCCCGCTGAAATGGCGACCTGGCGAAAGCCGGGCGGATTGAACGGAAGCGATGATGAAGATAACTGCGATCAAGACTTTTCGTGCAGAGGAGTTCTCCAATGTTCTCTGGGTGCATGTGGAGACGGATCAGGGCGTTACCGGCCTCGGCGAAACCTTTTACGGGGCGGCGGCCGTTGAGGCCCACATCCACGATACGCTGGCAAGCCGGCTCGTGGGCCGCAATCCGCTTCATATAGAGGCTCTTCACCGGGAAATGCTCAACCTGCCCATGGCGCATGCTTCGACGGGGGCGGAACATCGGGCCGCCTCCGCAATCGACATCGCGCTATGGGATCTGTTCGGCAAGGTGTGCGGGCAGCCCGTTCACCAGATGCTGGGCGGGCTCTGCGTGGAGAAGATGCGCGTCTACAATACCTGCGCCGGAAGCCGCTATGTGCGGACGAAGAAGATCAAGCCGGTCGACACCTGGAACCTGGGGGAAGAGGCGGGTCCTTACGAGGATCTCGACGGTTTCATGAACCGGGCGGGCGAACTGGCGGAGGATCTCCTGTCGAACGGCATCACGGCCATGAAGATCTGGCCGTTCGATCCTCCGGCGATGGAAAACCGCGGCCTGTTCATCACGGCGGAACAGATGAAGACGGCGATCAAGCCGTTCGAGCTGGTCCGCAAGGCCGTCGGCGACAAGATGGATATCATGGTCGAGTTCCACTCGCTGTGGAACCTGCCGGTTGCCAAGCAGATCGCGCGGGCGCTCGAACCGTTCAAGCCCACATGGTACGAAGATCCGATACGGATGAATTCGCCGCAGGCGCTTGCCGAATACGCGCATTCCACCGATGTGTGGACTTGCGCCTCCGAAACGCTCGGGACACGTTTTGCCTACAAGGACTATCTCGACCGCGACGCCGCCCATGTCGTCATGGCCGACCTGTGCTGGACGGGCGGTTTGACCGAGGGCCGCAAGATCGCGGCCATGGCGGAAACCTATCACCGGCCTTTTGCCCCGCATGACTGCATCGGCCCGGTCGGGTTCGCTGCGGCCATCCATATGAGCTTTTCGCAACCCAACACCCTCATCCAGGAAAGCGTGCGTGCCTTTTACAAGGGCTGGTATCGCGAACTGGTGACGGAGGTTCCGCGTATCGAGGGCGGCTTCGTTTACCCAATGGAAGGCCCCGGCCTCGGCACTGAGCTGCAACCGTCCTTCTTCGAACGCTCGGATCTGTCCGTGCGCGTCTCTGAACTCTGAGGGGGGAATCGTCATGAGCGTCTCACTATTCGATCTGAGCGGCAAGACGGCGCTGGTCACCGGTTCGTCCCGTGGTTTGGGGCGGGCCTTTGCCGAGGGGCTGGCGAATGCCGGCGCCCGGGTTATCCTCAATGGCGTCGACGCCAAGCGACTGGAAGAGGCGGCCACGGCGATGCGCTCGGCCGGCCGCGACGTGCTGACGGCGGCGTTTGACGTGACCGACGAAGCTGCTGTCATCGCAGCCTTCGAGCGGCTCGACCGGGACGGTATCCGGGTGGATATCCTCGTCAACAATGCCGGTATCCAGTTTCGCAAGCCGATGCTTGAACTGGAGACCGCCGACTGGCGCCGGGTGATCGATACCAATCTGACCTCGGCCTTCCTTGTTGGCCGGGAGGCGGCGAGGCGGATGGCGGAGCGCGGTTCCGGCAAGATCATCAACATCGGATCGCTGACCTCCGAACTCGCCCGGGCAACGGTTGCGCCTTACACCGTGGCGAAAGGCGGCATCAAGATGCTGACCAAGGCCATGGCGGCAGAGTGGGCCGAAAAGGGCATTCAGGCCAATGCGATCGGCCCCGGCTACATGATCACGGATATGAACGAGGCCCTGCTCGCCAACCCGGAATTCGACGCCTGGGTCAAGGCGCGCACGCCGGCGCGGCGCTGGGGCCGGCCCGAAGAACTGGCGGGAACCGTCATCTATTTTGCGTCCGCAGCGTCCGACTACGTCAATGGCCAGATCGTCTATGCCGATGGCGGCATGATTTCCGTGTTGTAGGCGAGCGCCCGCAATTCGTTTCGTCGCGCTTGGGGAGAGCGTGACGGGTTCCAGTAAAACCAAGGGGAGGAGCAATATGAAACTCGTATCGATGAAGCGCGCATTCGGCGCGGGAAAACAATATCTGGCATCGTGCTTCGGCACGGGCGTCACGCAGGATATGGCGCGGCGCGGCTTCGGTGTCGGCCTGTGTGCGGCGATTGCCTTTGCCGCCATGCCGGCGACGCCGATCCTTGCCCAGGACGTCAAGGTGGCAAAGCTAGGCCATGGCTTCGCCGACACCCATCCACGCTCGGCGGCAATGAAATATTTTGCCGAGGAAGTGGCGAAGGCAACCGGCGGCAGCGTCAAAGTCGATGTCTTCGGCAATTCCGCAATCGGCTCCGAAGAAAAGATGTTGATGGCGCTCCAGTCGGGAACCATCGACTTCTACATGGGTGCACTCGCGCCAATCGCCACCCATGAGAAGGAACTTCAGATCTTTGACATTCCTTTCCTCTTCGCGACCGATGCCGAGGCAGCGGACGTGCTCGACGGCCCACAGGGAAAACGCCTGCTCGACAACCTTGCCGACATGAAAATCCACGGCCTTGTCTGGGCCGGCGGCGCGTTCCGCAATCTATCGAACAGCAAGCACCCGGTGGCATCGCTCGCCGATATGAAGGGGCTGAAGGTTCGGGTCATGCAAAGCCCCATGGCGCTCGCAAGCTTCAAGGCGCTTGGCATGAACGCCGTGCCAATGGCGTTCACCGAGGTCTACACGGCGCTGGAAACAAGGGCGCTCGATGGCTATGAGCATCCTTTCGTGGACATGTATGCGAACAAGATGTTCGAGGTGCAGAAATATCTGACAGTCACCAATCACGTCTATACGCCGGTGGCGCTGCTTTCTTCCGCGAAGTTCCATGATTCGCTGACGCCGGAACAGCAGAGTGCCGTTCAGGCCGCGGCAGAGAAAACACGCATCTTCCAGCGCGAGGCCGAATTGCGCGATGCCGGCGAAGCCCTGAAGAAACTCGAGGCCGAGGGCATGGCGGCGACGGTAATGCCGCCAGCGGAACTCGATGCGATCCGCACGGCGATCGAGCCGGTCGTTACCAAGGCGAGGGACGTGATCGGCGTCGAGTTCGTCGACCAGTTTTATGCCGAGATCGCCAAACACAGAAAATAAAACCGTTATCGCCAGCGGGCCGGCTGAGTGCCGGCTCGCCACCGTGGTGCTGCGGACGGGACTGTGAAATCTGCGAGGGGCGCCGCACATCGAATGCGGCGGCCGTCTCGCCGGGGAGAGGAAAATGCGCGCATTTCTGGATGCAGGCGTCGGCGGTTTTTACCGCGCGATTGAGATCATCCTTGTACTCTGCATGGCCACGATGCTTGTGATGGTCTTCGGCAATGTCGTTCTGCGTCTGTTTTTTAACACCGGGATCGACATTTCGGAGGAGCTTCCACGATTTGCCTTCGTGTGGATGACCTTCCTCGGGGGGATCATCGGCCTGCACAGACGCAGCCATCTGGGTGTCGATATCGTCGTGCAGACGTTGCCGGTCCTTGGACGAAAGCTGTGCTGGGCAATCAGCCAGGTGGTGATGCTCATCTGCGCCGCCTTCATCTTTTACGGCACCTGGCTTCAGCACGACATCCTGAAAATCACGGAATCTCCGGTCGCGGAGATTAGCATGTTGTGGGTCTATGGCGTCAGCTATGTCACCGGCGCGGCGATCGCCCTGATCTGCCTGTCGAACCTCGTGCGGCTGGTCATGGGAGACATTGCCGATGACGAACTGATCGACGTGCATGAGGAGGGCCTCGATGAGGGGCTTCAGGCGGCACGCGCGACCGACGAGCAGAAGGGGCGCTGATCATGATCGTTTTTGTCTTCATAGGCTCGCTTCTTGGCCTGATGGCGCTCGGCATGCCGGTTGCGTTCGCGCTGATCGGATGCGGTCTTGTGATGATGCTCTATATGGGCATCACCGATCCGCAGATCGTCATCCAGAACATGTGGGACGGCGCCAACAGCTTTCCCCTGCTTGCCGTTCCCTTCTTCATGCTGGCCGGTGAACTGATGAATGCCGGCGGCATGACCCGGCGCATCATTACCATGGCCATGGCGTGGATCGGACATATTCGCGGCGGCCTCGGTTATGTCGCGGTTCTGGCCGCCATCGTCATGGCGTCGCTTTCCGGCTCGGCGGTTGCCGATGCGGCGGCACTTGCATCCGTGCTCATCCCGCTGATGCGCAATGCCGGCTACGATATCAATCGCTCCTGCGGGCTGATCTCCTGCGGCGGCATCATCGCACCGGTGCTTCCGCCTTCGGTCGGCATGATCATCTTTGGTGTCGCTGGCGGCGTATCCATCACCAAACTCTTTCTGGCCGGCATCGTGCCCGGAATCCTGATGGGCCTTGCCATCATGCTGGCCTGGCGCTGGAGCATCGGGCGCGATAATCCCGGTGTCGAACCCAGACGGAACCTTGCCGAGCGGCTGAGCGAGACACGCAAGGCGCTGTGGGCGCTCGTCATGCCCGTCGTCGTCATCGGCGGACTGAAGATCGGCGCCTTTACGCCGACCGAAGCGGCGGTGATAGCGGCGGTCTATTCCCTGTTTGTCGGCGTCTTTGTCTATCGTGAAATCAAGCTTTCCGACCTGTTCGGGCTGATGTATCGCGCGGCCGAAACCACCGCCGTCGTCATGTTCCTCGTCGCCGCTGCCGGCGTTTCCGCCTGGCTCATCACGACCGCGAACATCCCGCAGCAATTGGCCGACATGGTCCAGCCGTTCATGGATAACAAGATTATCCTGATGGCGATCCTCATGGTGATCGTCCTCATCGTCGGCACGGCGATGGACTTCACACCGACGGTTCTGATCTTGACCCCGGTGCTGATGCCAATCGTCAAGCAGGCAGGAATAGACCCGGTCTATTTCGGCGTATTGTTCATCATGAACAACGCAATCGGATTGGTAACACCGCCGGTCGGCACCGTGCTCAATGTCGTCTGCGGGGTGGCACGCGTTCCGATGACCGGTGTCATCAAGGGTGTGGTGCCCTTCATGGTCGCTCAGATCGCGGTCCTTGTGTTGCTCGTGATCTTCCCCCAGATCGTCCTGTGGCCGTTGGCGATGATGTCGAGGTGATCCCGTGCCCTGCCTTTCGTCTCAAGCCGAGCAACCGGGGCGGGGTGCGCCGCCCGGCGGCTAGTTACCCAAGGCGCAAAGGCCGTTGCATTCCTGGGGTGTGAAAGCGGATTTCAGTGTCTGTGCCCTGTCATGCTCGGGTTGGGACAACCCGGGCAGGGCTGCCTCGATCTGGGCTGTAACGGCTTTCCTGTCCGCTGGCGATATGGCAGCCGCAAGAGGAATGGCGCTGCCATTGAGTGCGTCCAGCAAAAGCAGGCGGTTCTCGGGGCGCAAGCCCGGTGAACGCAGCATGAGCATCAATCCCGTGACCTGTTCCGTGATCCCGAGCCGCATCTGGCGCAAGCCGGCGCGGCGCGCCTCGTTCATCTGATCGGCGGGCAGCTTGCTGACGAAGTCGGTGGCGGCCTCCAGCTCTGCCGCATATACATTGAGCAGATAGGCCCCGGCGCGCGCGATTTCATCCTGATATTTGAATGTGTTCGCGGCGGTATCGGGAACCGTGCCGTTCTGTGGGGCAAACAGCACGTAAGTTTTGAAAACGGCGCCGGCCCTGTCGCCGATTGTCAGAAGTGCGGGAACATCGGCCGCTTGATAAGGCGGCGCACCAAGTGTCGCCTCGACGTTCCACAACCGGTCGAGCACCCTGGCATGGGTAGGATTGGACAAGCGTGGTAAATCCCCCTGCGCGCGGGCGTCTCGTGCAAGCGCGTCAAGAGCCTGGAATGCGGATGCCGCCTCGTTTTGATGAGTGGATGAAACATCCGCCCGGGCCGATGAAAGCGGCAGACCAAGCGAAAACGCGAATAAAACCACTGGAAGCACATGTTTCAAAATGGTCATTCTCCCCATAACGTCAGGCCTGCGGGCAGACATTGTTTCTACGTCGCCAATGGTTACTCCGGTACGTGCGTGACGGGCCATGGGAACGCGGTGCACTTATCGTCACCATAGCCTAGAGCATGGACTGGCGGGAATTCCAGTGCGTAAGTTCCTCTGAAATATTTGGTATGAAGATGGTATGCCCGCTGAAAGGGCCTTTCCGACGTCGATGCCGCTGCCTTTGCAACGGGAAAGCTCCTTTACTTTTCAGGCCCGCTGGACTGTCATGGGAAGAAGGAAGCTTTAGATCGCAGGGAACGATGTTTCATATTTTTGAGGAGATTGTCGGAAATCTCTTTGGGGCAAGACAGCCCCGGACTGCTGATGAGAAGCGTATCCATAGGAAAGTCAGAATTTTCGTATGGATATTTCTGGCTCTTCTGGTGATCTTCGGAGGGAATTGGTGGTGATCCGGTCGACCGCTAACAGGCGGTGAAGGCCCAGACGCGGCCGTCGTGATTTCACTCCGTCGCCTCCGCGTGCCACTGCACCTCGCCTAATAGCTGACGGTCACGACGACGGTGTCACTGTAATTTCCCGGTGCCGGCGTGTTCTGTGCCGGTACGCGTCCGTAAACATTCAGTGTCTGCAGGCTGCCTGTTCCGGTACCGCTGACGGTTTGTCCGGCCGCACTTCCCCAGACATTCGTGCGGTTGGCGTCGCGGTAGAGCCCGTAGATTATCGATGCACCTGCCAGCACCATCTGGCGCGCGGCCGGCGGGCTGTTGCTCAGGCCGCCATTCAGCGCGACGCTGTAATTCAGGCTGCTGGTGCAGGTGAGTGTGACGGCCCCGGCCGCATCGACTGCGGTGTTGAGAACGCCGTGACTGCCGAAATTGATGTTCTGCGCCGAAACAATGCAGGTGGGCGAGACCGCAGCCGTGACGTTGAACGGCACCTGCGTGGGGTTCTGGGTGACGTCGGCGCAGTTCGGCGCAAACAAAGTGAAGGACGTATAGGTGAAATTGGTCTCGGCACCGGCAAAGCTGGAGAGATAGGGGCCACGGGCCGCAGCGGCCTGACCGGCGTTGATCCTGCCATAAACCGTGCGGGTCGTGCTGTTGAGCAGAAGTGGCAGCGCCATGTCGATCGGCGGAGGCGATCCGAGTGCGGACTGCGTAACCGACCCCCAGGGCGTCGTGCGTCCGGAGTTCTGGTACAGCTGATAATTGAGGATGTTGCTGCCCTGGAGCATCCGGCGGATACCGCCCGATTGTCCGCCGCTGCCGGCATTGATGTTGGGGCAGATACGGATGGAAAGTGCCAGCGACAGGGGGTTGGAGCAGGTGACCGACAATGTTGCGGTTGTATCGACGGCGCTGCCGCTTGCAAGGTTGACGAAACCGAAATTCATGTCCGACATGCTGAAGCTGCAGCTTTGCGCCAGAACCGGTGATGCGGACAGGAAAGCGGTGATGGCAAGGGCAGTGCGGGTCAGAACTTTCATTGGACGCTCCTGCATATGGCCTCAAGGGTGGCGCGGGTCCTGGCGGCAGGGGGAACGGTAATCTGCGCTTCGCACTCGCCTTTCGTGGGTTGCGTGATGGAAAGCCGATGGGTTTTGCCGATATTGTCGAGATAGGCCTGTCCGTCATAACCGACGATGAAGTCGCGCTTGCCGTCGATCTTGCCGGTCGATCCGGTTTCGATGAACTCGCCGGTCTCGTCCTTCAGCGTCACCAGCGCTACCTGCCCTCCGGTTTCCACCTTGAAATCGACGACTGCGCCCGCGCGCTCTGCTGGTGTGACTCTCTGTTTTGTCCTGTCTATGCGGGCATCGACGGGAAGATTGCTGGGGTCCAGCGTGATATTGTTGACGTCATAGGACCGCAGGTTGGGAAGCAATATCTTTCCGCGGCGGTTCGTTTGGCCGATGGGGCGGTTTTCCAGCAGAATATCAACGCCGGGTGCACCTGCATCCACAACCGCAAAGGCGTCATCGATCCGGTTTCCGACAAAGACATCGCCGCCCGCCAGCGCTATCGATCCGTCGATCTGCGCATAGGCCTGCGTTGTGCGGTTGAATTGATCGACACCCGCGGCAACGCGCGCGACACTGCCGCGATAACTGCCGGACACGGAGGCGATATCGTTGCCGCCCGTCGAACCGCGCAACCGCCAGCCATAGCTTCCCTCGGCCTGCTCTTCGGATTTCCCGACCTCCGCCGTCAGGGAATATCCGTCGGCATCCGACGACATGCCGGCCGAACCGGAAACACCGCCGCCGAACGACCAGGACAGCCCGGCGAAGATGCCGTAGGAATGGCTGTCCTCAAGGTCTTTATAGGCGGTAATGAAGATATTGCCGTTTTCGCCGAAGGGCCGCGTTGCGGAGAGGCCCAGCAGTCGCGACCGCCTCTCATCGAAGGTTTCCAGCTGTGTATAGGAGAAATTCAGGCTCGTTTCATCAAAGCCGAGCTGGGTGGAAAGAGAAATCTGGTCCAGCGCACGCGGCGGTCGCGCGCTCAGCAGACCGGCTATCGTCCGGGTCTTCGAAATATCGGCGGAGACGGAGGCCATATCGTTGTAATCACCGAAGGTGCGTTGTGACCGCGCATTAAACCTTACGCCGAGCAACTCCGCTTCGACGCTTGCGGACAGCTGATAGCCGCTTTCCGCACCAAAATGGCTTGATGTGCCCGAAACCGCTGCCAATCCATGGGTCCCAAGCGTGAAGACGCCGCCAAAGCCGATATTGTAAAAATCTTCCCCACCTTCGGCGTGACCTTCGAGCGTCAGGCTGTCCGATAGCCCGTAACGCACCGTCGCCGATCCGAGCAGTCGTTCATCGTAGTCGAAAGAGGAGGTTCCGTAATTGCGCCGGGCAAAACCGAGCTCCGCGGAGAAGTCGATCAGGCCTTGCGCCAGCAGATCCGGCGACGTGTAAAAGGGCGTTTCGGATACGGTTTCGCGGCCCAGCGCGTCCCGCACCACCAGTCTTGCATTTCCCGCGCCGCTGATCACGGGAAGGTTGGTGATGGAGAACGGGCCTTCGGGCACATCCTGCGACAGGCGGCGAATATTGTTGACGTAGACATCGACGGTTGAAGGCACCGCCGCGGAGCCGGCGAATTCAGGCATCGGCATGGTGACGATATCCGGCCGCAGATCGAAGTTGCGGCGGATCTGCACTCCGCCCAACCGCGTCGGACGTGTCCAGCTCAGTCCGCCGGTGATCAGGTCTCCGGCCCGATAGGTCGTCAGGCTGTCCTCATCGGAATAGCTCCAGGTGGTATCGAGGCGCTGGGTGTCGAATTGCGACAGACGGGAGGTGCTCAGAACCTGAGACGATGACAGCACGCCGAGCGGACCGAACACCCGGCTTTCAAGCAGGGCCGAGACACCATTGAAGTCGGCAATATCCGACCATTTGCTGCCGCCGGACGAGCCGTAGATCGTGTAGTTCACCAGACCTCCAAAATCGCTTGTGGCCTTTTCCTGCGCATCCCCGTCTTCCTCCTGAGGGCTCTTGCCGGATGCATCGATCACCTTGCTTGCCCGCGCTGCCATGGGCAGGGTGAAATGGATGGACTGCGTGCTTTCGTCGTAACGCGCCACCACATCCGGCAGTCTGGAAACATCGATCCAGCCATCATCGCCTGCGGCACTTTCAACCGGAGAAATCCCGATATTTTTCAGCTGCTCCGGCTCGATGAGAAGTGATCCGGTGTCGTTTTGACGAAATGTCGCGATCAGTTCCGTTGAAACATCGTTGATGTAGACTTCAAGCTGCAATTGTCCGGCCTCTTTTGCGGCAAAGGAGGCCAGTGGCGTCGCAGGGGGCAAATCCTGCGCCACGGAGACGCTGCTCGATGAAATGATCGTCAAACCTGCAATCGTCAAAACGGCAAGGTCAGCCGCCGTTGACGCGCGCCGTCGCATTGACGGGGCCGCCTTCGCTATCCGCTGAAATCTTCAGCGTGCCGCCGGCTCTTTTGCCGCCTGTCGCCGGAACAAGGAAGCTTGCGCCGGATTTGCCGAGCACATAGCCCACGAGGCCCTGCTGCTGGGCAATCGCTTGTCCGTTGCCGCTCAGAATTTTCAGATTGGCGATCCGTATCCGTTTCTGGCCCGCGTTGGAGACGGATACCCTGTAACCTTTGCCCTGCGGCGTTATCGACCAGACCGGCTCGGCATCACCTGTGGATGCGGGGGAGAAGAAAACGGGTATCGAGTGACGAACGACCAGATTGACCGTGCCGGGCTGGGGTCTTCCCGCAGCGGGCAACTCGTCCACGATGACGCGATAACTTTCTTCTGCCCTGACGGGTGCCTTGGAAAGCCGCACGATGCGGATAAGGTTCTCCGCCCCCGGTTTCAGCTGCGTCATCGGCGGGCTGGCGACAACATCCTCGGCTGCGGTATAGATGTCCGAACCGTTTTGCTGGGCCCAGCGGAATATCCGCACCTGAACGTTGATCGGAGTTTTGGCGTCATTCCATATGCGCAGGCTGGACGCCGCCGTCGGCGCCCTCAGGTCCAGGATGACGGGTGCAACGCGCAGGGATGCTGCGTGCGAAGGTGAGACACTCAAACCGGCAATAAACGCAGCCGCTAAGGTAAAAAGACGCATGCGCGATCCTCCCTATGGCGATCAGTAATTGAGCGTGGCCGTCACCGTATCGGTATAGACGCCGACCGCAGGTGTCGTCTGGGCAGGCACACGCCCATAGACCGTGAATGTTTGCGGCGCTCCTGTTCCTGTTCCAGTCTGCCGGTCCGTTCCCACGGTATCTCCCCAAACCGTGGTGTGTGCGGCAGTCGTGTAGAGCGAGTAGGAAATGGTAGCGCCTGCCGGGGATGTCATCAGACGGTCGGCGACGGTGGCGCCCGAACCGGCTCCCGCGCTCAGGCCCAGGCTGAAGGGTGTGCTGGACGTGCATTGGACGACGATCTGGCTGGTGGCATCGACATTGTCACTGATGACGCCGTTCGTGCCGAAATTCAGATTGCCGGCCGAGTTGATCTGGCATGCCGCCTGAATGGTGATCTGTACCGTGAAATTCGAGGTGGCGACCTGCGCCATGCCTGATGCCGGCACAAGGATGCACGCCGCAAGTGACAATAGGTAGCCTGATGTTGTGAACTTCATGCTCTCTCCCCAAGCTGCTGCGTTGCCGATTATCGCGGTGCGTAACGCAGAATCACCCCAATAGCGGGTAATTAGAATAATCTAATATTCGCTTCGATTAGGTTAACAAATTCTTAACGGCGGAGACCCGAAAAGCCACAGGCTGAATGCGGTATGAAATACAACCTTGAAATCAGGGAAACTGGCAATCCCAGAAACGCGAAAATTGTCGGAAACTAATTAATAATCAAATACTTGGATAAATCCCACAGGAGCTGGAAAGGGTAGTGGCGCACAGGCGGATGAGGGCGCCTCGTTCCGTCCGTTCAGCCGATGGTCATCTGGCATCTTTATTCCTGACTTTCGAGCCGGTAGCGGCTTCCCGGATATAATAACCGTACCGATGTTACCGCGCGGCTGGAAGACCAGGTCCGCCGCCGAACCTGCAGGCATGGCTCGTTACGGCCGATTGCCAGTAATTTGCATTCCCATGGCTGCGGCGCGGCTGCCTCGATGAATTGTTCGGTCCGGGAGATTGGTGCCAACGCCGTCAGATAGGCGTTCGGCGTCATGGAACTGAAATCCTGCCGCAGATAATCGGGGGCGACCTCGGCATTCACGAAACGGTCCTCCAGCTGGATCGGCACGTCGTCTTCATGATGCACGATGATCGAATGGAAGATCTTCGAGCCGACGTCGATTTCGAGCGCCGAGGCGAGATCGGGACCGCATACCTCGGTCTGCGCCAGGATCAGGCTCGCCTGATGGGAGGAACCCCGTTCCTTGATCTCGTCGGCGATGTTTCGCACACCCATCATGCCGGCGCTTCTTTTTTTCGAGGCGACGAATGAACCGCGTCCCTGAACGCGCACGATGACGCCTTCGGTCGCAAGCTCGCGCAGGGCGCGGTTTGCCGTCATTCGGCTGACGCCCAGCATCTCCACCATCTCGTTTTCGGAAGGGACCCGGTGATGGAGAGGCCATTCGCCGCTCGCGATCTTTGCCTTGATTTGCGTTTTCACGCGCTCATAGAGCGGCAGAGAAGGATACTCGCTGGATGTGGCAAGGTCGCTTTCGATCACGGACGGCATTTAAACTCCCTAAAAATCGGCGGATTGCCTAAAATATAACCAGCATTGCGGGCACATGCAAAATATCATCTTTGCACTTGCTTGTCTCCTAAAACCATGCAAGGTTACATATACAACTTGTAAAATGTCGATGAGGGTGACGGGTCGATCTTTTGCAGGCGCATTTTTCGCGTGAATGGCTGAGGTGAGGATGTTTGCGTGCCGAGCGGTTCCGGGAAGGGAAATCAGGCCAGCGCCGCCGATACGGGAAGGAATAGCTGCGAATGCGTGGTTTGTGAGCCATTCGCGCTTCCGTCGATTTGCAGAAGGCTGCAGGGAGTACGGCGCAGGATGGCTGGATTGGCGTTATCAGGGTTTAAGATGATGACGGTTTCCCCATCGCCGCCCCTTCTCCCTGCGGTTCTGTGGCATCGAAGCCATTTCATCGAAGTTGTATAGTGAACTTGAGAGGATTTATCTTTGTTGTCCGGGTTTTGCTGATGTGGAGTCGCGACCGTGTGTCATGACAATCCGCGCCGCTGATCCCGGGGGAAAGATCGGCAGTTTCTCATCATATCATCAGGGAGATCCCGCGCCGGCACCGCATGAATTTGTGCCGACACCACGCCAACCATCAATCAAAAAGGGGAATAAGATGTTGAATGCAAAATTTAAATTCGCGCTTGCCGCCACTGCCCTGTTTGCGGCGCTGCCGATGGGCTCGGCCCATGCCGCCAGCTATTGCGGAGAAGGGAAAACCGTTACTTTCGCCGGTATCGACTGGGAGAGCGGCGCCTTCATCACCGAGGTCATGAAAGCCATTCTGTCGAAGGGATATGACTGCAAGGTCGATTCCATTCCCGGTAATTCCGTGACGCTGGAACAGGCCACGGCCAATAACGACGTCCAGATTTTCGCCGAGGAATGGATCGGCCGCTCCGACGTCTGGAACAAGGCCGCGGCCGCAGGACAGGTAACGTCTGTTGGCAAGACTTTCGTCGGCGCTTCCGAAGGCTGGTTCGTTCCCGAATATCTGATCAAGGGCGACGCGACAAAGGGCATAGAGGCAAAGGCCCCCGACCTTAAAAGTGTCGAGCAGCTTTCCGATCCCAAGATCGTCGCCCTTTTCCAGGACCCTGAAGAGCCGTCCAAGGGACGTTTCCTCAATTGCCCGTCGGGCTGGACCTGCGAGGGGGTCAATACGGCCAAGCTTCAGGCCTACAAGCTCGATCAAACCTATGTGAATTTCCGCCCCGGCACGGGCACGGCGCTGGATGCCGGGATCAGCGCCGCTTATCTCCAGGGTGAGCCGCTGCTGTTCTATTACTGGAGCCCAACCGCGATCATGGGCAAATACAAGCTCGTGCAGCTTTCCGAGCCGGCCTATACCGAAGCGTGCTGGAAGGACCTGACGAGTGCCGATGGCAAGCGTGAGGCGGGATGCGCTTTCCCGGCGGTCGAGGTTGCCTATGGCGTCAACAGTGACTTCGCCAAGGCCGCGCCGGATATCATGGAAATCCTCGGCAAGGCCACTTTCCCCCTCGAAGAGGTCAATTCCAGCCTCGCTTACATGGTCGACAAGAAGGCTGACGCGGTTGCCGCTGCAACACGCTTCCTGAAGACCAAGGGCGATATCTGGGGCGCATGGGTGTCGCCGGAGGCCAAGACCCGTATCGAGGCCGCGATCAAGTAGCAATCACGGGGCCGCATGCCGGATGGGCATGCGGCTTTTTCTTTTCCCGTCAGAGCCGTGACCGTCGGGGACGGAAGACGGCAAAGTGCGAGGACGTCACCCGATGTTTCCTGAAACTTTTCATATTTCCATTCGCGGCCCGATCAACGACTTCGTCCAGTCGCTGGTCGTCAATTACGGCTTCGTGTTCAAGGCGATTTCCCAGACCATTCTGCAGGTTATCCTGTTCATGGAATGGATATTGCGCGGCCTGCCGTGGTGGCTGGTTCTCCTCGCCTTCCTGGTGCTTGCATGGTTTGCCGCACGTAAAATCTCGCTTGTTCTCATGGTCGGCGTCATGCTGTTGGTCGTCGGCGCTCTCGGCCTATGGGATCTGACGATGCAGACACTGGCGCTGATGCTCATCGCCAGCCTGATCTCCGTCATCATCGGCGTTCCCGTCGGCATCTGGCTTGCCAAAAGCCAGATCATGCGGCGTATCACGCTGCCTGTCCTTGATGTCATGCAGACGATGCCGAGTTTCGTTTATCTGATCCCGGCAATCATGCTTTTCGGCCTCGGCAAGGTGCCGGCGGTGCTCGCGACCATCATCTACGCTGTGCCGCCGCTGATCCGGCTGACCGATCTCGGCATCCGTCAGGTCGATCGCGAAGTGGTGGAGGCGGCAACCGCTTTCGGCGGCAGCCCGTCACAAATCCTGTTCGGAGTGGAGTTGCCGCTGGCCACGCCCACCATCATGGCCGGTCTGAACCAGACGATCATGATGGCTCTTTCCATGGTGGTTGTCGCCTCGATGATCGGCGCACGTGGCCTGGGCGAGCAGGTCCTGAACGGAATTCAGACACTGGATGTCGGAAAGGGTCTCGAGGCGGGTTTGGGCATCGTCATTCTCGCCATCGTCCTCGACCGTATTACACAGGGCTTCGGCCAATCCAGCCGGAAGGAGCGCGGCGATGACTGATATCGCAATCCGTAACGTTTCCAAGATTTTCGGCGGCAACTGGAAGACAGCGCTCGCCATGACGCGGGACGGCGCTGACAAGGCCGAAATATTGGCCAAGACCGGATGCAGCGTCGGCCTCGACAATGTCAGCCTCGATATCGCCGGCAGCCGCATCTTCGTCATCATGGGGCTGTCGGGTTCCGGAAAATCGACGCTTGTGCGCCATATCAACCGCCTCATCGAACCGACAAGCGGTGAAATTCTGGTTGGCGGCAGCAATGTGCTCGATCTTAACGCCAAGGACCTGCGCGATTTTCGCAATCGCCGGGTCAGCATGGTGTTCCAGAATTTCGGGCTGATGCCACATCGCAGCGTTTTGCAGAATGTCGTTTATGGCCAGCGTGTACGCGGGCTTTCGAAGGCGGAAGCGAACCCGATCGGCATGCAGTGGATCGAGACCGTCGGGCTTGCCGGTTATGAAAACAAGATGCCCCACCAGCTTTCCGGCGGCATGAAACAGCGTGTCGGGCTTGCTCGGGCTCTGGCTGCCGATACCGACGTCATCCTGATGGATGAGGCATTTTCCGCCCTCGACCCTTTGATCCGCGCGGATATGCAGGATCAGCTTCTGCAGCTGGAAAAGAACCTCTCGAAGACGATCGTCTTCATCACCCATGATCTGGATGAGGCACTGCGCATCGGTGCGCAGATCGCAATTCTGAAGGATGGGAAACTGGTGCAGGTCGGGACGCCGGACGATATTCTCAATCGTCCCGCCAATGACTATGTCGCCCGTTTCGTGCAGCGTCGCACCGGCGCCGAGGCCGCCCATCATGATTGAGACCGTGATCATCGATCAGGGTGCGTCGTGGCGGGATGTCGCCGTGGTTGCGAAAGGCGCGCGGCTCCAGCTTGCCGATGCGGCGTGGGCGCGCATCGCCGCCGCGCGTGACATTGTCGAGGCGCTGGTGTCGAAAGGCGTGCGTGGTTACGGCATCAATACCGGTGTCGGCGCCCTCTGCGATGTGATCGTGGACAGGGATCGGCAACAGGCCCTGTCGCGAAACATCCTGCTCAGCCATTCCTGCGGGGTGGGGGAACCGCTGGGGCGGGAGAAGACACGCGCCGTCATGGCTGCCCAGATCGTCAATTTTTCCCATGGCTTTTCCGGTATTCGCGTGGAGACCGTCGAGGCGCTGCTGGCCCTGCTGAATGCGGATATTCTGCCTGTCATTCCCTCGCGCGGTTCGGTCGGGTATCTCACCCATGCAGCGGCGATCGGGCTGGTACTGATCGGCGAAGGCGAGGCGATGCGTGGTGACGAAAGGCTGTCCGGCCGCCACGCATTGGCGGCGGTTGGTCTTGCGCCGCTCGTGCCGCTTGCCAAGGAGGGACTGAGCCTCGTCAACGGAACACCCTGCGCCACTGGACTAGCCTGCCTGGCGCTATCGCATATGGAAAACCTGCTGGACTGGGCCGACGCGGCGGCTGCGATGAGCTATGAAAATCTCGGGGCGCAGTCCGATCCCTTCGCGGCGGCGCCGCTTGCTTTGCGCGTTTCCCCGGGCCTTCAGGCTGTGGGAAACAATCTCCGCCATCTTCTGGCTGAAAGCCCCCTGCTGGCGCGCTCGGCGGGGTCGCGCACGCAGGACCCGCTCAGTCTTCGTGCCGTGCCGCAAATCCATGGCGCCATTCGTGACAGCGTCGTGCAGATCGGTGAGGTGGTAAATCGCGAATTGGCAAGCGTGACGGACAATCCGGTCGTCACCGGCTCACCCGATGTGCCACAGGTGCATTCGCAGGCCCATGCGGTCGGCGCGGCATTGGGGCTTGCCATGGATGGTCTTGCCGTGGCGGCTGCGGAACTGGCGAGCATTGCGGAACGCCGGATCGACCGTCTCGTCAATCCGCTGGTCAGCGGCCTGCCGGCTTTTCTGGCGGAAGGCAGCGGTGTCTGCTCCGGCTTCATGATCATTCAATATACGGCGGTGGCGCTGGCGGCGGAAAACCGGCGGCTGGCCGCGCCCGCAAGTCTGGACGGCGGCATTACGTCTGCCCTGCAGGAAGATATCCTCACCCACGCCACGCCTGCGGCCGACAAGGCGCTCTCCATCATCGCCAATCTGGAAACCATTCTTTCGATCGAGATCATGTGCGCGGCGCAGGCCTATGACATGCAGCCGGGGGACGCCGGCATGGCGCCCGGCACCCGCGCAATCTACCGGCGTGTCCGCGCCGGCGTTCCTTTTTATCGGGATGACCGGCCGCTCAATTCTCTGCTTGCCGTGGTGGAGAAGCTGTTGCGTACGACGGATGCCGGGATCGGAAGTTGACCACAGGCGCGGATGGCGCGCTGCTGCAGATGGCATGGGGCGCTGGGCAGGTCTGTATCCGGTGCTCATGAGCCTGCCGCCGCCTATCGTATAAATTCCCGCTCGGACAGGAAAATGGTCGCCCCAAACAGCGCTAAGTCATTGGAAAACCACGCTGCACGGGCCGGGGTTTTTGAAGCCTGAAAAACCGGTCTGCAGATATTGCAACCCCCAATATTCTATCCTGCATTGATGAATAATCACAGGATGCAATTAATGCATCATTAACCATGTTGGCCTAGTTCTGCCTGTTAACGCCGGATTTTTATCGGCGCATCCAGGGCCATGATTCCCGTTTCGCGTATTGGCAACTTGCTCATTCTTCTCGTTTGAAGGTGGAACGTTGAATGCGGTCTCATTGGCTTCCAGCCCTTCTTTGCACCATTGCCGCCAGCGCCCTGGCGACTGGTTGCGCGAACGGTTCAAACGCTCGAAAACAGCAGGCAGGTGCCGTAAGCACGACAACGTCCGGCAGCCACGCAGGTGGCACGCATGGCGGGGATTTGCCGGGTGTGACCGGCTCCATAGCCGGCCCGGCCACATCCCAAACGCGCGAAAGGGCCGAGCACAAGGGGCCTCTGTCGCTTGAGACCGCGGTCAGAAAGGCAGTTGACTGGCACCCTGCCGTGACGGAGACGATTGGCCGGCTGCGCCAGCAGACCGAATCCGTCAACGAAGCCCGCGCCGGTTATCTTCCAAATCTCAGCTGGGGGCTGGATTCCTCCTACAATACCAATCGGTCGGATCGCTACAGCCCGGATCTGAACTTCAATGTTTCCCAGATGCTCTATGATTTCGGCAAGGTCGACAACCGGGTCAAGATTGCCACGGCCGGGATTGCGGGCCGGAAATCGCAGGTTCTGATGGCTGTGGATGATCTTGCCCGTGAGGCGGCCTATTCGGTCATTGAAATTCAGCGCAACCGTTCCCTGCGGGGTGTCGCGCGAGACCAGATCAAGGATACGAAGGCCATTCTAGAGCTGGTGAAATCACGCACGGACAAGGGCGCAAGCACGCGTTCCGACCTGCTGCAGGCTGAGGCGCGTGTTCAGGCGGCAGAGGCCACATTGCTGGAAATCGAAGGGCAATTGTCCCGATGGGAAGCGGTGCTTGCGAATTTGAGCGGCATTGCGGGACGGATCGACGTATCGGATACGATACCGGCATGGCTGTCAAAAGCCTGCGGTGCCAGGGAAATGGACTGGTCGCGTGTGCCGGCGGTCATGCAGGCAGCGGCGGATCGTGAAGCCGCGGCGGCACAGATCGATCTCGCCAAGGCCGAAGGCCTGCCGACCCTGTCTCTCGATGCGGGAATTGGCGTCGATGTTACCGAGATGAGTTCTTTCGATCCCGACTATAGCGTCGGATTGCGGGTTACCGGCAGCCTTTACAATGGTGGCGCAACAAGCGCGCGACGGAACATGGCCGTGCAGGCGCTCGGCGCATCGCAGGCCGCGGAGGCGCGTGCACGGGTCGATATCCTGCGAAACCTCACGGAAGCCAGCAGTCAGATTTCGAGCAAGGAAAGTCTGCGCCGCTCGCTTTCGACGCGTCAATCGACGATGAGACAGACCCGCGATCTCTACCGTACACAATATGTTGAACTGGGCACACGCAGCCTGCTCGATCTGCTCAATGCCGACCAGGAGCTTCATGCCGCGAGGTTCGATATCAGCAACATCCAATATGACCTGCATAGGTTGAACATCGACTGCACGTTCAATGCCGGGCGGATGCGAGAAGCCTTCGCGCTCGAAGGCCAGACCGTTCAAGGCATATCGCTCTAGGCGCAACTTGTTGCGACCCCTCGCGGGTGACGGCCTATCTATTTGATTTTTATCAATTTTTAAACGATGAGAGCGTTCGCGTTCCGATTGAAGAGGGCTCTGCGTCATCTTGCTTTCTGGCCACATATTCCTTCTTTTTCAGCCTTCCCGGGCGGGACCGGACTGCACCGGCCGAAGCCGAAACATCCGTGTGCAGCGCAAAAATGCCGGCTGGTTTTCCGGTCGCAAACAGGGTCTGCAGCCCGGCATTTTGACGACGGCTGGCCACGCGCTGCGCCCTTCAGTTCCCCCGTGGATTTTGAGGGGATGTTGGCCCTGTGATTTCGGAGGAGTCCATACAACAGAATATGCTAATGCTCTCCCCGGTTGTTTTTTCCTTGCGATGTTTGGTTTTTATGCAATTATGAGGATGGGAGAGGGCCCCTGAGAGGGAAATTCCCCTGAGACAAGAGATGAGAGCCATTTGATTACAGGCTCTGTACGTCGCAGCGGTTAGCCGTTCGCAAAAATCCAGTTTCTTGAATGTTGCTTGGTGTTCCGGGCGACAGTGAATTTCTGTCGCCGATGTTGCCGCGTTGCAGGAGGACAGTTTCATGGTTGCGATAATAACCGACAAGGCCGCCGGAAGTTCTCGGACCGTGTCGCTCGACAACTTGAACATAGACAAGCCCAGCATTGTGCAGATTCGCGCCAGCCGCAACGAGGTCTCCGACTTCGTGCGGGATGGCGACGATCTGCTGCTTCGCATGCGATCCGGTGAGACAATCCGGATCGGAAATTTCTATCGCGAGGTCGATGGCGACCACAGCCAGCTGGTGCTGGAAGACGAGGACGGCAATCTCTGGCTCGGCGAACACAGTGACGGTTTGGCGGATTTCCGCTTTTCGCAGATTGAAGGCGTAGACCAACTTGTTGGTGCGTCAACGAATGACGGCTCCATTCTCGGCCTTGCTGCACTGGGCCTGCTGGCTGCCGGCGGCGCTATCGCAGGCGGAGGTGGCAGGTCTTCTGATGATGATGGCGATGCTGACGCCGATGCGGATGCAGACGCCGACGCTGATGCAGATGCTGACGCCGATGCCGACGCGGATGCGGATGCGGACGCTGACGCTGACGCTGATGCAGATGCAGATGCAGATGCAGATGCAGACGCCGACGCAGATGCTGACGCGGATGCCGACGCTGACGCGGATGCTGACGCCGACGCTGACGCGGATGCCGATGCCGATGCTGACGCGGATGCAGATGCAGATGCAGATGCTGACGCTGATGCCGACGCGGATGCTGATGCAGATGCTGACGCCGACGCTGATGCAGATGCCGACGCAGACGCTGATGCGGACGCTGACGCTGATGCTGATGCTGATGCTGACGCGGATGCAGATGCAGATGCTGACGCCGACGCCGACGCCGACGCAGATGCTGATGCCGACGCTGACGCCGATGCGGATGCAGATGCCGACGCTGACGCCGATGCGGATGCAGATGCTGACGCTGACGCTGATGCCGACGCAGACGCTGATGCGGATGCGGATGCGGACGCTGATGCAGACGCCGACGCCGACGCTGATGCAGATGCTGACGCCGATGCCGACGCGGATGCTGACGCCGACGCGGATGCGGATGCAGATGCCGACGCTGATGCGGACGCTGACGCTGATGCTGATGCTGATGCCGACGCGGATGCAGACGCGGATGCTGACGCAGACGCCGACGCAGATGCCGACGCCGACGCAGATGCGGATGCAGATGCTGACGCCGACGCTGATGCAGATGCCGACGCCGATGCGGATGCAGATGCTGACGCAGACGCAGACGCCGACGCAGATGCCGACGCTGACGCCGATGCTGATGCAGATGCTGACGCCGATGCGGATGCAGATGCTGACGCCGACGCCGATGCTGATGCCGACGCAGACGCTGATGCGGATGCCGACGCGGATGCGGATGCAGATGCCGACGCTGATGCCGACGCTGATGCTGACGCGGATGCTGATGCAGATGCTGATGCCGACGCGGATGCTGACGCCGATGCCGATGCCGACGCGGATGCGGATGCGGATGCAGACGCGGATGCAGATGCTGACGCAGACGCTGATGCAGATGCCGACGCAGACGCTGATGCGGATGCGGATGCGGACGCTGATGCAGACGCCGACGCTGATGCAGATGCTGACGCCGATGCCGACGCGGATGCTGACGCCGACGCGGATGCGGATGCGGATGCAGATGCCGACGCTGATGCGGACGCTGACGCTGATGCTGATGCTGATGCAGATGCTGATGCCGACGCGGATGCTGACGCCGATGCCGACGCGGATGCGGATGCGGATGCAGACGCGGATGCAGATGCTGACGCAGACGCCGACGCAGACGCCGACGCAGATGCCGACGCCGACGCAGATGCGGATGCCGACGCAGACGCAGACGCTGATGCGGATGCGGACGCTGACGCGGATGCAGATGCAGATGCTGACGCAGACGCCGACGCAGATGCTGATGCCGACGCTGATGCAGATGCCGACGCTGACGCCGATGCGGATGCAGATGCTGACGCCGATGCCGATGCTGATGCCGACGCAGACGCTGATGCGGATGCGGATGCGGACGCTGATGCTGATGCTGACGCGGATGCAGATGCCGACGCCGACGCCGACGCAGATGCGGATGCAGATGCTGACGCTGATGCCGACGCGGATGCAGATGCTGATGCCGACGCGGATGCTGACGCCGACGCAGACGCCGACGCTGATGCGGATGCAGATGCTGACGCTGATGCCGACGCAGACGCTGATGCGGATGCGGACGCTGATGCAGATGCTGACGCCGACGCGGATGCCGACGCCGACGCGGATGCGGATGCAGATGCCGACGCTGATGC
Source organism: Rhizobium rhizogenes (assembly GCF_002005205.3). The sequence continues at coordinate 1,033,320 of NZ_CP019702.2, read as the reverse complement.
GGACGCTGACGCGGATGCAGATGCAGATGCTGACGCCGACGCGGATGCCGACGCTGACGCTGACGCGGATGCTGATGCCGACGCTGACGCGGACGCTGACGCGGACGCTGATGCAGACGCGGATGCAGATGCTGACGCAGACGCCGACGCTGATGCAGATGCCGACGCTGACGCCGATGCGGATGCAGATGCTGACGCCGATGCTGATGCCGACGCAGACGCTGATGCGGATGCGGACGCTGATGCTGACGCGGATGCAGATGCAGATGCTGACGCCGACGCCGATGCTGATGCCGACGCAGACGCTGATGCGGATGCGGACGCTGACGCTGATGCTGATGCCGACGCGGATGCTGACGCCGATGCCGATGCTGACGCGGATGCAGATGCGGATGCTGACGCCGACGCGGATGCAGATGCTGACGCGGATGCAGACGCCGATCTCGAGCCAACCGATGATGTCGTAACCGCTCAGGTGAACATTTTGCCGACGGTGACGGAAGATGTGCCGCTTGGCAGTGATACCTATCTGGCCGTCGTCAGCCTCGCCGGCCTTGATCTGCAGCTATTTGCAAATGCGATCGAGTTCGATGTCGAGACGGGTCACAAACAGGATCTGGGCTTCGATTTCAGCGGAATTCTTGGAGCCGGGGTTCTTGGTGACTACAGCCTGGTCGTGCAGAAATGGGATGCCGCCACCCAACAATGGACCGGTATCAATGGTACAGGCCCCGCCACGATCCTGTCCCTGTCGCTGTTTGGCGGAACCAGCGGAACCGTTCAGGGGCTGGATCCAGGAGAATATCGAGCCTTCATGGGGTTCACCGGCCTGCTTGGCGTGGGTGTCGGCGGTACCCTGACTTTGGAAGGTACGGATTACGACTTCACCGAAGTCGGAGGATATGAGGCCGTCGAGGTTACCGGCAACGTCATCGACAATGACAACGTGCCGGCCGGCACGAGCGTTCAGAGCGTGGATGGCCAGACGATCGATCCGGGAGGAACCACTATTCAGGGCGACTTCGGCGAGCTCGTGATCCTGCCGGATGGCTCTTATACCTATACGCCCTTCGAGAACGGTGCGGGGATCGGTCAGGTGGACCGGTTCGAATATACGGTGGTCGATGCCGCCGGCAATACCGGCACCGCGACGCTCTACGTCCAGATCGGCAGCGACAGTGTCACCATGACATGGAGCGACACCGATCCCGGCCTGCCCGCGACATTTGAATTCGCAGCCACCGGCGACGCCGCAAGCGCGTCCGTCGTGTGGGACAATGTGACCGATGACGAATTCTTCAATGCCAGCGGCTCCAACCTGCTTTCGGGCGGCCTTGGGCAGACCAGCACCTATATCAGTAACAGCTTCGTCATCACCGACAGCATGGAAGTTTCCGGTAGCGTCAGCGTGTCGGTGCTGCTTGCGGCGCTGTCCAACGGCGTGCTCTATCTCGAAAGGGAGACGACCCCCGGCACCTGGCAGACGGTGGCGAGCGATTCCTTCAACATCATCCTTGGTGGTCTCGGCATCGTGGCGTCGCTTGATCTCGCCACAATCGACTTCACCGCGGGGACCTATCGCATACGGTCGACATTGAGCGGAACGCTGGTCAACGTTTCAGCCACCGTCACCACCAATGTCGATGTCGCATATACCGATCAGTATGAGGTTGGAAGTGTGGCCGGCGACGATGGTAACCTGCTCACCAACGACGAACTGGGGTCCACCTTCACGGCGTTCCAGATCTTTGACGGCACGAGCTTCGTCAAGGTGACCGGCGCAATGAGCATACAGGGCACCTACGGGACGCTCACCGTCGATGCCGACGGCAATTACAGCTATGCGCCGGACACGACGCTGGCGCATTTCACCGAGGCGCAAACGGACACCTTCACCTATCAACTGGTGCATCCCTCTGGCGCGGTGGAGCAATCCGAGCTGGTGGTTACCGTCGAGCCCTCCGGTGCAGGCGTGCCGGATCAGGCGATGATGTTCGTCGCGGATGACATCGCCGGGCTCGATAGCATCGATGTCGCGGCAAGCGATGATCCACCGGCTTCTGATCGGGACAGCGATGATGATCTGTCGCAGCTGATCGAGGAGGATGGCGGCGAACTGACCGTCCCGCTCGATGGCCTCGCCTCCCTGTCCGAGCCAGACGATGCGGATGCAGACCTGACCGCCGCGGAAGAGCGTGCGGATATAACAGGCATGCCCGATCCGCTGGAGCTGCCCGTCGATCCGCTCGGGCATCTCGCAACAGAGGATGAGTGGAACTCCAACACTTCGCATGTGGTCTGAATGATTTGAGGGCGACAGGTGGACATGATCGTCCGCCTGCCGTCGCGAGGAGCATCGATGCCTGTTTCCGACATGATGGCGGAATCCTGCCCTGATACCAACGCTGCCGGTCTCGATATCGGGGGCTGGAGCGAGGCGTTCCAATATGTGGCGCGTCATTATGGCGTGCCGTTTTCTCCCGGCGGTGCACGGCAGCTTGTCGAGGCGCTGCGGGCCACCGACACTGAAGATTACCTCACCCGCATGGCGGACAAGCTCGGGCTGCGGATCAAGCATGCGGCACCGGCGCCGCGGTTGCTGACCAGCTGGCGGCTGCCGGTGATCCTGCAGCTTGCAGACGGGGCGGTGGGTGTCGTCACCGCGCTTGCGGCAAACAAGGAAGCCTCGGTTGTTTTCAGCGGCGACGGTGGCTGCGCCACGGCGCTGCCGCTGGACATCCTGCTGTCCCAGACCGATTTTATCATCGTGGCACGGCCGCAGCGCGGGACGGTCGACGAGCGCGTGGACAGCTATATCGCACCTTACCGCGAACACTGGTTCCGCACCATCGCGTTCCGTGACATCGGCTCCTACGGCCATGTCATGCTGGCCTCGCTGGTGGCCAATGTCCTGGCGCTTGCGGGTGTCATGTTCTCCATGCAGGTTTATGACCGGGTCGTACCGGCGAAATCCTTCAACACGCTTTATGTGCTGTTCATCGGCGTACTTCTGGCTGCCCTGTTCGATTTCATCATGCGCCGCCTGCGCACCCGCATCATCGACATCGTGGGCAAGCGAACCGACATGCGCATTTCGGATCTCGTTTTCGGTCATGCCCTGCGGGTCAAGAACCAGGCGCGGCCCACATCCACCGGCACCTTCATTGCCCAGTTGCGTGATCTGGAGCAGGTGCGCGAACTTCTGACTTCCACCACGGTGGCTGCGGTTGCCGACCTGCCGTTCTTCTTCCTGTTCCTCTTCATCTTCTGGATGATCGGCGGGCCGCTGGTGATTATTCCCGTCGCGGCACTGACGCTCCTGATCTTGCCGGGCCTGCTGGTGCAGCGCAGGCTGCGGTCGGCCGCCAACGAGGCCATGCGGGAATCCTCCCTGCGAAACGCCATGCTGGTGGAAGCGGTGCAAGGCATCGAGGACATCAAGACGTTGCAGGCCGAAGATCACTTCCAGCAGCGCTGGAACCACTATAATGCGGTATCGGCCGATGGGCAGCTTCGCCTGCGCTCCATCACCAACGGCCTTGCGGCGTGGAGCCACACCGTCCAGACCGGAACTTTCGCCGCCGTCGTTTTCGTCGGTGCGCCGATCGTGATGGAAGGCGACATGACGACCGGTTCGCTCGTTGCCTGCTCCATTCTTGGGTCACGCATGATGGCGCCGATGGCGCAGCTGACGCAGATCCTCGGCAGATTCCAGCAGGCGCGGGTCGGGCTCAACAGCATCGATTCCATCCTGCGCATGCCGTCTGATCATCCGGAAACCGAAACGCGGGTCAGCGCGCCGACCCTGCGCGGCGCCTACAGGATCAGGGGTGCCGCCTTTCACTACGGCAGCGGGGCCGGAAAACCGGCGCTTGCGATCGGCGATCTCGCCGTTGCCGCCGGGGAAAAGGTTGCGATACTGGGCAAGAACGGCGCTGGAAAGTCCACCCTGCTTCTGGCGATGGCCGGCATGGTGGAGCCGGCGGCCGGCGAAGTGCTGCTTGACGATCTCGCGCTTTCCCAGATCGATCCCGCCGATGTCCGCCGCAATGTCGGCCTTTTGACGCAGGACACACGCCTTTTTCACGGAACGATCCGGGAAAACGTCATGCTGGGGGCGTTGCATGCGCCGGAACCGCTGCTGCTCGAAGCGCTTGCCATGACCGGTGCCGATGACTTCGTGCGCAGGCTTCCCCGTGGGCTGGATCACCCGATCCTCGAGGGCGGCAGGGGTCTTTCCGGCGGGCAGAAGCAGGCATTGCTGCTGGCGCGCCTGCTGATCCGCGATCCGGCCATCGTGTTGCTGGACGAGCCGACCGCGGCGATGGACGAGGCGACCGAGCGCCAGTTCATCGCGCGCTTCCAGTCCTGGAGCGCGGAGCGAACGGTGGTCGTCGCCACCCACCGCATGCGCGTTCTCGAGTTGGTTCAGCGTATCATCGTGGTTGAAAGCGGACAGGTCGTGCTTGACGGAAGCAAGGAGGAGGTTCTCAACACCCTGCGCGGTGTCAACAAGGTGGCGCCGCCGAACGGCCTTCGCCGGAAGATGCCGGAAAAGAAGGCCGCCGCCACCGTGGCCGGCTTCCCGTTCAAATCGACGGAGGAGGTTTAAATGGCGGCCATCGGTGATCGCGATTTCTCCGGCCGGGGCGGATGGGCCTTCGGTGATGACGACGGGCGAAACCTGACCCGTTCCTCCCGCGTGGTGCAGCTCTTTGTCGCCCTTTTGGTGGCCCTGCTGGTCTGGGCCTATTTTGCCAGGCTGGACGAGGTTTCCTCCGGCGATGGCCGGGTGGTTCCGACCAGCCGCGAGCAGGTTATCCAGTCGCTGGAGGGCGGCATTCTCGCCGCGCTCCATGTGCGGGAAGACCAGGTGGTTGAACCCGGGCAGATTCTTGCCCAGCTTGATCCGACCAGAAGCGAATCCGATGTCGAGGAGAGCGCGGCCAAGTATCGCGCCGCACTGGCGGCGGCTTCCCGCCTCGAAGCGGAAGTCAACGGCACCCCCCTTACCTTCCCGGCGGCTCTCAATCCCTATTCCACGCTCACAGCCGCCGAAACCGAGCTTTATACGGCACGTCGGCGGGCGCTGGAGGAATCCCTGCATTGGGTGGAAGAGTCGCTTGCGCTTGTGCGCAGCGAACTGAAGCTCAACGAGGAACTCAGGGCCGTCGGCGCGGCAAGCAACGTCGAAGTCATCCGCCTGCGCAGGCAGATGGTGGAGCTGGAACTGAAGAAGGTCGAGATCAAGTCCGAATATGTGGTGCGCGCCCGCGAGGAACTGACCAAGGTGAATGCCGAGGTCAATTCGCTGTCGCCCGTGGTCACCGGCCGTGCGGACAGTCTCGCCCGCCTGACCCATCGCTCGCCGGTGCGTGGCATCGTCAAGAATATCGAGGTTTCGACGATCGGTGGTGTTGCGCCGCCGAATGGCAAGCTCATGGACATCATTCCGCTCGGAGACGAGCTTCTTATTGAAGCGCGCATCTCGCCGCGCGACATCGCCTATATCCATCCCGGCCAGCGTGCCAGCGTGAAGATCAGTGCCTACGACTATGCGGTCTATGGCAGTCTGGACGGGCAGGTGACGACCATCTCGCCCGATACGATCCAGGACGAGGTTGACCGGGAAATCTATTATTATCGCGTCTTCATCAAGACGGAGAAGGATGCGCTGGTCAATGCTGCGGGCCGGGAATTCCCGATCGTGCCGGGCATGGTCGCGACCGTCGATATTCATACCGGCGAAAAGACGGTGCTGGAATATCTCGTCAAGCCCTTCAACAAGGCCCGGGAGGCATTACGTGAACGTTGAGACCGGAGCGATTCTTGCGACGAAACCGCAGGACGTGAAGGAACGTCTCTCCGGCATAAGGACGTTCCTGTGCGGAAAAGTTCAGCCTTTGGAAATGCCGTTTCCGGCCGTGACGCTGTTCTTCTCCGTTTCGGATGGTGACAGGCGGGCGCGTGTCGTCAATGCCTCCGGCCCATCGCTGGAATCGGCATGGCAAAAGGGCGTCCCCCTGCTTCTTGCCGCCATGAAAGCGGAGGGTATCGAGGGGCGCTGGATCCGGCTGGACTGGGTAGAGGTTGCGGAAGCGACCACATGGCCGCGTCTGCGTGCGTTGCTTGCAAAGGTCAAACGCAATTATTTCCGCTTCGGTATCGGGCTTGACCCGGCGTTCCGCTTCGCCTTCACGGAACAGGAACTGAACGCCAATGCGATGCTTTACGGCGGCAATACCATTGGCAACGCCGTGCTCAACGAGAAGAATTTCAGCCTCTATGCCGCAACCCGCCATGAAGACATGCCGCGATTGCGGTTTTCGGATGAGGAAGCGATTTTCCTTTTTGCCACCAGGGGCATTTTCTGTGACGAAACCGGTCGGTTGCATCCGCTCGACGGGGAAGGTCTCGATGCCGGGAGGCGCAGGATCGAGAGGCTCGACGGCGGCGTGGTGCTGTCGCTGCTGCGCGATTCATCCGCTTATCTTGCCCGGCAGGTCAATGAGGACGGCTCCTTCATCTATGGTTATCATGCCTGCTTCGACCGGCGCATAGAGGCCTATAATGCGCTGCGCCACGCCAGCACCACCTATGCCATGATCGAGGCCTGGGAGGTTACGCACGACCCGAAGCTGAAAGGTGCAATCGAGCGTGCCCTGAAATATCTCGCAGGCACCCTCGTAAAGCCGGCCAGCCTTCCGGATGGCGAGGAGGCCGCGTTTCTTGTCGAAGCCGACAATGAAATCAAGCTTGGCGGCAATGCCGTCGCGATACTGGCGCTCGTAAAATACATGACCGTCAGCGGCAAGGATGAATGGCGGGCGCTGGCGGAAAGGCTTGCGCGCGGCATCCGGCACATGCAGGACAGCAGGACCGGGGCGTTCGTGCATGTCCTTAATTTCCCTGATCTGGCCATCAAGCAAAGGTATCGCACCATCTATTACGAGGGTGAGGCGGCATTCGGGCTCATGCGCCTTTACGGCCTCACGGGGGACGCCATCTGGCTCGCGACCGTCGAGAAGGCGTTCGAGCATTTCATCGCGAAGGATCATTGGAAACACCATGACCACTGGCTCGGTTATTGCGTCAACGAACTGACGCTGTACCGGCCGGAAGAGCGCTACTTCCGTTTCGCTATCCGCAACATTGCCGGGTATCTCGACTTCGTCGAAAATCGCATCACCACCTTCCCGACATTGCTCGAACTGATGATGGCGGCGCGCCAGACCCTGTCGCGGATCGCTGCCGATCCCCAATTGCGTCGGCTCCTTGATGAAATCAACCTCGCGCATTTTGAACGCGCCCTTGAAAAGCGGGCGCGCCACCTGCTCAATGGTCACTTCTGGCCGGAAATGGCCATGTATTGCCGCAGGCCCGACCGTATCGCGGGTTCCTTCTTCATCCGCCACCACGCATTTCGCGTGCGGATCGATGATGTCGAACATTATCTGTCCGGTTTCGTTGCCTATCGCAGTTACCTCAGGGAACGGAGAGCGTTTCGCGAACTCATCCGTCAATATGCGCCGCCGCGCAATCGCCCCGGTCGTCAGACGGAGAAGCCTGTGGCTTGTCCGCAGCAGAGGGAATGGACGGCGGCCGATGTCGAGGCCGCAACCGGGGGCACCTGGCTTCGCCACCCGCCCGAGGGCTGGACGGCAAAGGGACTTTGCATCTTCGCGCCGGCCATGCAGCCGGAAAGCATGGTTGTTCTGCGCGCCCGCGAGGGCGATACGGGCGTGCCGGTGCATGCCCTTGAAGGGCTGCATAAGCCGGCCTGTCTTATGACCACCGACCCCGGGCTGGTCAGCGATCGCGATGAGCCGGCACTTCAGGTGGCGGAGGGCATGCAGGCCGTTCTGGCGATGGGAGACTACGCCCGCAGCCGGATGACGGGCAATGTGCTGGCCGTGACGGGTAGCGCCGGCAAGACCACTGTTGTCGCCATGCTTGCGCATGTGCTTTCCGCCTGGGGTGCCGTCGGCAAAAGCCATCACAATGCAAACCTGCCAGCCGGAGTCGCCTGGAACCTGGCCTCGATCCCGTGGGACATGCCGCATGTCGTTCTGGAACTGGCGATTGGCAAGATGGCGATAAGCGCGCGCATGGCGCGCCCGAAGGTTGCCATCTTCACCAATGTCCTGCCGGCCCATCTGGGAGAAACCAGCACGGTTTTCGACATTGCGAGAACGAAAAGCGCGATCTTTCTTGGCATGGCGCCGGGCGATAAGGCCGTTCTCAACCGCGACATGCTGGAATGGGACACGGTGCATGATGCTGCCCGCGGGCGCGGGCTCGATATTCTCACCTACGGGACGTCGGATGCATGTCTGTTTCAATTGTTGCATTACGATGTCGCCAGCGGGCAGGCCCGTGCCCGGATCAAAGAGCAGGAGATTACCTATCGCGTCGGCGCGGCCGGGCAGCACATGGCCCTGAACGGGCTTGCGATCCTTGCTGCCGTATCGGCGCTCGGTCATCCTCTGGAGCCCGCGATTGCCCAGCTCGACAGTTTTGCCGCTTTGCCCGGACGCGGCGAGGAGATCGACCTGTCGCTCGACGGACGGCGGCTGACGGTGATCGATGACGCCTATAATGCCAATCCGGGTTCGATGCGCGCGGCGCTGGAGCGCCTGAACGGTCATGAAGGCAGTGGACGGCGGATTGCAGTTCTGGGCGAAATGGCAGAGCTCGGCCCCGGTGCCGCAGCCTACCACACCGAACTTGCCGCATTCATGCGGGAAAGTTCGATCGATCAGGTCTATGTTACGGGTGAGCTTTACACCGATTTCTGGGATGCGCTTTCACCGGCAAGGCGTGGTGTCCATGCGGACTCACGGCAGGCGCTGAAGGAAATCCTCCGCGACCGGCTGACGGACGGCGATGTCGTTCTTTTCAAGGGCTCGCACAGCACCGGAATGCATGAGCTGGTGGCGTGGCTGAAGAAGAGCGCCGATGGCAGCGCCGCCGCCTGAATTGACTGGTTGAGCGAACCGGCTGCTATTTGAACTGTTCAAGGTCCATCTCATGGACGGCACGGCGGATTTCGACCTCAGACCTGCCCTGGGCGATCAGGGCGGCGGCGAGGCGGCCATGATAGGCCAGCAGATGCCGCTGGCGATCTGTCGCCTGGGCATAGATATGATGCGGCTCGAAACCGGCGGCGCGCAGTCTTCTGACATAAAAAAGCTGGCTGAAAAACGGTACGACCCGATCTTCCGGATCCGAGATGACGTAGATGTCTGGTCGGGGATCAGTCGAAATGCGCTCGATTTCCGTGATGGGGTCGTAAAATTCAGCGGCGTTGTAAAGCAGTTTGCCGGGAATTTTGCGGCGCCGTTCCCAGAAGGCGGAAACCTGTTTTACCGAGACCAGGCCGGAGGTGATGACCGCTGCCGAGACGTCCTTGCGCCTGTTCATGAGGCTTGCCACGATCTGTCCGCCGGCGGAATGGCCGGTCAAGATGAAGGACGATATATTGTATTTTTGCCTGATCTGGTCGAGTGCTCCATCCATAAGGGCGATTTCGCGCGTATGGCGGCGATTGTTGTGATTGCCCGAGGAGCCATAGATGCCGGGTCGTGCCATGAAGATTACCGGGTGTCCGGCCTTTTTTGCCCACTCCGCCATCTCGGCCCCGATCGTGGCGGGGGACTGGCGGATGTAGGAATCGGTGATGAAACGCACGCCCTTCGCATTGCGCAGCATCACGTCGCCACCGAAATAAACGAGGACTGTCGGGTTCCCGCCATCGGCCAGCGCCTGCGGATAATAACGAATGCAGTCTCCCTTGCCTTCCGCCTCGACCCATAGTCCATCGGGAACGGCGGCACAGGTCTCCGGTGACGTGAAAGAGCCGTTTAATGCCTCATAGGGGTTGAAGGCCTCGTCGTTTCGGAAGACGGTCAGTTCGCGCGGCTTCGGCAGTTCAAAGGGCCCCAGCCGCGGTGCATCGGCCAGCGCCGATTGCGATGCCCCGGGGATTGCCAGCGCGAGCAGCGCCCAACGCACGATCCACCAGGCAAGCCTCGGCTCTTCCTTCCTTGTGGAGCCTCCTTCGCCGATGACCCTGCTCCCTCCATGAATGGACGATATGAACGTCGGGGTTGCCGCAGACTGTTCGTGCAGCTTATGCGGATACGGCCGGTTCGTCCAGCAGGGGAGACGGATGGACCACGGCGGACAGGTGCAGCGCTGGCCTCTTGTTTAGTCCAGCATCACCATATGCGCCGGCAGTTGTTCCTCGAAGAACTTCGAGAATGTCGCGATGCGGGGCGGGAGCTTCTGGTAGGGTGGATAATAGAGCGTCAGCCAGAGTTCCGGTGGCGACCAGCCGCGCAGAACATGAACGAGCCGGCCGCTGCGGATATGTTCGGCGATATGAAATCCGGGCAGCATGGCCACTCCCGCGCCATCTGCCGCCAAATCTGCCAGAACCTCGCCATTATTGGCGCTGAATCTGCGGCCTGCAGCAATCGTGATACTAGCTCCGCTGTCTGACAGAACCCAGTTTTCCCGGTGGCTCTCTCCGCTATAGGCAAGGCAATCATCCGGTGTCAGCTCGCCCGGGTGTTCCATCTGCGTGAACCGGCTGCCCGGTGCCGCCACCAATATTCTCGGTACGGCCCTGATCTTGCGCCAGATGGTGAACTTGTCGGAAGGGGCTGACGAAATGCGGATCGCGAGATCGTAATCATCGTCGACGATATTGACCAGGCCGTCCGACAGGGAAATCTCGAAGCACATTTTCGGATATAATTCCCGGAAGCCCGACAGGATCGGCGGCAGTACGGTCTTGCCAAGCCAGGTCGGCGCGCTGATCCTTAATCTTCCCTGATCGGCCTTGTGGGCATTCCTGACGTCGCGCCGGGCATTTTCGAGCGCTTCGACCGCCGGCTGAATCTGCGCGGCGAAAATGGCTCCATCAGTCGTCAGCGACACCTGACGGGTGGTGCGGACAAACAGTTGCACCCCAAGATCACATTCCAGCGCGGCAATGGCCCGGGTGACGGCCGCTGCCGTCATGCCCAGCTCGCGCGCAACCTGTGCGAAGTTGCGTTTTTCAGCTGCCATCAGAAATGTTTTGAGCGCTTTGTGATCGTTCATCGCTATTATTTCGTGATCCGCTCGAAGACACGGCTTAACGCCCCTTTCAGTGCGTTTGAACCGCCATTACGGTCAAAATCCTGCAAAACCTGCTCGTTGAGTCCGCCTTTGGTGGCGAATTCGCCGCTGAGATCGAGGAAACTGGTGTCCTTGTCGGCAAGCTGGGCCACTTCGGAAAGGCCGGCGAAGAGCGGAGCAAGATAGGCGCGGCCCTTTTCTTCCGGAAGGCCGTTTTCGGCCAGCCATTCAGTCGTATGCTGCATGATGCCGAAATAGGTGGCCATCAGGGCACTTGCCGCGGCGAGAAGATCGTATTCCGTCTTCGTCTCACATTCGACCGCATTGCCGAGACTGTTGAAAATGGCCGACGTATCGGCATCCGGCGGGTAAATGGCGGTGACGCCCTTGCGTCGGGCGACGAAAGGCAGGGGAATTGCCTGCGTAAGGCTGACATCCGCGCCGATCCAGTCGAAAAGCGCTTCACGGCCAGTGGCGGCAATGACGCTGATGACCTTTTGTCCCTTCCGGAATTGCAGCGGGCGAATGACCTCCTCGGCGATCTGCGGCCGGATCGCCAGAACGACGGTATTGCAGCCGTCGACGATAGCCTGATTGTCGCCGGAGACGATGACCTGCAGGAAATCGGTGGCAAGCCTGGCCGAGATATCCGTGTTGCGCGCCGATACCATGATATGCGGCACGGCCGCCGGCTTCAGAAGCAGGCCCCGTACCATTGCGTCGGTGATTGCTCCGGTTCCGATAAAACCGATTTTCTGGGGAAGGGGCATGATGACTCCACGTCGGCAGGGGCGGCCAGATCGGCCGTGTTTTACGCGGGACGATGACGATTGTCCCGCACCGGGAATGAGACATTGGGCCAGAAAACCGGCCTGTCGGCAATGTTAATTTTTCTTCCGCATCCGTCTGCGGGGAATAGCTGCTCCCCGCGGAGTGGCATATTCAACATTCTGATTTTCTTTATTTTTTTGCGCCCTGTCGCAGCCAGTTTTTACACTTTGACGCAGGGCGATTGTGAGCAGCCGATGCCGAGCGGCAAAAATATTTCGCTTGATATTTACATTCAGAATGTATGTATATGCGTCGAATGATTGGGCGCTGCGATGTGTCCGGCAGCTCGTTTGCATCAAAAGGTGAAAAATGGTCGAGAAAAGTCAGTGGCGGCGCGGGCGAACTGTGGTCCTTGCGTTGATCCTATCCTGCGTCCTCTATCCCGGAAGAGTGCTCGCACAGCAGCAGCCAACCCCGTCGGTCACGGTCGAAACCGCCAAGGCAGCGGACTTTACGCTGACTGCCCGTCTGCCGGGGCGTATCAAGCCGTCCACGGTTTCGGAAGTGCGGCCGCAGGTCTCCGGCATCATCCGGGAAAGGCTGTTTGAAGAAGGCGCCCGCGTGGAAGCGGGCCAGGTCCTCTACAAGATCGAGGATGAAACCTATGTCGCGGCGGTGGAATCGGCAAAGGCCAATGTCGCGCAGGCGCAGGCCAGCTATGACTTCGCCCTCGTCGATGCGCGCCGTGCCGAAGAGACGTTTGCCAACAATGTCAGCTCGGCAGCCAACCGCGACAACAAGATCGCCGAAAGAAACAAGACACAGGCCGCACTTCAGGTGGCGCGGGCACAGCTGACGACAGCGGAGATCGATCTGGAGAGAACGACGATCCGCGCGCCAATCTCCGGTATCATCGGGTTTTCGGAAACGACGGCCGGCGCGCTTGTGGCTGCGCAGCAGACGACGGCTTTGACCACGATCCGTGCGCTCGACACGATCTATGTCGACGTAACCCAGTCCGTAAACGACCTGTTGCGGTGGAATGCCGACAAAAGGCTGGAGGGCAGCCAGTCCCTGTCCGTCGCAACGATGATCCTTCCCAACGGCCAGACCTACCCGATCAAGGGCGACCTGAAGGCGGCCGAACCGAGGGTCGAGCCGACGACGGGCATGGTCACGCTTCGAATTTCATTTTCCAACCCGGATAACAGGCTTCTGCCGGGCCTCTATGTCGAGGTCGAACTGCCGCAGGCCGTCACCAAGGACGCGATCCTTGTTCCGCAAAGCGCCGTGATGCGCAATGCCAAAGGCGAGGCCTCCGTCTGGATCGTGGAGGGCGGCAAGATTGTTCCCCGCCCGGTAACGATTGTCACCGGTGCCGGCAATCGCTGGGTTACCAGCAGCGGCCTGAAGCCGGGGGACCAGATCGTCATGTCCGGTTTCCAGAAGGTGGCGCCGGGTGCTTCGGTGGAAATAGAGCAGCAGCCGGTGGGCCAGCAGGCTGCCCGGGTCGGGAGCAACTGATCCATGGCACGCTTCTTCATAGACAGACCCATTTTCGCCTGGGTCATCGCGATCATCATCATGGGCCTCGGCGTCCTGTCGATCATGAGGCTGCCGATCTCGCAATATCCCTCGATCGCCGGCCCGTCCGTGGTCATCGGCGCGACCTATCCCGGCGCATCCGCCGAGACGGTCGCGGATACGGTGGTGCAGATCATCGAGAAGGAAATGACGGGCCTTGACGGGCTGCGCTACATCGACTCGTCAACGACCTCTACCGGTCGCGCCACCGTGACACTCACCTTCAATCTCGGCACCGATCCCGACATCGCCCAGGTTCAGGTCCAGAACAAGCTCAGCCAGGCCGAAGCGAGCCTGCCTTCGGAAGTGACACGCCAGGGCGTGACGGTTGAAAAATCGACAACCGGCTTCCTGATGGTGATCGCGCTGATCTCCGACGACGGAGCCCGAAGCGCCATCGATCTCGCCGATTATCTGAACTCCTATATGGTCGAGCCGGTGTCGAGACTGAAGGGTGTCGGCAAGGTTGAAGTGTTCGGGTCGGAATATGCGATGCGGATCTGGCTCGATCCACAGAAGCTGAAATATTACGGTCTTTCTCCCACGACCGTTATCAATGCGATCAGCGCCCAGAATGCGCAGATATCGGCCGGTTCCTTCGGCGCGATGCCGGCGCCGGAAGGCCAGCAGCTCAATGCCACCGTCACCGCCCAGTCGCTCCTGAAGACGCCGCAGGATTTCGAACGCATCGTGTTGCGTGCCGATACCGATGGCGGGCTGGTGCTGCTGCGTGATGTGGCGCGGGCCGAGCTTGGAACGGAAAACTACGAAATCTCCAGTTTCTATAACGGCAAACCGTCGTCAGGTATGGCGATCCAGCTGGCATCCGGCGCCAATGCGCTTGAAACGGCGGAACTGGTGAAGGCCAAGATGGCCGATCTCGGCGCGTTTCTTCCCGCCGGGGTGAGCTATGTCATTCCCTATGACACGACGCCGTTTGTCTCGCTTTCCATCGAGGCGGTCATTCACACGCTCATCGAAGCGATTGTGCTGGTCGTGTTCGTGATGCTGATCTTCCTGCATAATTTCCGCGCGACGCTGATCCCGACGCTGGCCGTGCCGGTGGTTCTGCTTGGAACCTTCGGCATCATGGCGGCGCTCGGATTTTCGATCAATACGCTCACCATGCTCGCCATGGTTCTGGCGATCGGTCTGCTGGTGGATGATGCGATCGTGGTGGTGGAAAATGTCGAGCGTATCATGCGCGACGAGCATCTCGATCCTGTCGCGGCCACGAAAAAGTCGATGGGAGAAATCCAGGGCGCGCTCGTGGGCATCGCCATGGTGGTTTCCGCCGTCTTCGTGCCGATGGCGTTTTTCGGCGGCGCAACAGGGGAAATGTACAAGCAGTTCTCGGTGACGATCGTTGCGGCCATGGCGCTCTCGGTGCTGGTCGCCCTGATCTTCACACCGGCGCTCTGCGCGACCATGCTGAAGGCCCATGACCACAATGCGAAGTCCGGCCTCGCCAGCCGTTTCAGCAACTGGTTCGAGCGCAATTTCTCATGGCTGACGACGCGGTACGGCAATGTCGTCAGGGCTTCGGCCAAAAGGCCGTTGCGAATGTTCCTCGTCTACCTGTTACTGGTCGGCGCCATGGTCTTCCTTTACCAGAAGACGCCGACTTCATTCCTTCCCGACGAGGATCAGGGAACCTTGATGACCATCATCCAGACGCCGCCCGGTTCGACCGCGCAAAATACCGAAGCGGTTCTGGGCAAGGTGGAAAACTACTACATGAATGCCGAAGCCCAGAACGTCGAGTCTGTCTTCTCGGTTCGTGGTTTCTCCTTTGCCGGTCAGGGCCAGAACATGGGCATGATGTTCGTCAAGCTGAAGGACTGGGAAGAGCGCAAGGGCAAGGAAAACTCCGCCCAGGCCATCGCCGCGCGTGCCTTCGGGCCTCTGATGGGCGGCATCAAGGAAGCGATCGTGGTTCCGCTGGTACCGCCGGCGGTCACGGAACTTGGCAATTCCAACGGCTTTACCGCCTTCCTCCAGGCGCGTTCCGGCCAGAGCCACGAGCAGCTTCTGGAAGCGCGCAACATGCTGCTGGGTCTGGCGGCGCAAAGCCCGAAACTCATGGCGGTCCGGCCGAACGGTGTGGAGGATGCTTCCCAGTTCGAACTCAACATCGACTGGGGCAAGGCCGGCGCCGTTGGCCTCAGCGCTGCGGATGTCGGGTCGTTCCTGACCACCGTCTGGTCGAGTTCCTATGTGAACGACTTCCTTTACGAGGGGCGCATGAAGCGCGTTTATGTGCAGGGCGAGCCTTTGGCCCGCACCGGGCCGGAGGATCTTGCCCTCTGGCGGGTGCCGAATGCGAATGGCGATTTCGTCGATCTTTCGACCATCGCCAGCCAGAACTGGGTTTTCGGCCCTCAGCAGGTCAGCCGTTATGACGCCCTGCCCGCCATGTCGATCGAAGGGTCGGCGGCTCCGGGTTTCTCCTCGGGTGAGGCGCTGGCGGAAATGGAGGCGCTCGCGGCGAAACTGCCGCCGGGCTTCAGCCTGCAATGGACGGGAATGTCGCTCGAGGAAAAGGATGCCGGTGCCGGCGCCCTACCTCTCTACGGGCTGGCATTGGCAACCATGTTCCTTTGCCTTGCGGCGCTTTATGAAAGCTGGACCATTCCCGTTGCGGTTCTGCTCGCCATGCCGGTCGGTATCCTCGGCGCGCTTCTGGGCGCGTGGATCGGTGGGCAGTCGAACGGCGTCTATTTCCAGGTGGGTCTTCTGACCGTGGTCGGCCTGACGGGCAAGAACGGCATCATGATCGTCGAATTTGCGCGAGAGAGAATGGCGCAGCTTGGCGAAAGCGCATTCGAGGCGGTTTGCCAGGCGGCGAAACTTCGCTTCCGGCCGATCCTGATGACCTCGCTTGCCTTTGGTCTCGGTGTCATTCCGCTGGTCATATCGACAGGCGCCGGCGCCGGCGCGCGTCAGGCAATCGGCTTTGCCACCTTCTTCGGAACGGTGACGGGGACTTTGCTGGCGATTGTTTTCGTGCCGGTCTTCTTCGTGCTGATATCGGATATCTTTCGCCGCAGGAGGGTGAAGGTGGCGGAGCCGAAAACCGCCTGAGGCCGATGAATTACCGTCCCGCCGCGACGAGCTGCGGCGGGGCGGCGGTTTGCTTTTGCCGTGCTGGTCCATGTAGAAAAGCAACGGCGCAATTCAGTCATGGGAGTTTAGAGACGTGAGGAGAACCAAGGAGCAGGCGGCGGAAACCGGTCGCCAGATCTTGCAGGCGGCGGAGACCCTGTTTCTGGACAAGGGCTACGACAATGTGAGCCTGGAAGAAATCGCTGCTCTTTCCGGCGTGACCCGCGGGGCGATCCACTGGCACTTCAAGAACAAGCACGGTCTTCTGCTTGCCCTCAGAAACGAGGCGCAGGAACCATTCAGGCGATTTGCCGATGAACTTTCCGAGGGTCGCAGCTCCGCTTCCATCGAAAAGCTCGGCGACATCATCGCCGACACCTTCAGGCAGCTGGAGCAGGATCCCCGTCAGCGCGGCCTGCTGCGGGTCATGATGCGGCTCGATATCGTTATGGCGGAAAAAGACGAGGCGGCGCAAAATACCTTTCCCGAGGAAATGCATGAATTGTTCGTGCGCATATTCAGGGCCGTCGAGCGCAACCCCGGAATGATGAAGCCATGGACACCGGAAAAGGCTGCGTCCATGCTTTATGCGGCGATAGGCGGCCTCATTACAGAATGGGCCTTGAGAAAGAGCGTCTTCACGCTTTCTCAGGATGGAAGTCTTCTGATTACAACGTTGCTGGCCGGGCTTCAGCAAAAACACCCGGATCGAAACTGAACCACTCCTGAAAAAGTCAGGGCAGGCAAACCACGTCTGACGCGCGCTGGTGAGGAAAGATGATTAGGTTCGAATTTACAAACGTGTTGTATGTATATATAAGGACATGGCCCCTTCCACCCTTGCGGATGGGGCTGGTTGACCGGTGTGACCTCGAAAGCGAACCGGTTGGCGAATGGAGGAGGCGTTTCCGAAAATGACGCAGGATCGGGAAAATGTTCCACACCAGTCCCTTTCGCCCCGCGGCGACCTGTTCGTTTCGGGAGGCTATGCGGACTTCGCGGCCGGTCCGCCTCCGATAACCATGGCTCTGACGTATCGTCCCCCACAGTCAGGGCCTGTGATGTCCGCAGCGCCCATCGCCGGACATCGGACGGGGCACGTTTTTCCCCACCAACGTGCCCCGTCTCTTTTCCCCCGGCTCCGCCTTTTCATCCGCTGGGGACGGGAGACCGGCTCGAACCGTTTCCAGAAACCGTCCGACTGGCTGAGGATCGTCGCGCTCGGTGTGATTCTTCTTGATTTTGCCCTGTTGTCGCTCGCCAACAGGTTTCTTGAGCGGAATTTCGAGGGGTATCTGCCGGGTCTGGCACCAATGCTGGGCGGGTTGCTCTTCGCGATCATCATCATGCGGCTTGCGCGTCCGGTACCTTACCCGGACTGGATTGCCATCGGCGCTTTTCAGGCGGCCATGGGATGCGTCATCTGTGTCGATCAGGGCCTGCTGTCTCCCGCCATTTTCCTGGTTTTCTGCTGCCTGTTTCTCGGTCTCGCATTGCTGCGGCTCTGGGTTGGCGAAACGCTCCGCCCGCGCCGGGGCGCCGCATCCCTCCTGGCGGGTGGATGGACCACACTGTTTTTTATCCTCTGGCTGGTCGTCGACCGTTGTTTCCGGCTCGGTGCCGGACCAGACATCATTCTGGCCGCGGATCTTCTCGTGGCGGGTTTCACGATGGTGTCGTTCGGACTTTCTCTGCGCTCTGAAAGCGACCGTCCTGAAAGGCGATAGCCGGTCAGGTCGAAGATGGCGGCTTTTGAAGACAACCAGGCATCGCGCCAGTCGTGATGCCCGTTCTTTCCTCCATGCATCGGCTTGAGGCAAGGACCGGGCAGAATGTCGCATAGGGCCAACCGGTCTCGCGCTGAGATGCCGCGTTTCCCCAGTTTTGCAACTCCGCTCCGTATTCTCCACCTGTTCCAGCAGGCAAGGAAACGCCCTTCGAAACCGCTGGATCGCGAATGTCTTTCAGCGTCTGAAGCGCAGCATGGCATCATATAAGCAGAGTGCGTCCCTGTTTCTGACCGGGGAAAAAATGCGCGAGGGGTGTCGGGCGCTTCGTTCGGTGCATCTCGGCTGCATCATGTGCACGGGAGGACCGGCAAAGGCCTGCAGGCAGAAATCGCGTTCACGCGGGTATTTACTTTTGTAATTATATAATGCAAGTTCGCCGAATGCTCGGAGGGAGCATGAAGTCTGTCGGAGGAACCTATGCAAAAATTAATCGGATTTGGCTTTGCGGCCGCACTCGCTGCCGCAAGCTTCGCCGTAACACCCGTGAAGGCGCAGCAGCTGGAATTGACGATCACCGCGCCGGCCGGGGCAGGCGGCGGCTGGGATGCGGCATCGCGCTCGCTTCAGGAGGTCATGATGACGACCGGTGCCGCCAAGAGCGTACAGGTCATAAACGTACCCGGCGCCGGCGGCACGGTTGGGCTGGCGCAATTTGTCGGGCAGGCCAAGGGCAGCTCCAACCAGTTGCTCGTTGCCGGCATCACGCTGGTCGGCGCCAGCATTTCCAACAGGTCGCCCGTCGATCTGACGCAGGTGACACCTCTTGCCCGCCTCACCGGCGATCCGCTTGTCATTGTCGTGCCGAAGGATTCGCCGATCAAGACGATGGCCGATCTGCAGGCGACCATCGGCAAGGACGTGGCCAAGGCCATCTGGGTCGGAGGATCGGCCGGCGGCGCCGATCATATTCTGGCGGCGCTGGTGACCAAGGCATCCGGGCAGGACCCGGCCAAGGTCAATTATGTCGCCTATTCCGGCGGCGGCGAGTCCCTTGCCGCGATGCTTGGCGGGCAGGCGACGGCAGGCGTTTCGGGTTATGGCGAATGGGAAGGTCAGATCAAGTCCGGTGACCTGCGGGCGCTCGCCATATCCTATCCCGAGCCTATCCCGGGCATCGAAGCCAAGCCGCTGAAGGCTCAGGGTTTCGACATAGAGCTGGTGAACTGGCGTGGTGTCTTCGCCGGACCGGGTGTCGAGGGCAAGGAGCTGGAGGCATTGCAGGTGGCCGTTGAAAAGACCGTCAAATCGGGCGAGTGGCAGACCGTTCTGAAAGCTCGCGGATGGACCGACTATTACGCGCCCTCGGAGGAGTTCAAGAGTTTTATCGGCTCTGAAACCGAACGCGTCCGGACCATCCTGACATCCATCGGCCTTGCCGACTGATCTGGCCAGCGCGGGAAGCGGAGAGACCGCTTCCCGCTTGCGAGGAATATCATGACATTCAAAACATCTTCACTGCGCAATCCGCCCGCGGTGGCCGTCGCCGTCATTCTGTTCGCCATAGCGGTCATCACTTACTGGGATGCGAGCCGCATGACGGCGCGTGCGACCTATGGCATGAGCGCGAATGCGGCTTCCTATTTCGTCGCCCTGCTGTTTGTCGCCCTGGCGCTCGGGCATCTGGTCAGCGCCTTCAGGCCAACCGAACTGGAGGACGAGCCAACCGACTGGAAGGCAGTGGGCTGGATCGCCATTGCCCTGTCGGGTCTGATCGGCGCAATCTGGCTTGGCGGTGGCTTCATTCTCGGTTCGACGCTGCTTTTCGCCTTCACTGCCCGGGCATTCGGGCGCAGGGCGCTGCCGGTGGACCTCTGTCTGGGAGCGATCATCGCCGTCCTCATCTTTCTCATGTTCAACAAGCTCCTGACCCTTGCGCTGCCCCTGGGGCCGCTCGAGCGTCTGTTTTGAGGTGGTCATGGATTCGCTTCTTGCCCTGTTTCAAGGCTTTGCCACCGCGATCGAGCCGGCAAATCTGGTCTTTGCCGCCGTGGGGGTCATCATCGGCACGGCTGTCGGTGTCCTTCCCGGCATCGGCCCGGCGCTGACGGTCGCCCTTCTGCTGCCGGTGACCTTCAAGCTCGATCCCGGCGGTTCGATCATCATGTTTGCCGGCATCTATTATGGCGGCATGTATGGCGGGTCGACGACGGCCATCCTGCTCAATACCCCGGGAGAAAGTGCGTCGGTGGTGACGACGCTGGAGGGCAACAGGATGGCGCGGTCGGGTCGCGGTGGTCCGGCGCTTGCCACGGCCGCGATCGGTTCCTTCGTCGCGGCTTTGATCGCCACTTTCGGCCTTGCATTCCTTGCGCCCATTCTCGTCAAGGTCGCCGTCCAGTTCGGTCCGTGGGATTATTTCGGGCTGATGCTGATCGCTTTCGTCACCGTTTCCGCGACATTCGGCTCATCACCGCTCAGGGGCCTCACCAGCCTTGCCTTCGGTCTCTGGCTCGGCCTGATGGGTATCGATCAACTGACCGGGCAAGCGCGCCTGACCTTCGGCGTGCCGGAACTTCTGGACGGTGTCGAGGTGACGACGTTGGCGGTCGGCCTCTTCGCCATCGGCGAAGCGCTGCTTGTCGCTTCCCGCCACCTGCATAAGCCGGAAAAGCCGATCCCTGTCAAAGGATCGATCTGGATGACGCTCGAGGACTGGAAACGGTCATGGAAACCGTGGCTGCGCGGGACCGTGATTGGTTTTCCGATCGGTGCGCTGCCCGCCGGCGGCGCGGAGATTCCGACCTTCCTCAGCTATAATATCGAGCGGAAGCTGTCGAAAAAGCCGGAAGAATTCGGCCGGGGCGCAATCGAGGGTGTCGCCGGTCCCGAAGCCGCGAATAATGCTTCGGCCGCTGGTACGCTCGTTCCCCTGCTCACGCTTGGGCTGCCCACCTCCGCCACGGCGGCGGTCATGCTGGCGGGATTCCAGCAGTATAATATCCAGCCGGGTCCACTGCTGTTTGCGCAGCATGCGGATCTCGTCTGGGGGCTGGTTGCCAGCCTCTTCATTGCCAATGTCATGTTGCTGGTGCTCAATCTTCCGCTGGTCGGATTGTGGGTGCGTCTTCTGGCCATTCCCTTGCCATGGCTATATGCGGGTATCCTCGTCTTCGCCTCCATGGGAACCATCGCGGCCAATCCTTCCGTCGTGGAACTCTTGCTGCTGACCGGGTTTGGCGTTGTCGGCTTTTTCATGCGGAAATTCGACTATCCGGTCGCGCCCGCCGTTGTCGGTCTCATCCTCGGGCCATTGGCCGACAGCGCCCTGAGGCGTTCGCTGCAGATGAGCCTTGGTGATCCGATGATCCTGTTGCAGCATCCGAGTTCGGCGACGATGATCGCCTTCGCACTGATTGCGCTGATCGCACCCTTCGTCTTCAAGGGGCTTTCCCGCTTCCGGCAGGACGAGGATTGAACGGTGAGGCGGCAGCCCGAAGGGGCTGCCGCCTGTTGCTTTGAAGCGGGGGATCATACAAAACTGGGCAAAACTACAGAGCGAGCCCCATGGTACGGAAAAGTCTTACGCCTCAGATCGTCGGAAACGTCATTGAATTCATCCAGACGAACGGCATCGGCAAGGGTGAGCACCTTCCTCTTCAAATGCTGGCGGATGCCTTTCGTGTTTCCCGTGCTCCCATCATGAGCGCGCTCAAGCAACTCGAGACCCAGGGCGTTGTGCGGGCGGAGCCGAATCGGGGTTATTTTCTGGCCGTTGATCCCGGCAGTCTCGAGGATGTGAAATCTGCGGGTGTCGAGGATGGCGAGGGTGATGAGGCGATCTATTTTCGCATCGCCGAGGATCGTCTCGCGGGCAAACTCGACGAGCGCTTGAGCGAAAACGAACTCATGCGGTTTTACGATCTGCCGCGCACCAAGCTTCTGAGAGTTCTTCGGCGCATTGCGGAAGAAGGCTGGATCGAGCGCCTGCCCGGCAATGGCTGGGCGTTCACGCAGGCCCTGACGTCGAAAAAGAGCTATGAGGACGGTTATGCGTTTCGCGCCGTGATCGAGCAGCAAGCCATGCTGCTTCCAAGTTTCGAGCCCAATGCCGAAGGGCTCAAGCGGGCGCGGGAGGTGCAGACAAGGCTGCGCGACGGCGGATATGAGACATGGTCACGCGCTGAAATCTTCAAGGCCAACAACGAGTTTCACGAGATGCTCGTCGCCTGCTCGCAGAACGAATTTTTCCTGGATGCGATCAAACGTATCAACCGTCTGCGCCGGCTCATCGAATATCACATCACCATAGACCGCAGCCGCCTGCCCCGGCAGACGGAGGAGCATCTGCAAATCCTCGACCTGATCGAACATGGGCGCCGCAACGAGGCTGCCGCTTTTCTCTATACCCACATCATGGGCGCCAGCCGCATCAAGTCTCCGAAAATCTAGCCCACGGGTCTCGTCACGATACAGACCGGGCTTCCGACGCGAAGGACCTCATGCCTCGGGATCAATCGTCCCGTATGCTGGTCGATATCGAAGGCGACGACAGTGTCGGAATCCTCGTTTGCCACAAGCATCCCGTTGCCGGGCAGAATCGTGAAAAACCGCGGTGTTCTTCCCGCTGTCGACCAATGGCCGATGAGATCAAGGCGGCCGCCATCGCCAATGGCAAAGCCCGCGATCGTGTCGCTGCCGCGATTGGAGGCATAGACAAAACGTCCGTCATCCGAGATCCGGATTTCCGATGCACGGCTATTCGCGGTGAAGCTGTCCGGAAGGGAGGACAGGATTTGAAACGGTTCCAGTTTTCCGGTGTGCTGATCGAAGCGATAGCCGGTGACGGTGGAATCAAGTTCATTGATGGCATAGGCCAGCTGGCCCTGCGGATGGAACGCGATGTGCCTCGGCCCGGAGGTCTCGCGCGCTGCGCAATGGGCGATTTCCTTCAGGACGCTGCCCGCCGTATCAATGGCAAAGACAAGCACCTTGTCCGTTCCCTTGTCCGGAACGGCAATCCATTTTCCGCTGGGATCGAACTCGACCTGATGCGGTTTCGGCAGCGCCTGCTCGATGCGATGCGGGCCGATGGCGCCCGTGACATCCGCCAGATCGCAAACTGGCCCGAGACTGCCATCATCGAACCGGGGCAGGAGTGTCAGCGACGATGTGATGTGGTTTGCCACCACCATGTACCGGTTCGACGGGTCGAAGGACAGGTGAACGGGATTGCGCCCCCTCGTCGACTGTTCATTGAGGAGGGTGAGCGTGCCCGTGTCCTTGCCAATGGCAAATGAGGAGACACGGTCGGAATCGCCGTGCACGGTATAGAGACATTGTCCGGTGCGGTCGAAGGCCAGGAATGAGGGGTTTTCGAGTTCCAGCAATTGCAGGTGAACCCACTGGAACTCCCGCGTCAGCCGGTAAACGTTCAGGCCGTCGCCACGGGCATTGCGCTTTTGCGTCGTTCTTGCCCCGACATAGGCATACAGGTCCCTCGCATATTTCATGCCGATGCTCCTCCAGCGTCATGGGCCTTTATTAAACTGAGGCTTCGTAAATATCAATTGCATTTTATAATCACGTTATGTAAAAATGCCGTGCCTCGGGAGGCAATTGAACAATGATGCGTTGGGGGAGGTAGCCATGACGCTCACAGATATCGGCAGACTCGAGAAGACCACGATGAGAAAGGTCTTCTGGAGGATCGTCCCCTACACCTTCATTCTTTATGTCATCTCTTATCTTGACCGCGCCAATCTTGGATATGCCGCGCTTCAGATGAACAAGGATCTGGCCTTGTCCGCGGAAGCCTTCGGATTTGCCGGCGGCATCTTCTTCATCGGTTATTTTCTTTTCGAAGTGCCGAGCAACGTCGCTCTGCAGAAATATGGTTCGCGTATCTGGATTTCGCGTATCCTGCTGACGTGGGGAGCGGTTGCCGTCCTGACAGGTTTTGTCCAGGAGGCCTGGCAGCTTTATACGCTGCGCTTCCTGCTTGGCGTCGCCGAAGCGGGCTTTTTTCCCGGCATCATCATCTATTTGACCTACTGGTTCCGGGCCAGGGAGCAGGCAACGACGGTCGCATTCTTCACGGCCGCCATTCCGGTCTCCTATCTCATGGGAGCGCCGCTCAGCACCTGGATCATGGACAATGTCAGCGGTTTCGGACTTGCCGGCTGGCGCTGGATGCTGATCCTTGAAGGGCTCCCCGCCGTTGCAGCCGGTATCTTCAACTATTTCTATATGACTGACCGGCCTGAAAAGGCGAAGTGGCTGACGGATGAGGAGCGCAACTGGCTTGTCAGGGAACTGGAGGCCGATCACACAAAACGGCGGCACGTTCAGCATCTTGGTCTCTGGCAGGCGATTTCCAATCCGAAGGTTTTGTTTCTCTCGGCGATTTATTTCATCTATCAGGTCGGCAATCTCGGAATCGGTCTGTGGATGCCGCAGATCATTCAGGGACTGGGACAGGATCTGACCCATTTCCAGATCGGTCTCGTCGCGATGGTGCCCTACGCTCTTGCCACCGTCGCCATGGTGCTGTGGTCGAAGAACTCGGATCGCACGGGTGAAAGGCAGAAACACAGCGCCGTACCGCTGCTGATCGGCGGTGTCGCGCTGGCCGCCACGGGCCTGACGCGTGATCCCTATGTCGCAATCGGTCTGATTTCCGTGGCTTTGGCGGGCATATATGCCTTCAAGTCGCCGTTCTGGTCGCTTCCGGGCCTGTTCCTGACACGCGCCACGGCCGCCGTCTCGATCGCGGCGATCAATTCCATCGGCAATCTCGGCGGCTTTGTGGGTCCTTATGCCATGGGCTATGCGAAAACGGCGACGGGAAGCCCATTGGGCGGTCTCATGTTCCTTGCGGTCCTGTTGATCATTTCGTTCTTCATGACATGGTTCATGCGTTTCCCCGGCCCAGATGCCGATGATAGTCCGACCGGGCAGTTCAAGGTCGGCCAGTCCTCTTCCCGCAGTGCCTGAACGGAACATAATAGCATGCGTACCAAACTCGATATAAACGGCCTCAGCTACGACATTATCGATCTTCCCGCGGAGGCGGGAAGCTGTCTGGCGCGCATGCCCTATGTTCATCGCATATTGCTGGAAAACGTTCTTCGCACTGGAGGAGACGATGCGGCACGCGCGAAAGCCGCGATGATCGACTGGCTTGAAACGGGTAGCAGCGAGGTTGAAATTCCGTTTCTGCCGAACCGGGTCCTGATGCATGACACGACCTGCGGCCCGGCTCTGGTCGATATTGCCGGAATGCGCTCGGCGCTTGCGGAAGCGGGGGGCGATCCGGCCCTTCTCAATCCGGTCGTCCCGGTGGATGTGTCGACCGACCATTCCGTCGCGGTGGATGTCTTTGCCACCTCATCCGCGCTTCTTCGCAATATGGAGCGCGAATATGAGCGGAATGCGGAACGATATAGTTTCATGAAATGGGCAACGAATACGCTTGCCGATTTCCGGACCCATCCTCCCGGCACTGGCATCATGCATACGCTCAACCTCGAACGGCTGGCGACTGTTGTGACCGCGCAGCGCCGTGACGGGACATTATGGGCCATGCCGGACACGTTGATCGGTACGGACAGCCATACGCCGATGATCAATGGCATCGGGGTGCTTGCCTGGGGTGTCGGCGGGCTGGAGGCCGAAAGCGTCTTTTTCGGCATGCCCGTCGCCCTTCGCGTGCCGGATGTTGTCGGTGTCCGGCTGACGGGAGCGCTGAAAGAGGGCGTGCTTGCCACGGACCTCGCGCTCGTCGTCACGCATCTGCTGCGCCAGATCGATCTGCAGGATAAATATGTGGAATTTTATGGGCCGGGTGTTTCCGGCCTGACGGCGGGCGACCGCGCGGTCATCGCCAACATGACTCCGGAATTCGGAGCGAATAGCGGTTATTTTCCCATTGACCGCCAGTCGGTCGATTATCTGCTCAAGACCGGGCGGGCGCCGGATCATGCCGCCTTGGTGGAGACCTATGCCAGATGTGTTGGAATATGGTTCGATCCCGACGCCAATCCCCGCTATTCCGCGACCCTCGATCTTGATCTCTCCAGTGTCGAGCCAAGCCTTGCCGGGCCACGCCGCCCCCAGGACAGGATTTCCGTGAGTGCAACGCGCAAGGCGATTGCCGCGATGAGGAAAAAAGGCGCGCTTTCTCTTGAAGGTGAGCCGAACGACGGGGCTGTTGCAATCGCCGCGATAACCAGCTGCACCAACACATCCGATCCCCGGCTCCTGATCGCCGCCGGGCTTCTGGCGCGCAAAGCCAACGCCCATGGCCTGCGTCCGCCGCATTGGGTCAAGACCTCCACCGCTCCCGGATCACCGACCGCGGAGCATTATCTTGCCCGCGCCGGGCTGCTGGCCGATATGGAGGCTGTCGGCTTCGGCATCGTCGGTTACGGCTGCACGACCTGCATCGGCAATTCCGGCCCGCTTACCAGCCCGGTTGCGAAGGCGATGGCGGAGCGGGACATTCTTCCCGTCGCGGTTCTTTCCGGCAACCGCAATTTCCCCGGCCGGGTTCATCCCCAGCTGGAAGCAGGGTTTCTGGCCTCGCCGCCCATGGTCATGGCCTTCGCGCTGGCCGGTACGGTCGAGCTCGATATCATGAATGATCCTCTCGGCATCGCAGAAGACGGTACTCCCGTCACGCTTCCGATGATCTGGCCGACCGCTGCCGAGATCGATGCGGCCGTGGAGAGGGCGTCGCGGATCGCGGATTTCGCCCCCGCCTATGATGCCGCCGAGGCAAGCAAAGCCTGGAAGGAGCTTCCCGCGCCCACAACGACGCTTTTTCCCTGGGATGAAAAGTCGACCTATATCCGGCGACCACCTTTCGCCGGCTTCGGCAATGGGACGAGGCTTGGCGCCTATGACGCCCATCCGATCCTTGCGCTTGGCGACGATATTACGACCGACCATATCTCGCCCGCCGGTGCCATTCCCGCAGCGGGCGATGCGGGGCGCTACCTCATCGGGCACGGTGAAAATCCGCTTGATCTGAATGTCTTTTCTTCACGGCGCGGCAATTGGGAGGTCATGATACGCGGCCTCTTCACCAACAAGACGGTGCGCAATCTTCTGGGGGCCGGCATTCCCGCCGGCTCGACCATCCATGCCGGAACGGGCGACATGCTTTCTCTCTGGGATGCGGCCCAGCGATACGAAGCCGAAGGCAGATCGGTCGTTGTCGTGGCGGGGGAGCGTTATGGAATGGGCTCCTCCCGCGACTGGGCGGCCAAGGGCGTTGCGCTTCTGGGTGTTCGGGCGGTGCTGGCGACGAGTTTTGAGCGCATTCACCGCTGGAACCTGATCGGTATGGGTGTCCTGCCGCTTCGGCTTCCGGAAGGGCTGGACCCCGTGCAGCTCAGGTTGACCGCTCGCGACATGATCAGTGTCGATGCCGATGCCCTGTCGATCGCGCCCCGCTGTGCGGTACCCGTAACGATCACGCGGCCCGGCGGGGCTTCGATTTCCTTCGAGGCGTCTGCGGCGATCGAAACGAGGGCGGAGATCGCCATTTTGCGTGCCGGCGGGGTTTTGCCCCTGATCCTTGAACGTTTGCACCGGCCTTCCGGGGAGCGTCAGCGCGCCTGATGTCCCTTTTTCGGGCAAGGGGCATCAGGCATGGCGGTGGATATTCCATTCGAAACCGGATTGCGGGCGGCGTGTCAGTGTCCCGGATGCAGGGCGTCGTTGAGATACATGCAGGTCAGCATGGTGAACACGTAGGCCTGAATGGCGGCCATCAGAAACTCCAGTGCGGTGATCGCCACCGTCATAAAGAGCGGCGCGATGGCGCCGATCACGCCGAGGGCATTGACGCTGGCAAGCGAGACGACAAAACCTGCAAAGACCTTCAGGGTGATATGACCGGCGAGCATCACCGCAAACAGGCGAACGGAGTGGCTGACCGGGCGCGACATGTAGGAGATGATTTCAATCGGCACGATGATGGGCGCCAGAATTACCGGGATGCCGGTGGGTTTGAACAGGCCGAAAAATCCGATGCCGTGCTTGAACAGGCCGTAGAGCGTGACGGTGCCAAACACCATCATGGCCAGGCCGAATGTGACGATGATCTGGCTGGTTACGGTGAAGGCATAAGGAAACATGCCGATCATGTTTGCGAACAGGATGAACATGAAAAGCGAGAATACGAAGGGGAAGAACCGCATCCCCTGTTCACCGGCATTGTCCCGCAATGTCCTGGCGACGAACTGGTAAAGCAGTTCAGCGCCTGATTGCCAGCGGCCGGGCACGAGGCGGGCCTTGCCGGTTGCCAGAAGCAGGAATGAACTGGCCAGTGTGACGGTGAGGAACATGTATGCCGAGGCATTGGTGAAACTGAGGTCGATATCCCCGACTGTGATTTCAACGATAGGTCTGACTTCGAATTGCTCGATGGGGCCGGCCATGGGAGATCCTTCAGTAAATTTCGGCAATGACGGGGATACGCCGGTATCCGGAGTCGCGGCTGCGCCGGACGCAGGAAGACCGTGCGTGTAATGGAAGGTCGGAGACAGGGAGGGCGTTCGGTAAATCGGTCATCCTGATCCCAAGATTGAGAGTCAGGGCCGTCCCCGGAACGTTTCAAGGCGCGGGTCGTCCCGCGCGAGGGCTTTCTAGCCAAATCGGGAGCGAGTGGCAATCGTTTTCGGGCAAATGCATCAGCGCGAACCGGCAAGTCGCAGACATCTTGCGTAAAATGGTACGGTATCATACCATACCATAAAGCGAGCGGGAATCGGACATGACGGAAGACCATTTGCCAACGGCGCGCGGTGTGGCGCGGATACAGGCCCTGATGGATGCAGCCGCCAACCTCTTTCTCGATCAGGGATATGAGGCGGTATCGCTGGACACGCTCATCGCAAAGGCCGGTGGATCGCGCCGAAACATCTATGAGCATTTTGGCGGCAAGCAGGGGCTGTTCGTGGATGTCATCACACGGCTCTGCAACGAACAGGCTGCACCGCTTCGCCAGCTCGATGCCGGCAGCGGAGAAATCGGTCCGGCGCTTGTCATGTTTGGCGAGAGGCTGCTTGAGGTGGTGCTGCAGCCACGCACATTGGCATTGCAGCGCCTGATGATTGCCGAGGGGCAACGTTTTCCCGAGCTTGCGCAGGCAATCCTGCGTTCCGGTCATGATACGGGCGTTGAGATTCTTGCCGACTGGCTGCGCCCGCGCTTACCGGAATTGCGCGGAAATCTCCCGCCGGAAAAGCTTGCCGAGCAATTTATCGGGCTTGTTGTTACCGGTCCACAACTGCGTGCGCTCGTCGGGGCCATAAGCCTGCCGCTTCCGGCCGGCGAAGTCTCCCGTCTCGCGCATGACGCCGTTTCCACCTTCCTTCATGGCACTCAGCCCGCAATCAGGAGCCCTCATGCGTAACCTGCCCTGGAAATCCATCCTTGCCTGGCTTTTATCCGCCTTTTTCGTTCTCGGCGGGATCGGCAATATCTTCGCATCCGAAACGATCCTCGCCGATTACAGACGCTGGGGTTATCCTAACGGGTTCAACTATCTCACCGGAGCCCTGGAATTTGCGGCGGCTCTTCTCATCGCATATCGGCCGACACGGCTGGCGGGTGCGGCGCTTGCCAGCGTGGTGATGGTTGCGGCAGCCGGTACCGTCCTGTCGAATGGAGAGTTCGGTCACGCCATTGCGCCGCTGGTGGTGTTGAGCGTTGCGCTGATCGTCGGCTTTCAGGCGCGCAAAACCGCCCGCGACGGATTGAATGGTGGCTGACTACTAAAACCGCGACCCGGTGGGCATCTCCTCCAGCCCTAATATTGCCGGCCATGCCGCCGCGGCACGTTCCGACATGACCTCGATATGGCGCAGGGATGTAAGGCCGAATTCTTCCGGCCGCAGGGTTCTGCGGCTAAGGCTTCCCGGCGGAAAAGCGTCGGCATATCGCCAGACGGCGGCAGGCGGAACCACGACATCGTCTGCCATCGTCATCATGCGCAGATCGAAACGGGTGGCCGAGAAATCCGGTTCCGGCAGCGATTTGCCGATATCGCCACGGAAGAAATTCCGGTTCGTGCACCAGCGGCGCCACTGCCAGTAAATTCCGGCGGGCAGATCCGCGCCCAGAAGCAGCCTGCGTCCGGGCAGATAGCCCGTCAGGGCAGTGGCGAGCGGGCCCAGCAGATACCAGAACGCGATCACCGCCGGTCGATAACTCCACGGGTGGTCGCTGACATGGGCGAAGCCGGAGCCGACGGTGATAACTCGTTCAAGCCGCTCGTCATGACGCCGAAAGGGAAATGTCAGTCCGCCGAGGGAATGGCCGAGCAGCCAGATCGGCCCGTGCGGCGCAATCTGGCGAAGTGCCGTTTCTGCCGCCATCTGGTCGGCAACTCCCCAGTCGGCCATCGTCGCCCGGCTCTCGCGCATCGGGCGCCGCCGCGATGCGCCGAAGTCGCGGTAATCATAGGTCAGGACGCCGATGCCCTGTCTTGCCGCCCATGTGGCGAAGGCACGATAATAGCGCGCGGGAACGCCGGTGGCGCCGTGAAGGACAAGGTGAGCAGCTACAGGTCCCACAGGCGGAAAAAACCGCCCGGCAAGCATGTTCCCCTCCGAAGCGATACTGATTTCCCGGCTTTCTGCAATGTCAGTCATCCGTACCTCGCTCCCTTTGGACCGATTGGTCTAATAACATTGCTGGACCGAACGGTCTACAGTGTTTAGAACATGGGGATGGATGAAAGCAAAAACCGCCATACCCTGATCCGGGCCACCTCCGCGCTGTTTCGGCGGCGCGGTTATGCGGGTGTTGGACTGGCTGAGATACTTGCCGAAGCGGGCCTGCCGAAAGGCTCGCTCTATTATCATTTTCCCGGCGGCAAGGAGCAGCTCGCCGCCGAGGCGACACGGTGGGCGGGCCGGAAGATCGCCGAGTTGATCGATGCGAGTTTCGATGATGCGGAGAGCTTCGCCATCGGTTCGGTGGCGCTCTGCCGCGCAATAGCCCGCCTTTCGCAGGACAACGGCCGGATCATGGGTTGCCCCGTGCTCAGCATCATTCAGGCCGGGGATGAAAAGCCCGATTTGCGCCAGATCGGTGCGGATGTGCTGGGTGACTGGCTGGCCCGGATCGCTGCCCAGGCACGGCGGTTCGGAAATCAGCACCCGGAGGCTGATGCCGAGAGACTGGTAATCGGGCTTCAGGGCGCATGGGTTATTTCACTGGCGCGTCAGAACATGACTGCGTTCGATACGCTGGAGCATAGCCTGCGGCAGTCTCTCCAGACCTGTTTCCGCGAATGGCGGGACCCGACTGCGGGGCTGTAATCCTGTGTGTGGCAGGCAGGGCTTATCAAGACAAGTCTGGAACAAAAAGCGCGGCCACCGCCAGGGTGACCGCGCTTGGTGTCATTGCAGGAAGGAATGCCGGGCTTCCTTACGTTTCCTTCGCTGGTTGCCTTTCCGGCGTTGGGCGATCCGTGGCATTCGTAATCGATGCCGCGAGCAGGGCCTGTGTCGGGTCGGCGCCCTTGAAGCCGGCCTGTGCGAGGATTTCATCGAGAACCGGCTTCTGCGCGGTGAAGCTCAGCAGTTGGCTTGAAAGATCGCCCAGGCCATTGCCACTTTGCCCGTCGCTGCCGCCACCGAGCGCGCTGGCCAGATTTCCGGCGCTGAAGATGCGGATGTCGGAAATCTTCTCGATCGGCTTCATCGCTTCGGCCAGCGCCTCGGGGATGATGGCGATCCGCGCGCGGGCAAGTTCGAATTCGATGATGTCGCCGGAAAGCGCATTGCGTGCATCGTTTTTCGCACGCTCCGCCTGCGCCTCGGCATCACCGAGCGCGATGACGCCTTCGGCGCGGATTTTGGCGGCCTGCGCCTCGGCTTCAGCGCCGATCTTGGCGGCGGCGGCAAGGTTTTCCGCAGCTTCGCGTTCTGCTTCCGCCTTCACGGTGATCGCTGTCGCTTCCTGTTCGGCCGCCTTGCGGGCGTCGATCACGGCAATGCGTTTGGCGCGTTCGGCGATTTCCACTTCGCGGGCGGTTGCCACCTGTTCTTCGGCGGTGATGGCGGCTGCCTTGGCTTCATCAGCCTTGGCACGCGCAGCCTGTTCCTGCTCCACCTTCTGGGCGACGGCGATCGCCGCTTCGATCCGGGCGGTTTCGGTGATCTTGCGGGCTTCCGCCTCGCGCTCGGCGATGCCGCGCTCCGCCTCGATGCGGGCGGTCTCGCGCGCCTGACGGGCTTCCGCGTCCCGCTCGGCAATGCCCCGTTCGGTATCGAGCTTCGCCGTTTCCTCGTTCAGACGGGCCGCCTGTTCGGCGCGTGCCGCCTCTGCCCGGGTTTCCGCGGTCTTGTTGGCGATATCGCGTTCCTGCGTCAGTTCCGCATCGCGCTGTTCGCGCTCGATGGTCAGTCGGCGTAGCACGGCTTCGCGGTCCTTGGTGGCGATTTCGACTTCGTTGTCGCGGACGATCTGGTTGCGCTCGCGTTTACGCTCCTCGGTGATCCGCGTCAGCGCCGTCAGGCCTTCCGCATCGAAGGTGTTGTTGGGGTTGAAATGCTTGATGTCGGTTTGATCGAGCCGCGTCAGCGACACCGATTCCAGCTCCAGACCGTTGGACTGCAGGTCATGGGCGACGGCCGCCTGCACGGATTTGACGAATTCGGCACGCTGTTCCTGCAGGTCGCGCAGCGACATGGTCGCGGCGACCGAGCGCAGGCCGTCGACGAACTTCGCCTCGACAAGGGATTTCAGCGCATCGGCATCATTTGTCCGGTCGCCAAGCGTCTGGGCGGCGAGCGCGATATTTTCGGCGTCCGGCTTCACGCGCACGTAAAATTCGGCGGTGATATCGGCGCGCATGCGATCCTTGGTGATCAGCGATTCATGTTCGGATCTCTTCACTTCCAGCCGCAACGTGCTGAGCGAGACCCAGGAATAGGAGTGGAAGATCGGCAGAATGATTGCGCCGCCGTCGAGTACGACTTTTTTGCCGCCAAGGCCGGTTCTGACATAGGCCTTGTCGCGCGTCGAGCGCGTATAAAGCGATGTCATGATGATGCCGATGACGACGATCGCCGTGACGATGGCACCGGCAATCAGGCTCAAAGAAAAGAAGTCCATGGTGAATTAACCCCTGTTGTGCCTGCTATTATGAATTTTTCAGATCCGGCGGTGCGGGGATGGCCTGGAAAAGCCCATCCGCCCCATCGACGATCAATACCTGCGCACCCGTATCGATCGTGTGACCGGATGCGGCCTGCGCGCGCAGGAAGTGAATATTGTCATGCCGGTCCTTGACCCGCACGGTGCCGGGCTTGCCCTGGTCAAGCGGCCCGATGGTGACGACGCCCGTGAGCCCCAGAAAGTCGGCCTGCTCAAGCGCGTTGGTCTCATCGCGTGGAATGACCTTTGCAACAGCAAGGCTGAGCGACCGCGTGGCCGGAATGGCCGCAGCAACCGCGCCGGTTACGGCCAGAGGGAGCGGCAAGGGTCCGAGAAGCACCGTGGAAGCGACCCCCTGAATGAAGAAACCGGTAACGGCAAAAACCGAAAGCAGAATGACCGCGAGAACAAGCAGCGGCACGCCGCCGGCGTTGAGCCAGGACATCCAGCTTCCCAGCAACCCCGCTTCGGTATCGCCCGGCGCATGGTAGCTGAAACTGTCGTCCAGCAGCCCGGAGGCCGATACGCCGAGCAGGACCGAGACGAGTTCGACAATGCCGAGACCGGCGACCGTCAGCAGGGCGATCCAGAAGGGCGCGGTGCCTGGCTGGACAATGCCCTCCATCAGCGTTCGCCCTCCCGGAAAGCCTTGAGCCGCGCTTCGATGGCGCTCTGGCGCTGCATGCGGCCCAGCTCCTCCACTTCGGCTGCGCCGGTATTGGGCTTGGCCGGTGTGCCGGTCACTCTTTCGATCGCTTCCAGCGCCTCGGCCAGACGGCGGTCATTGCGCTGGGACGGGGTGGCGTCCACGCTGGCAGGTGCGGCGCGTTCGGCACGCTTGGCATCTTCGAGCCGTTTTTGCGCATCCGCCTTTGCAGAGGCGATGCTGCGCAAGGTGGTTTCCGCCTCGGCAATTTCGGCGGCATTTTCGAGGATCGCCTTGTTCAGCGCTTCGCGCTGCGCCTCCAGATCGATCTGCAGCCCGGTTGCGGCCCGGGCCAGATCTTCGCGGCCGTTTTCGAGCCCGATCCTGATCTTGTCGTCGAGGTCGCTGATTTCTTCATCGAGATCGGCAGCCTTCGATTTGAGGCGATGGCCGGCGGCAACCGCCACGCCCAGGGCCGTTCGCGCTTCCTCGGCGATCCTGGCAATTTCCCGCACGGCCTGTTGTGCAACGGCGACCGGATTGGACGCCTCGGCCGCGTCGACGGCATTGTTCATGACACCGGCGATGACACGCCCGAGCCGCCCGAGAATACCTTCATTGTTCATCGAAGCCTCCCTGTTCGGTTGGAAGCCGGTTTTTATGCCGGCATGGATACTGATGGTTTCGCCCTCGAAAACGAGGCGCGCTTCTGAAAAGTCATTCCAGCCGTCGTGATAACCACGAACGGTGTAGGGCACGACGACGCGGCCCGAGAGGGTGGCGATGCTGAGGCTGTCCGGTCCCTTGACCGAAAACAGCTTGCTGTCGAGCGGGATGTCGCGCACCGGCTCCTGCGGATCACGCTGGCTATGGTCGCGCAAAGCCAGCGTCACCATGCGGGATGGGAGGCCTGTCTTGACCCTGATTTCCTCGTAGGCCGCGGCATGCAGCGCCACGAGGTTGGCGCCTTCGGTCTGATCGAGGATTGCCATAGCACGTCGATAGGCAAGAAGCGTTTCTTCAAGGGAAGATCGGTCTTCCCGTGAAAGATTGAGTACCAGAACGACGTTGGACAGAAGTTTCGTGCTCATGCGAAGTACATAAAGCACTCCATTGGTGCTTTCAAGGGGCGGCGCCAGTTTTTTCAACCCTGCATAAGCTGATTTCCCGCTTCAGATGTAGTTTATAATGTACCGAACCACCGGCCAGCAGCTTCTGTAAGTTCCTCCTTGTCAGGAGTTGACGCCGTGGCCCAGGCGACGATGCCATCGGGACGCACGAGCACGGCGCGTAAGTCGAGGTGGTTGACGGCATTGCCCGCTACATAAGCAATCCGCCCGTTCCAACGGCCTGCAAGCGCCTCAAGCGATGCATCCGTGCCAAAGTCCAAAAGCAGAGCTTTGCCTTCTCTCAGAAGTTCGCCGGTCTTCCTTCCATCGGTCAATACGAAATCCGGAACGCTGCGGCCGACAAGCGGATGTTGGCCGCCAAGCTCACAGCGCAGGGAAACACCCCAGACACGCTCGGCGAAATATGTCGCGCCATCGCGGGTTTCGATGAGATCGCGGATGATGGCTTCCAGCGCTCTTGTGCTCCGGCTCGGGCGCATGAGAGCGACCTGCGCGCGCGACCAGTCGAGGACCTGTGCTCCCACCGGGTGCCGCTCGCCGGTATAGGTGTCCAGCAATCCGTCCGGAGCATCGCCGTGGATCGTCGCTGCAAGTTTCCAGCCAAGATTGAACGCATCGCCCAGCCCGAGATTAAGCCCCTGCCCGCCAAGCGGAGAGTGTATGTGCGCGGCATCGCCCGCCAGCAATATTCGGCCGTTGCGGTAGGTCGTGGCCTGATAGGCGCGATCCGTCCATGTTGTTGCAAGGCTGAGGTCCGTGACCCTGACGTCGGTGCCGGAAACATGCCGCAGGACAGTCTGCACATGCTCCGACGTTATCGGCTGGGTTCGGTGGAAATGACCGCCGTCGAAATCGACCATCGCGATGGTTCCGGGCTTTTGGTAGGTGTACATGCCGGTCGACGTGTAGTGACGGCCCGGAGCGAGCTTTTCAGGGTCAGCCATTTCGACCTTAACGGAATAGCCGGTGAATTCGGGATCGGTGCCGACGAAATCGAAGCCGCCCGCCTTGCGCACCGTGCTGCGGCCGCCATCGCAGCCAACAAGCCATCGTGCGTGAAATATCTGGCCGCCGGCGTAAACGGTCACCCCCGCATCCGACTGTTCGAAACCATCAACGCCGGCGCCCCGTCTGATCTCGGCCCCCATGTCGGTTGCGCGTCTCTCCAGAACGGCTTCGATCTCCTCCATGCTGGAGGCCATGATAACAGGCGTTGAATCCGGAAGTCGGTAAGTCCATTTCGACGTGTCGATATTATCGTGGAAGAACGGGATGCCAGCGAAATGGCCGCCCGGTCGGCGCTGCTGCTGCATCCAATGCGCAGTCAAGCCATGGTTGCCGTTTGGCTGCTCTTTCGTTGGCTGATTTTCGGTGATGTCCTCGAGCAGGCCACGGCGATGGAAACTTTCGATGGTGGGCACGGAAAGGCCGCGCATGCCGAAGGGGAGTGTCTTCAGCGGAGAGGAAGGGTCGGGGGCCTGCTCCAGCACCAGTACCGAAGCCCTGGCCAGGCGTAGCTCACAGGCGAGAAACAGACCGACAGGACCGGCACCGGCAATCACGACATCGTAAATCTGAGGGGTATTTGACATGAAATGCTCCTTGGTCGTTCGACCGGAGCAGCTCATCGTTTTGAGAACCACACGGACGAACAATTTGACGCATGGATAGCGTCGTTGTTCGTCGTGGGACTCATGCGCGGGGCATGGACAGAGCTTTCGTTTCCGAAAGGACTTGGGCTAGACCACACCAAGTCGTGCCTTTTTCGACATTTGTTCTATAAAGCCGGAGCGGCCGGTCGGCAAGGCGGATGCCTGCTTTCCGGCCATGGCTGTTCAGATGAGCCTTATCAGTCTGCTCTTGCGGGGCCGGTTTTGCGTGGTCCGAGATAGGGCTTGCGCTCGTTCTCCAGCGTATTGGCCGCATGGCGAAGCCGCAGCAGATCCTTGCGGGCCACGAGACCAACAAGGCGACCGGTTTCCGCATCGACGACAGGGATGCGGCCCGTGTCGGTCGCAAGCATCAAATCCGCGACATAACCGATGGTGTCTTCTGGATGCGCCACGGGAGCCGAGGTGTCGGAAACGCGCTCGTCGAGGCTCTGATCGGCAAGCGCCGGGTTCTGCTGCCATTGCAGCGCATCGCCGCGTGAAACGATGCCTTTCAGCACGCCTTGTTGATCGACAACAGGATAAATCCGATGCGTGTTTTCGGTGGTTGCGAAGAAAGCGGAGGCATCGCCGACGCGCATATCCGCCGGCAACGTATCGACCGTATCGATCATGATGTCGCGGGCGCGGGTATATTCGAAGGGGTCGATGCCGTATTCGCGGGTGATATGCTGGCCGCGCCGCGCGATCTTTTCCGTCAGGATCGAGCGGCGTAGCAGAAGGACCGTTACCGCATAGGCGGAGATGGTGGCGGCGAGCAGTGGCAGCAGGGTTGAGACGTCTCCGGTCAGTTCGACCGCAAAGAAGGTGCCGGTCAGCGGCGCACGCATCGTCCCGCCCATCATCGCAGCCATGCCCAGAAGCGCCCAGAAACCGGGATCGCCGGGCAGCGCCAGACCGACCAGCCAGCCAAGCGCGCCGCCAAGGATGAGGAGAGGTGCGAGCACGCCACCCGATGTGCCTGACGAAAGCGATATGAGCCAGATGGCAGATTTGACCAGCAGTATCGTCAGCACCGCCTGCGGCAGCAGTCGGCCGTTCAGAAGGCCGTCGATAATGTCGTAACCAACCCCCAGCGCACGGGGCTCGATCAGTCCGCCGAGACCAACGGCAAGGCCGCCGATTGCCGGGCACCACATCCAGTGGATCGGCAGCGCCTCGAAGGCATCCTCGATCCGGTAGAGCAGGGTCGTCAGAAGGCCCGATTGCAGGCCGGCGATGATGCCCACCATGGCGCACAGGCCGATCCCCCACCATGGCAGGTCCATGTGGAATTGCCGGGGAAAGAGCGCGCCGGCTTCAAAAAGGAAAGGACGCCAGCACGCCGAAATGCAGGTGGCAAGGGCGACGGGAATAAAGCTTCTCGGTTTCCATTCGAACAGCAGCAGTTCGACGGCGAGTGTCAGCGCGGCGATCGGCGAGCCGAAGATGGCGGTCATGCCGGCTGCCGCACCTGCGACGAGAAGGGTCTTGCGCTCGGCGGCGCTCAGATGAAAGCACTGGGCAAATAACGATCCGATCGCGCCGCCGGTCATGATGATCGGCCCTTCCGCTCCGAACGGCCCGCCGGTGCCGATGGAGATTGCCGAGGAGAGCGGCTTCAGGATCGCGACCTTCGGCGACATGCGACTGCCGCCGATGAGTATGGCTTCGATCGCTTCGGGAATGCCGTGGCCGCGGATTTTTTCCGATCCGAACCGGGCCATCAGGCCGATGACGAGGCCGCCAAGCACGGGGATTGCCACCATCCACAACGAACGTGGCGCTTCGGCGGGAGAGCTGGCTGCCATGCTCAGCTGTCCGAACCAGGCGAGATTGGTGACAAGCGCGATCAGGCTCACCAGCAGCTTTGCGGCGAAAGCGCCGCCGGTGCCGACGATCAGCGCCATGCCGATAAGGGCCAGAACGCGGCGGTCGGTCGTAAAATCGCCCGCTTCACGCCGGGCAAGGCCGCCCGTGAAATCGTGTAGCCGGCGGTGAGGCGGGGTTTTCGGCATGGCATTTTCCGTTGCTGTGATGTGGATGGCGGCGTCAATACATCGTAATACGATATAAATCAACATGAGTATGGGGAAGTGGCGCGCCGATCAGCCGCTCCGCACTGGCGGAGCAGGCCGTCCTGCGCTAAGCCGGACGAATGGCGCCGGGAGGTTATTTCCGCCTTGGGTGCTTAGGCAGACTAAATCGCAGAGAGCGGGAGTGTGGAAAATGCCAAAGGACAGGCTGAGCGATGCCGACTATGAGGCCCTTTCCAACCTGCGCTACACGCTGCGCCGCTTCATGGATTTCAGCACCTCTGCAGCGCAAGAGGAGGGGCTTCCGGCCCAGCAACATCAGGCGTTGCTTGCCATCCGCGGGCATCGCGATGAAGAGGCAATGACCGTCGGCAGGCTTGCCGAGCGGTTGCTGATCGCACCCCATTCGGCAACGGAACTGGTGGGTCGGCTGGTCACCGCCGACTATGTCACCCGGCACACTGACCCTGCCGACCGGCGGCGCCAGACGCTGGCGCTGACGGACAAGGCGCAGGCGGTTCTGGAACGGCTGACCGCCATCCATCTCACCGAAATCCGCGAGATGGCGCCAC
Source organism: Rhizobium rhizogenes (assembly GCF_002005205.3). Next base: position 993,793 of record NZ_CP019702.2, on the reverse strand, counting down.
GGTTGATCGATATTCTCAAGACATTGGAAGAGGCGCGCGAGCCGCTGAAATAGGCAGCGCTATGTGCTGCTGTCCGGCGGACGTATCAGGGTCGATGTTCCCGGAATGCAGCGGCAAGCGTGCGCAACGCCTCACGGGATCTGCTGTCGGTGAGGGTGGAGAACATCACGACCTCGGTGGAGGGCAGCGACGGCAGGCCGAAGCGCTGGCTGACCTCGACCGTGCCGGGCGGTGCAAGACGGCAGGAAAAGGCGGAAATGGCAAGACCGGCGGAGACCGCGGCCGTAACCATCGATGAGGTGCCGCCAAGAAACACCTCCGTCCAGGCAATGGCGGCCGAATCCAGCGCGCGGGCGGCAATGTCGCGCACGCCGCAGGCGGGTGAAAGCGCTGCCAGCCGCAGGGGTTCGCCCTGCCGGTGTTCGAACTGCGGAGCGGCGTACCAGCCGAAATGCTCCGCACCCAGCACCTCGCCGTCGCGCCGGTCGTCTTCACGCCGGATGATCGCGGCGTCGATTTCTCCACGGTCGAATGCGTCCAGCAGCACGCGGGAATTGTCCATGCGCACTTCGATCGTCAGCCCCGGATCATGGGCATTAAGCCGCGCCAGAAGGGTTGGCACTTCCGGCCCCGCAACATGGGCGGCAATGCCAAGGCCGAAACGGCGGCGCGGGGATGAAAGGCCGGCGAGGGCGCGATCATGCGCGGCGAGGAATTCGCGGGCGGGCGCCAGAAACACCGCACCTTGCGCCGAAAGCCGCACGGACCGGGGCGTGCGCTCAAGCAGCCGCTGGCCCAGCCGGTCTTCCAGCCGCTTGAGTTTGACGCTGATGGCGCCCTGCGTGGTTCCCAGCGCTTCGGCAGCGCGGGTGAAGCTCTGCATATCGGCAATGGTGACAAAAGCCTCGACGGCATCCACATCCAGCGTGCGCATATCGGTAATTCCAATTTGTTGTCTCTGAAATAGCCAATCATCCAATTCAGTTATGGTCAAGCTTTGGCTAGTTTGCGTCCGGTTCCGCAGACCGGATTTTGCTTTTGCGATCCGACCCATGAAAGGCTGAAGAATGACCCTTGCCGTTACCGCACCCGCAGGCAGCAGAAGCGCCATGGCGCTCGCTGCCGTTTGTCTTTCCGCCCTGATGTTCGGCCTGGAGATTTCCAGCGTCCCGGCGATCCTGCCGACACTCGAACAGGTGCTGCATGCGGATTTCCGGCAGCTTCAGTGGATCATGAATGCCTATACGATCGGCGTGACGGTGGTGTTGATGGCGACAGGCGCGCTGGCAGACCGCTTCGGGCGCAAGCGCGTCTTCATTGCCAGCATTGCCGCTTTTGCGCTTTCGTCCCTTGCCTGCGGAATGACGGAAAATGTGGTGGTGCTGATTGCGGCGCGTTTCCTTCAGGGACTGAGCGGCGGTGCGATGCTGGTGTGCCAGATCGCCATCCTGTCACACCAGTTCCGCACGGCCGGTGAGCGTGGCATGGCATTCGGCTGGTGGGGCATCGTCTCCGGTGTAGGGCTGGGCTTTGGCCCGATTATCGGCGGGGCCATCGTCGCGCTGTGGAGCTGGGAATGGGTGTTCCTCGTTCACGTGGCGCTCAGCGCCGGCACTTTGCTGCTTGCAGTGGGCGGCGTGCGGGAATCGTTTGATCCGGAAGCGACCCGTCTTGATCTTGCCGGCATCGCCACGCTGTCGCTGGCCGTGTTTCTCCTTGCGTTTTTCATCACGCAAGGCCCTGAGCTCGGCTTTGCCAGTCAGGCCGCGCTTTTGATCCTCGCTGGGTCCGCCGCAAGCTTCATTGCCTTTCTCATCGTGGAAAAGCTCACGCCAAGGCCGATGTTCGATTTTTCCGTGTTCCGCATCCGGCCGTTTTCCGGGGCCATCATCGGTTCGGCGGCAATGAACATCAGCTTCTGGCCCTTCATGATCTATCTGCCGATCTGGTTTCAGGCGGGTCTCGGTTATGACAGCGTCGCCGCCGGTCTTGGCCTGCTTGCCTACACGCTGCCGGCGCTGGTGATGCCGCCGCTGGCGGAGCGCCTGTCCCTGCGTTATCAGCCTCGTCTTGTCATTCCGGCCGGGTTGTTCACCATCGGTCTCGGTTTCATGCTGATGAAATTGGGCAGCGGCATTGAAAATGCCAACTGGCTCACCATGCTGCCCGGCTGCATTCTCTCCGGCATCGGGCTCGGTTTGACCAATACGCCGGTCACCAATACGACCACGGGTGCGGTGCCGCCGGCGCGTTCCGGCATGGCGTCGGGTATCGACATGAGTGCGCGCATGATCTCGCTCGCCATCAATATTCCGGTCATGGGCTTCATTCTGGTGGAGGGCGTCCGCTCTTCGCTTCAGGCAAATCTACCGTCCGGCACGGATATGAACGCATTGCAGTTGCTCGCTGAAAAGGTTGCGGCGGGAACTGCCGGTTCGCCGGTGCAGGGCCTGTCGGAGGTGCTTGTCCATCAGGCGCTGGCGGATGGCTTCGGCCTGGTCATGCTTTATGCGGGTATCAGCGTCTGGCTGCTTTCCGCCATCAGCTTCGTGGTCTTCGGCCCGGTGCGAAAACCCGCCTGCGATTAATGTACCGCAGACGAATGAGGCGCACCCCCACCGGTTTTGCCGATAGGGGTGCGCGCTGGTCTTTGCGGGTTCGGCCGCAGTTATTTCAGCTGCGTCACGGTCAGCTTGCCGTTCACCCGCTCGGCGACGAATTGCACTTTCGCGCCTTCTTGCAATTTCGCCAGCATGGCTTCGTCCTTGACGTCGAAGACCATGGTCATTGCCGGCATGTCCAGGTTTTTCAGTTCCTCATGGATAAGCGTGACCTTCTTGGCCTTGGTATCGAGTTTCTTCACCGTGCCGGCGGTGAATTCCTGCGCGAAGGCGCCGGCGGCAGAGGCGAGAAAGAGGGCTGCGGCGAGGGTGGTGTTGATGATTGTTTTCATGGATCGGTTTCCTTGTTTGCTTACTTTTTGGCAACGGTGACATCGCCGTGCATGCCGGCGTCGTAATGTCCGGGCACAAGGCAGGCGACCTTGAAGACGCCGTCATTGGTGAACCTCCAGACGATTTCCCCCGTCTTGCCGGGTGCCAGACGGATGGCGTTCGGATCGGCATGTTCCATCTCGGGGAATTTCTCCATCAGCGCCTTGTGCTCCATGACCTTCGCTTCTTCATCGAGAACGAATTCATGATCGAGCTCGCCTTCGTTCTTGACGGTGAAGCGGATGGTCTGGTCCTTGCGGACCTTGAAGTTGTTGGGCGTGAAGATCATCTTGCCATCCGGCGTCTCTTTCATGCTGACGCGGATGATCTGGGTGACTTTCGTGGCGTCGCCGGGTTCGCCGACGGCCATGACCTCGCTGTGTCCGCCAGCATGGCTGCCGGCCGCCAGAGCGGGGGTCGCAAGTGCTGCCAGCACAAGGCCAAGAATTGCAGTGTTCATGTTGTTTTCCTTTTCGTTTGGGAGGATTGACGGTCAGCCGTGGTTCGAATGGGCAGATGGGGGCTGTGTGCTTGCATCTTTGGCTTTGGGCGCGTCGGGCAGGTTGCCCGTCCACTCAAAGGCCTGTGTGCCGGGCGGGTTTTCATACCAGCCCGGATCGGCGTAATCGCCCGCGGAGATACCTTCGCGGACCTTCACCACCGAGAACATGCCGCCCATTTCGATGGGGCCGTGCGGACCCCAGCCGGTCATCATGGGCACGGTGTTTTCGGGTATCTCCATCGACATCTCGGCCATGTCAGCCATGCCGGCTGTGCCCATCGGCATATATTCGGGGCGGATCTGCCGGATTTTCTTGGCGACTTCCTTTTTGTCGACACCGATGAATGTCGGGATTTCATGACCCATGGCGTTCATGGTGTGATGCGACTTGTGGCAATGGATCGCCCAGTCGCCCTCATATTTGGCGTCGAACTCGTAAGCGCGCATCGCGCCGACGGGAATGTCGATGCTGACTTCCGGCCACCGCGCCTCGGGTCGCACCCAGCCGCCATCGGTGCAGGTGACCTCGAAGTCGTAACCATGCATGTGGATCGGGTGGTTGGTCATGGTCAGGTTGCCGACCCGCACCCGCACCCTGTCGTTTTTCGACACGACCAGCGGATCGATGCCGGGAAACACCCGGCTATTCCAGGTCCAGAGATTAAAATCGGTCATCTCCATGACACGGGGCACGTAACTTCCCGGGTCGATGTCGAAGGCGCTGAGCAGGAACACGAAGTCCCGGTCCACCGGCATGAACGCCGGGTCCTTGGGATGTACGACGAAAAAGCCCATCATCCCCATGGCCATCTGCACCATCTCGTCGGAATGCGGGTGGTACATGAAGGTGCCGGATTTCACGAGATCGAACTCGTAAACGAAGGTTTTGCCGACAGGGATATGCGGCTGCGACAGGCCGCCGACACCGTCCATGCCCGAAGGCAGGATCATGCCGTGCCAGTGAACCGTCGTATGTTCGGGCAATTTGTTGGTGACGAAGATACGCACCCGGTCACCCTCCACAGCCTCGATGGTCGGGCCGGGGGACTGGCCGTTGTAACCCCACAGATAGGCGGTCATGCCCTCGGCCATCTCGCGTTCCACCGGTTCGGCAACGAGGTGGAACTCCTTGACGCCATTGTTCATCCGGAAGGGCAGTGTCCATCCGTTGAGGGTGACGACCGGGTTGTAATCCGGGCCGGTTGAGGGGCGGGTGGGTGTCTGGGTCGCAGCGCCTTCCATGCTGGCTGCTTCCGGCAGGCCCATATTGGACGTCTGCGCCCAGGTTTTGGAGGAGACGAGCGCCGCGCCGGCGGCGCCTGCTCCAAGCAATTGTCTTCTGCTGAACATTCCCGTTTCCTTTCTCAATGACCGCCGCCAGCCGGGGCTTCGGACGTCGCGACTTCGGTTTCGGCCGCGGCACTGCCGGTGCTTCCGCCATAGATGACGGGGGCAAGGTTGGCTTCGGCCAGCCAGAAGTCGCGCTTGGCGTTGACTGCGAGGATGGTGGATTCGACTTTTTCGCGGGTATCGGCGATCAGCTCGAAGGTGCTGGTAATCATGCCGTTATAGGACAGCAGCGATTGCTCCTCGATCGCGCTGCGCAGGGGCAGGACATTGTTGCGGTAGTGACGGGCAATGTCGTAATTCGACCTGTAGGCCAGATGGGCGGAACGGGCCTGCGAACGGATGTCGACGGCCAGCCCGGCCAGCTGGTTGGCCGCCCGCATATAGGCAAGTTCGCCCTTGCGCAGACGCGCCTGCCCGGAATCGAAGATCGGGATCGTGAAGGACAGCGAGCCGGTTCTTGCAATGTCCGAACGGGTGGCACCGTCCTCGCGCTCGCGTTCCTTCTCCCAATTTCCGGCCAGCTCGATATCGGTGACGATGCGGGTGGCGTCTTCCAGGCGATAGGATTGCGCGGTTGCGTGCAATTCGAGGCGGGCGACCTGCAAATCCATGCGTTTGTGAATTGCTTCCGCCTCGATATCGTTGCGCGCTATCAGGGTCTTCGGCAGGGAAGGAAGCCGGTTGGGTATCTGGAACTCGGCGTCCGTGCCGGAAAGGCCCATCAGCCGGATCAGCTCTTCCTTGGCGAGTTTTGCCGCCAGTCGCGCCTTTGCCGTTTCTCCCGTCAGTTCCGCATAAAACACATGCTCGCGGGCCTGATTGGCCTTGGGCATCGAACCCGCTTCGCCGATCTTTTTCGCAAGTTCCGAAGAGGCGTCGGCCGCGACCTTCGCCTGATTGAGATAGGCGACGTTTTCCCAGGCGGCCACGGCGTTTATCCATGCCCGGCGGGTTTCCGCGGCAAGCGATACGGTGGCGATCGCCGCGTTGACCTGTGCCTGACGGAAGCGCGTATCCGCCAGCCTGATATTCTTGTCATAGGTCGCCAAAGCGAGAATATTGGCGGTGACGGCCCCTTCAAGCACGCGATACATGCCAAGCCCGGGCGTTCCGATGCCGTTCAGGCTGACGGAAAAGGTCGGAAAGACGGAGAGTTGCGTCTGCCAGGCATCGGCGGCGCTGTCGCCGAGATCCGCATAGGATGCCTGCAGCCCCTTGTTGTTCAGCAATGCGACCTGAACGGCGGTTTCGACGTCGATGGTCTTTTTGGCCATCAGCGCCTTGACGCGGTCGCGCACCACCTGCGCCTGCTGCAGGTTCTGCACCCAGACAGTCTGCTTGCCGGTTGCCTCGGCGCTTTTCAATGTCGCATCGGCAAAGCCCGCATCCTTGGCGGCATAGTCGGTCGTCACGCAGCCAGCCGCGATAAGCGGAAGCACGAGGGAGGATACCAGCCTGATATGGCGTACGATCATCATGCGCCTCCCTTTGCCGGCGCCTGTGCGTCGTTCAGACCACGCCAGGGTTTCGGATTGACGGGAACGCGGTGCGTGTAAGCTCCGATCGGGTTTTGGTAGGGAATGGGCCTGATGCTGGAGACGGTGTCGGGGCTGTCGGTCGATACGACGACTTCAGGTAAGGTGGCTGCGCATCCGCCCGCAAAAAGCGGCAGGGCAACCACCAGGAACAAACGTTTCATGGTGAAAATCCGGGAATAAGATCATGATTGCTCCAGCACGCTCACGCATGCAGGTGCAGGAAAGCCCGCGAAGCGGTTCCGGATTTCAGATATTCGGTGGGCGCTGAAGCTTCGGTGCCAGACCGGCGGCGTTCGTATCGTCGATGAACGCACGAAGGGAAATGACGGTCGGGTGGCTAAGGGACGAGGAAGGGCACGGAATGGCCGCTACGCCGCAATAATCCTGACAGCAGGAATTCTTTGTTTTTTCAGTGCTGGCGTGGTCGTGCTGATTCGCGTGATCACTGTGGTCCTGGACGGCCGCGTCGTGGTGGCCCCGGCCTGAGGAATGATCGTTTTCGATCTGCGAAATCTGGACGTCGTTTTCAGCATGCATTGCGGCATTGACGGTGGAAACGCTGTAGCCCGCCAGTGACAATACCATCACCAGCCGGAACAACAGGGCCATCAATTTCGATGCTCGCAACATCCCATTCATGCGCCGTAGAAGAGCCGCAGTCCTGAGATTTGTCAATGGGTATCGCCCATAACCATCAACAAATACGTTGTGCCCTACTGAGCCGGCGCAGGCGAGACTGTCGACCCCGTTACCGTTCCGCTGGTGGAATCCCGGGCGCCCTTGTCGGCCCCGCCTTCGGCAAAGCGTCTGCCGATGCCGAAGAAAGACAGTTTCATCCGGCTGCGTTTGTCCGCACCTTCAAGAGTGGAGACCGGCACCTTGAAACCGAATGTTTCATCCGGTTCCGCGGAGCGTTCCCGCCAGAAGGCGTCGATATCCGCAATCAGCATTTTCTGTCGCCGGGCGCGGCGATAGTGAATCGGGTGTCTGGCGCGGGCCACGGCAAAATAGGCGGATGTGCCCTCGGGCATCAGGCCCTGCAAAACCATCAACACGGCCTCCTTGGGACGAAGTCCGCAGAGATCACGCGTGACCGACACCATCTCTTCCTTGGCGGCGCGGGGGCCCTGCATGCCTCCGACGACAATCGTATGGTGGTGCCCGCATGTTCCCAGAAAGATGAACTTCGCGGTCCACAGAATGGCGTCGTCGCGGTTGCGCACCAGCCGGACGGCGAAAGCGCCCTCGTGCCGGCCGCCGCAACAATCCGCGAGAGCGAGGGTGCACCGGTATTCGTCGTTTCGGCCATGAACGGCGCCCATCTCCAAGTTTCTTCCCATCCAGAGCCCGCTCATGACCGTCCTGGTAAAATGACGGTCGGCGATCGCGAAATTCTCCACGAGAAAATGCAGCCGTCTTTGATGGGAGATTTGGCCGACAAGGAACTTAGACAGCGGTTTCTGTAGCAGTTCATCGTGGGGTGGCGGCAATTTCCGCTTTGCCGAAAAAGCGGCCAGAAACTGCCACCATTGAAAGGTGACGACGGGATTGATGGCGAAGCGCATCCAGAAAAGGACCGCCCGCTTCCAGCGCACGCGCTGGACAAAGGTGATGATTTTCCAGAACAAGGTGCAATCGGCTGCCTCCGAAGCCTTCTGCGGCCGATCATCCGTGACCGGGAATTTTTCTGCTTGAATGACGGCATCGTTGGTGTGCGGCATGGGTTCGGCTTCCGGCGAGCATGGGTTTTGCAGCTGGTGCATGCGCCGGATTTGTGAAGACCGTGTCGAGAAACGGTGAAGCTTGCGCGAGGCGCGGATCGTCCTTGCGGCAGGAAAGGGGACGGCAGGTGACGGTTTTTCAGGAGGGTGCTTTAAAGAGGATCGTCACGACCGTTCCGCCATCCTGCGCGGCCGCGATCTGCATGTCGCTATTGTGGGCCTGCGCAATGGCCCGGGCGATCGATAGGCCGAGCCCCGTGCCGCCGGTGGTGCGCGCCCGCGATGGTTCTGTGCGCCAGAAGAGTTCGATACCGTGCGCCTCGACGCCGGGCGGAAAACCCGGTCCCCTGTCTTCGATGGCGATGAAGGGTTGCCCGTCCCGTATGCCGGTTAAGCAGCGCAGGCTTTTCCCGCCTGCGGCATAACGGCGTACATTATCGATCAGGATAAGGAGCAGTTGGCGAAGGCGTTGGCGATCGCCAGAAACGGGAGCCGGCTCCAGCGAAAGATCGAGACGGATACCGGCCTCGTCGAGCAGAGGCCGCGCGGCCTCCGTCACCGCCACGCATTCGGCTGCGAGATCGAGAGGCTCGATGTCCTTCACGAGACTGTTGGTTTCCGCCAGGGAGAGTGTGCGCAGATCATCCACCAGACGCGCCAGCCCTTCCACCTGCACGATGAGGTGGCGAATGGCCTGCTTGTCGAGGGGAAAGATGTCATCGGCAATACCGTGCAGACGGCCTTGCAGGATGGTGAGAGGGGTGCGCAACTCGTGGGCAACCGCCATCGTATTGAATTTCAGGCGGCGCTCCATCATCTGGAGCTCCTGTTTCAGGCTTTCGAAACTGTCGACCAGAAAGACGATTTCGACGATGCGGTTCGCCTTGACCTTTTCGCCTCCGCTGAAGTCGCCGGCCGCCATGCGCTGTGCCGCGCGGGTCAGCTCCCGCAGGGGGGCGGCAATGCGTCTGGAAATGACGTAACCAAGCAGGCTGCACAGCAGCACCCCGATCAGCCCGAAGACGAACACCGATGCGACGAGTTCGTCATCGGCTGCGTTCTGCACACGGGGCAAAACCTCGAGAAGCGCCCGGAGCTGCTGCTGGTCCGGCATGACGCCGCGGTCTATGTCGGAGAATGCCCTTGCGGCGTCGGGCGAGAGAGTGGCAATCGCCCGCTCCTGAACATTGTCCGCATACCAGGAGACGCCGTGATAGATCATTGCGACGGCGAAGACGAGCATTGTGGTGATCGTGATCGCTGTCATCGTGCTGAGGCTGAGGCGCTGGACCCTCATGGCTTTAGCTCCCCGGCAAGCCGGTAGCCGATGCTGCGCACCGAGACCAGATAACCGCAAGCACCGTGATCCGTCAGTTTCTTGCGCAGATTGGCGATATGCGTATCGATCGTGCGCGCCAGCGCGTCGCTTTCCGGCAAGCAGGCATCGAGAATATCCGCCCGCTGGAACGCGTGGGTGGGGCGGCGCGTCATATGGGCCAGTATCCTGAATTCGCTGAGCGTCAGGGGCAGAACGGTTTTGCCAGTCTCTCCGTGAACCGCCGCGATATAGGCTTCCGTATCGATCTCGATGGCACCGAAGCGCAGGATGCCGGTGCCCGCCGGCTGTCGCGTGCGTTTCAGGACGGCATTCACCCGCGCGATGATTTCATGCGGATTGAAAGGCTTGACGATGTAGTCGTCGGCCCCGAGGCGCAGGCCCGCCAGCTTGTCCATATCTTCCGCAAGCGCGGTGACCATGATGACCGGCGTATCCCGCTCCCGCCGGATGCGCGTCAATACGTCGATGCCGTCGAGCTTGGGCAGACGAATATCGAGAAGAATGAGATCCGGTCTCAGCATGGAAAAATGCGTGATCGCCGTTTCTCCATCGCCCGCCCTGACGGTTCTGTAACCATCGCGGATGAGATAGGCATCCAGAATCTGCATGATGTCGGGATCGTCTTCGACGATGAGAATGAGCCCTCTGTCCATGCTGAACCTGCAAATTTACTTATATAAGTTGCGTTAATACTGGGACGCTAGGCCGGTGTGAAGCATCGGGCAAGGGTTCTTGTGCGAAATATCGGCTGTCGGAGCCGTTTTCCTCACGCTCTTGGGTATTCCTCCGCAAAGGCTTGACATTTCCGGGCAAGAAAACCGGTCATGCACCAGTATCTCTTCAGTAAAGCCGGGGCGGAAAAGCTAAACCGGCCCGCAAGGCCGAAGTTTCGCTTCAGCGCCGTTCACATTGCCGGCCGGGCTTTCCGTAATCCCGCCCTGCTCGCCCTTTTCGTCGCATTTGCGATGATGCTGTTTTTCTCGATCTGGCCGGGTATCGATCTTGATGTCAGCCTCGTCTTCTGGGACGACGGCTTTCGCCTGGGGGAGGACAGGTTCCTGGTTTCCGTCCGCGACCTGAACCGTGCGCTGCCGTCCGTCCTGTTGCCCGGGCTGGCATGCGTGCTTCTTGCCATGCCGTTTTTCGCCGGTCTAAGGCGGATTTTTCACCCTTACAAGTTGCTGCTTGTCCTCACCTTCTTTGCTTTGGGGCCGGGGGCAATCGTGCATATTCTGAAAACCCTGCTCGCCCGGGCAAGACCGCAGCAACTCGGCGAATTCGGAGGGGATTTGTTTTTCACGCCGGTTCTTTCGCTCGACGGGGCCTGCGCGCGCAGTTGTTCTTTTCCGTCCGGTGAAAGCTCGACCGCAATCGCTTTGCTGGCCTTCACCATTCTCCTGCCTGCAAGACTCCGCCTCATCTGCGCGGCGATTTTGATGCCGTTCATCGTGGTTGTCTCGCTGAACAGGGTCGCGATGGGCGCGCATTTCCTTTCCGATGTCCTGATCGCGTGGCCATTGATGCTTGCGGTATTTCTTTGCCTGCACCGGCTGTTCCTGAAATATCGATATGCGATCGACGCCGCCTTTTCCCGCAGCTCCGGCGGATCACGCCGGGCCGCAGGGTGATCGCCATGCCGGGTCATGACGTCTGGCGATGACCCATGCCTTGTCAGATCGCCATGAAGGCGTCATCGAGGATCAGCAGCTTGCGCGCCTGCGTGCGGGCATATTCCTCGTAAAAACCCTGGGAGATCCAGAGGGCGGAGCGGCCTCGCCGCCCGCTCCAGCCGATGCCGCCGATCAGTTCGGCCGCTGCGAGTTTGCGGCTGACATGGGTTCGCGACAGCGACAGCGATTTCGCCAGTTGCGAGACCGTCTTCACATCCGTCAGGTGCCTGCCCTGTTCGAGAGGGTTCTCCCGGTCGATGCCGGCAATCAGCCGGTCCATCAGCAATCCGCCCGCATCGAACCAGTTGAAGATGATGGAAAGCGGGCCGGGGCAGCGCACCTCCGGATTGGACAGCAGCGCCTGCGCCACGCGAGGATGAATATGCGCCAGCATGGTCTCGGACCGCTCGATGAAACGGCAGGCCCTGAACCCTTCGTCAACAAGGTCGAGCGCCTGAAAATGGACGTCATACCAGTGCGCGAGCATCGCCAGTGTCAGCGGTGAGGGCACCACGCCGCCAGCCCTTTCTCCGTCGGATTGATCCGACGGGTTTGTAAGTCCGCGTTCCAGTGCCTGTCTGAAGAAAGCATAGGCGACATCGTGGCTGGCGAGGCCGTGCTTCAGCGCCAGCTGCGCGAAATCCTCCCGTGTCAGAAAGGGCTCTTCCGTCTCGGCCTCGCAGGTGCCGCGTTTCTGGAAATAAAGCGCCACCAGCGCGTGGCACAGAAGCCGGCTCTGGCGTGTCGCGAAAAGCGCGGTCATTTCGGGCGAACCTTCATAGAGGCTAATGAAACTTCCCGCCAGCAGGCGCAACGCGGCAGCGAAGGATGCCTTTTGAGCCAGCGCGTCGATTTCGCCGAGTGGCGGTCGGCTGCATCGGGTGGTGGCGTCCGGCAGCCGCGAAATCGCAAAATCGAAAAAATTGGTCATAGTGCGCGCTCCTGAAGCTGCCGGACCCGTTTCCCTTTGAAGGTGCATGGAACTGATCGATCCATGGGCCTTACAGGGGCGATGGCGAGGCGTCTTCTCATTGCGCGCAGAGGCGAAATTTTAAACCGCGGGCGCGCCCATGGCGCGGATGTCGCCGGGCGTCCCGCCATAGGTGGCGGCAAACACCCGGTAGAAGGTGGCGAGGCTGTCGAAACCGCAACCAAAGGCGATCTGTGTGATCGGCAAAGCGGGAGATTCCAGCAGCAGCCGTTTTGCCTCCTCGATGCGCATGAAGGAGAGGGTGCGGGAAAATGACAGTTCCGCGCCCTCGAACACGACATGCAACTGACGCAGCGAAATGCCCAGTTCTTTCGCGACTGCGGCGGGTGTCAGGTTCTGGCGGGATTTTTTCCGCATCATGATATCCCGGGCCGCATAACACAGCCCGGTCCGCAGGGCGGCGCGCACCTCCGGCATGGCGGGAGAAAGCCGCCCGCGCGCCGTCATTGCAAGCCGGGTGATGTGGGTCACATCGCGGGCGGGGTCGATGAGATGGCCGTGGTCGCCATTCAGCGCATTGAAGAGCGCCCGGAACGGGCGGGAGAAGGCGGCATTGTCGGCATAACGCGCCGCAAACAGGTCATAGGCCGTCTGGCCGAGCATGACCTCGTAATCGACAGGGATTTTGAGCATCCGGAAATGAAAATCTTCTTCGCCGTCCGGTATGCCGGCATAGGGCAAATCCGAATGATTGATGGTGATATCGCCGCCGCCAACGGCATGAACCCGGTCCCCGCCCGTATATAGCAATCCGGAACCCCTGACCTGCAGGCCGATACAGAGGCTGTCGCCGGCAATACGGGCAATATCCGCCTCGGTGCGGTTGACGCGGTAGGCGGAAGCGCGCATCTCGCTTACGACTGCGCCAGCGATGGCGCGCGCCTGAAACGAACCCTGAAATGTCTGGCGACGATCCGGCGCAAGTTCGATCGTCACGCCGAACAGGTTTTTGCCGCGCACCTCGCGCCAATGGTCGAAACGGTGCTCGGGCAGGAAATCGTCGGTGGCGAAGCGGATGATGGTGCTCGTGGCCTGGTCCTCCCCGACGGTTCCGGCGGCTTATTTTTCCGTCGCACGAAATTTCAGGTGCACGAGCGGGTAGGGCCGCCCCTGCCCGTCAAGGTCGGAGCGCCCGGTCGGTTCGAACCCCAGCCTGCGGTAAAAGCCCATGGCCTCGATGTTCTGTTCGTTGACGTCGGTCGTCAGCGCGGGGTGCGAGGCGATGGCCGCCTGCACCAGCATCCTGCCGATGCCTTTGCCGTGGTGATCCGGATCGATGAAAAGCGCTTCCATGTGCCCTTCGTGCAGAAACATGAAACCAAGCGGACGATCCGAAACATCGACCGCAAGCGTCAGGGGCATCTGTGGCAGGAAGGCTTTGACTTCCTCGCCGATTGCGGCGCGATCCGCCGGAAGAAGAAAGCCATGGGTGGCATCAACGGCCCGGCTCCATATGTCGAGGATGCGGGCGGTGTCATGGCTGGTGGAAGGGCGAAGTGTGATCATGTCCCACCCTTAGCAATTGCGCTCTTTTCACGCCATGGGCCCCTCTCGCTCTTTTGCGTGAAGATTTTCGTATTCGCCGGATTTCCGGTGTGATTCCGGCCCTGCCTGTTCAGCCCGTCCGTGGCGCTGGCGATTTTTCCCGAAAAAAGCGCTTGCAAAAGTCACGCTAAAAAAAATAGATAAAAAGAAGTTCTATCTATTTATTTTAACGGAGAGGTCGCCGAATGCATCAGATGGTCAGGGAAATCCCGGAAAATCCAACGCCGGTTTCTGCGATTGCGACAAGTTCGGCGCTCGAAGATGCAAAAATTATCTATAATTTGCCGTTCAACGATCTGCTGTTTCGCGCCCAGCAGGTGCACCGCCGCCATTTTGATGCCAATGCCATCCAGATGAGCCGGCTTTTATCGATCAAGACGGGTGGCTGCCCCGAGGATTGCAGCTATTGCAGCCAGTCCGCCCGCAACCCGACAGGCCTGAAGGCCTCCAAGCTCATGGAGGTGGAGCGGGTTCTTGCGGAGGCACGCAAGGCAAAGGAGGGCGGGGCGACGCGTTATTGCATGGGCGCAGCCTGGCGCAATCCCAAGGAGCGGGACATGGATGCCGTGGTGGCCATGGTCGAGGGCGTCAAGGCGCTGGGCATGGAAACCTGCATGACGCTTGGCATGCTGACGCCTGAACAATCCGGACGGCTGGCCGAGGCGGGGCTCGATTATTACAATCACAATGTCGATACATCGGAGCGCTTTTATTCGCAGATCATCACCACCCGCACCTTCGAAGACCGGCTGGAAACGCTCGCCAATGTGCGCGATGCGGGCATCAAGGTCTGTGCCGGCGGCATTCTCGGCATGGGGGAAACGGTCGAGGACCGCATTTCGATGCTGGTGACGCTTGCCGGCCTGCCGGTTCCGCCGGAAAGCGTGCCGATCAACATGCTGATCCCGATCCCCGGCTCGAAGCTTGCCGAGGCCGACCCGGTCGATCCGATCGATTTTGTCCGCACCATCGCGCTGGCGCGCATCCTGATGCCGCGTTCGCACGTGCGGCTTTCCGCCGGGCGTACGGAGATGAGCGACGAAACGCAGGCGCTCTGTTTTCTTGCCGGGGCCAATTCCATTTTCGTCGGCGAAACGTTGCTGACGGCGGATAATCCGGGTGAGGATCACGATACGGCGCTGTTCCGGCGTCTGGGCCTGAAGCCTATGGAACTGCAGCCTGCGCAGGCGGGAGAGGAGCCGTGAACCTATCGGCGCTTTCTCCTTACGAGGCGAAACTTGCCGGCCTGCGCCGCAAATCGCGGCTGCGGGCACTCGCTGCCCGGCAGGGGATCGATTTCACCTCCAACGACTATCTCGGGCTTGCCGATGCACCCCGTCTGAAGGCTGCGATTGCCGATGCAATCGCAAGGGGCGTGCCGGCCGGCGCCGGCGGCTCACGGCTGCTGCGTGGCAATCATCCGGAACATGAGGCGCTGGAGGCGGAGGCAGCGGCATTTTTCTGCGCGGAGAAAACGATCTATTTCGGCAATGGTTTTGCCGCCAATGTCGCGCTTTTCTCAACTCTGCCGCTGCGGGAGGATATTGTCCTTTATGATGAACTGATCCATGCCAGCGTGCATGACGGTATTGCGGCCGGCAAGGCGCAGGCGCTCGCCGTGCCGCATAATCAGGTCGAGGCTTTCGAACGGGAAATAAGCCGCTGGCGACAGGCCGGCGGCCGGGGACGGCCGTGGATCGCCGTTGAGAGCCTTTATTCCATGGATGGTGACCGGGCGCCGCTGGCTGCCCTTGCCGCTCTTGCCGAGACCCATGGCGGTTTTCTGGTGGTCGATGAAGCACATGCTACCGGCATATTCGGGCCTGACGGGCGTGGCCTTGCTGCGGAGCTGGAGGGGCGGAGCAATGTGGTGGCACTGCATACCTGCGGCAAGGCGCTCGGCCTTTCCGGCGCACTTGTGAGCCTGCCTGCGGTTCTCGCCGATTACCTCGTCAACCGCGCCCGGGGGTTCATCTATTCCACCGCGCCTTCGCCGCTAATGGCGGCGGCGGTGCGGGAGGCGTTGCGGGTCGTCGCCGATGAAGGCTGGCGGCGGTTGCGGCTGGCGGAACTGATAAATTTTGCCGGCGAAGAACTTCGCTCCCGGCTCGGGATAACGCCGAGCGGCTCGCAGATCATGCCGGTGGTGATCGGCGACAATGCCCGTTCGCTCACCGTCGCCGCGCGCCTGCGCGATGGCGGGTTCGACGTGCGGGCCATCCGCCCGCCAACCGTGCCGGAAGGAACGGCGCGCCTGCGCCTCTCCATCACGCTCAATGTGGACGAGGGCCAGATCGCCGATATGGTCGGGCTGCTTGCCCTGACACTGAAGGAGGAGCCGGCATGAGCCCCCGTTTCGTCATTTCCGGCACTGACACGGGCATCGGCAAGACGGTTTTTGCCGCGGCGCTGACCCACGCCCTGCGGGCCTCTTACTGGAAGCCGATACAATCCGGACTGGAGGAAGAGACCGATAGCGCCACGGTGGAGCGGCTGGGCGGTGCACCGCGCGCCCGTATCCTGCCGGAAGCCTATCGCCTGAAAATGCCGGCTTCTCCGCATCTTTCTGCCCGCCTCGACAATGTGGCGATCGATCCGGCACTTCTGCTGCCTCCGGAAACGGAGGGGCCGCTGGTCATTGAAGGGGCGGGCGGGCTTCTGGTGCCGTTGACCGATGAATTATTGTTCGCCGATATCTTCGCCCGCTGGCAAATTCCGCTGATCCTGTGTGCCAGAACCACGCTCGGCACCATCAATCACACGCTGCTGTCGCTGGAGGCGCTGCGGCTAAGGGCCATTCCGGTGCACGGTCTGGTTTTCATCGGTGACGAGAACGCGGAAAATGAGCGCGTCATCACCGATATCGGCGGGGTTCGCAGGCTCGGCCGGCTGCCGCGTCTGCCGGAAATGACCGCCGGGGCGCTGCATCAGGCTTTCGCCCGGCAATTTGATCTAGCCGATTTTCTGGAGGTGCCGGCATGAGCCGTTCGCCCATCTGGCATCCCTTCACCCAGCACGGGCTGGAGCCGCCGATGAAACGCATCGTTTCGACGGAGGGCGCCTATATGGTTGATGAGGATGGCGCACGGCTATTCGATGCGATTTCATCCTGGTGGGTCATCACCCATGGTCACCGGCACCCGGCGATCATGGCCGCGATCCGTGCCGCGACGGACGCCTTCGATCAGGTGATTTTTGCGGAATTCTCCCATGAGCCTGCCGAAACGCTGGCAAAAGCGCTGATCGAATTTGCGCCGGCCGGGCTGGAGCATGTGTTTTATTCCGACAGCGGCTCGACCGCCGTGGAAGTGGCGCTGAAAATGGCACTCGGTTATTTCCATAACCGCGGGGAAAAGCGCGACCGCATCGTGGTGATGAACCATGGTTATCACGGCGATACGATCGGTACCATGTCCACCGGCGAACGCGGCGTGTTCAATGCCGCCTACGAACCGCTGCTCTTCGGCGTCGACCGTCTGGCTTTTCCGGAACAGGGCAGCGCGCAGGCGACCCTCGACATGTTCGAGCGCTTCTGCCGTTCCGGCCGTGTCGCTGCGCTGCTAATCGAGCCGCTGGTGCTTGGTGCCGGTGGCATGAAGATGTATGGCGCGGATGTTCTGGCCGGGCTGAAGCAGATTGCGGAACGCCATGGCTGCCTGTTCATCGCCGATGAGGTGATGACGGGCTGGGGCCGGACGGGAACGCGTTTTGCCTGTGAGCGGGCAAAGGTTTCGCCGGATATTCTGTGCACTTCCAAGGGTCTGACCGGCGGTTCCCTGCCGCTGGCGGCCACGCTGTGCAGCGGTGATATCTTCGAGGCGCATTATTCGACCGACCGCCGCAAGACGTTTTTCCATTCGAGTTCCTACACCGCCAATCCGATCGCCTGCGCCGCCGCCGTTGCCAATCTTCAGGTCTGGCGGGATGAGCCGGTGGCGGAGCGTATCGGGCAACTGGAACGGATGCTGAGCGACAATCTGCGGCGCTTTGCGGATGACGGACGTTTCACCAGTCTCCGGCAGGTGGGCACCATAGCCGCACTCGATATCGTGGTGCCTTCCGGCGGTTATCTTGCCGAAGCGGGGCCGCGTATGCGGCGCCTGTTCCGCGAGCGCGGGTTTGTCATCCGCCCCCTCGGCAACGTGGTTTATCTGATGCCCCCCTATTGTTCGACATCGGACGATCTGGACCGCGCCTTCGACGCCATCGATGAAGTCACCTCGATCGTGATCGGGGCCGTGTGACGCCGGATATCCGCATTCTCCTGCAACATTCTTGAAAGACCAGACAATGCAGATACTTTCTTCGCGCATGGCCGGTTTTGGACATGCCGTTCCGGCGCGTTGCGTCGGCAATGACGAGATCGAGGCGCGCCTTGGGCTGGAGTCCGGCTGGATCGAGCGGCGAACCGGCATCCTCAGGCGTTATTGGGCGGAGGAGGGCGACACGCTGAGCGGCCTTGCCGCCGAAGCCGGCCGCATGGCGCTGGAAGATGCAAAAATCGATCCCGATGATATCGCATTGACATTGCTGGCAACCTCCACGCCGGACCATCTTCTGCCACCTTCCGCACCGCTGCTTGCCCACCGGCTGGGCCTGTCGCGGTCGGGCGGGATCGATCTCGCCGGTGCCTGTTCAGGCTTTCTTTATGCACTCACCCTTGCCGATGGTTTTGTGCGCACCCACGGCCGCGCCGTGCTCATCGTCGCCGCCAATATTTTGAGCCGCCGTATCAATCCCCTGGAAAGGGCGAGCGCGGTCCTGTTCGCCGACGCCGCCGGCGCGGTTGTGCTGACACCGTGCCGGGAAGGGCAGCGCGGCCTTCTTTCGGCCGATCTTCGTTCCGATGGCAGCGGTTACGATCTGATCCGGATAGCGGCAGGTGGCAGCAGCCAGCCTTTTTCCGCCGATAGCCCCGCCGAGGATACGTTGATGGCAATGCGCGACGGCCGCGAGGTTTTCTCCCGCGCCGTGGCGCTGATGACCCGGACTTCGCAGCAGGTGTTGCAACAGGCGGGGGTGCCCGCCGCCAATATCGGCCGTTTTGTGCCCCATCAGGCCAATGCCCGCATGTTCGACGCCGTCTGCGGCAATCTCGCCATCGACCGGCAAAAAACCGTCCGCACAGTGGAAAGCTTCGGTAATTCTTCCGCCGCCACCATTCCGCTGTCACTGTCGGTCACCAATGCCGAACGGCCGCTTGCAGGAGGCGAGACACTGCTCTTGACCGCCGCCGGTGCGGGAATGACGGGCGGCGCGGTTGTTTATCGGGCGTGAATACGCAAGCTGCGGCGCGACGCAGGGCCACCAAATGCTGTAGTCAGGTAATTGATTTTACTTTGGAAAATTTGGCTGGGGAACCTGGATTCGAACCAAGATCGACGGAGTCAGAGTCCGCTGTTCTACCATTGAACTATTCCCCAAAAGCTTGGAAGCGCGTGGCGCATTCGCTTTGGTGGGTCGTCATATAGATGATTTATTCCGGGGCGCAAGTCGAAAAAATCGAAAAATGCGTTTTATCCCGCTTTTGCGTTTCACTTCAGGGTCAAAGCCTCGCGCGGGTGGAGCGCGGGGTGGAAAGCAGCAGGCTGGTCTCGCTGCCGGTGATGCCGGGCACGAGGCGGATGCGGCGTAGCACGGCGTCGAAATCGCTGAGCGTTGCGGCATTGAGTTCCACGATCAGGTCCCAGCGGCCGTTGGTGGTGTGGATTTCGGATATTTCCGGGAAACCGCCAAGGGTGCGGATGACGCGATCCGTCACATGGCCTTCAATCTCGATCATCATGATGCCGCGAATTGCCGCTTCCACGGCATCGGCGCGCAGGATGACGGTGTAACCGATGATGGTGCCGTCATTTTCCATTCTTTCGATGCGGGAGCGAACCGTCGCGCGCGAGGTTTCCGTCTCCACCGCCAGATCGGAAATGCTGCGCCTGCCGTTGTGACGCAAAAGGGTGACGAGCCGTTCGTCGAGATTATCCATGGATGTCCATTTTGATAAATAGATTTTGCCAGATCGATAACTCATTTCGATAATCTTGCCAATATTTGATGTTCATTCCGCCATAGGTCTATGGTTTAGTGAGACAGTCGGTTGGGAAAGCGAGGACGGGAATGGCGGGAATGGATATCAGGCTTATCGGTGCGCCGCTGCAGATCGGGGCAGGGCAATTGGGATGTGAAATGGGACCGAGCGCCTATCGCATCGCCGGCCTCACGCGGGCGCTGGAGGATCTGGGACACCGGGTGGTCGATACGGGCAATGTGACGCCGGCGCCGCTTAAGGAATTTTGCCATCCCAACCCGGCCGTTCACCATCTGGCCGAAACCGTGGCCTGGACCGAGGCGTTGACGGAGGCCGCCTATCGTGAAAGCGCCGATGCCGTGCCGATCTTTCTCGGTGGCGACCATGCGATTTCGGCGGGAACCGTGGCCGGCATGGCGCGCCGGGTTGCCGAGACGGGCCGGCCGTTTTTTGTACTCTGGCTCGATGCCCATACCGATTATCACACGCTGGAGACGACGCGCAGCGGCAATCTGCACGGTACACCCGTCGCCTATTTCAGCGGGCGTGACGGGTTTGCCGGTTATTTCCCGCCGCTCTCCCACGCGGTACCCGAAGACAATATCGGCATGATCGGTATCCGCAGCGTGGATCCTGCCGAGAGGGCTGCGCTGGAAAAGAGCGGCATCACCGTTCACGACATGCGTTCGATAGACGAACATGGCGTTGCGGTGCTGCTGCGTGAATTTCTGGCGCGGGTTCAGGCGGCGAACGGCCTGCTGCATGTCAGTCTGGATGTCGATTTTCTTGAACCGTCGATTGCGCCTGCCGTCGGCACCACCGTTCCCGGCGGGGCAACATTCCGGGAGGCACATCTGGTCATGGAAATGCTGCATGATAGCGGGCTGGTCTGCAGTCTCGATCTGGTGGAACTCAATCCGTTTCTCGATGAGCGCGGCAGGACGGCGACCCTGATGGTGGATCTGGCCGCCAGCCTGATGGGCAAGCGGGTCATGGACCGCCCGACGCGGGCTGGCTGAGAAAGGAGGCTGCGATGACCGTGATACCGAACCTCAATATCGTTCCCTTCGTCAGCGTCGACCATATGATGAAGCTCGTGCTGCGGGTGGGGATCGACACGTTTCTGCGAGAGCTTGCCGGTGTGGTGGAAGAGGATTTCCGCCGCTGGGAAAGCTTTGACAAGACACCACGCGTCGCCTCGCATTCGAAGGAGGGCGTCATCGAGCTGATGCCGACCAGCGACGGCACGCTGTATGGCTTCAAATATGTCAACGGTCATCCCAAGAATATGAGGGAGGGCCGCCAGACGGTGACGGCCTTCGGCGTGCTTTCCGATGTCGGCAATGGCTATCCGCTGCTCCTGACCGAAATGACGATCCTGACGGCGCTGCGCACCGCCGCCACCTCGGCCGTTGCCGCCAGGCACCTTGCCCGCCCCAACTCCCGCTCCATGGCCATCATCGGCAATGGCGCCCAGAGCGAATTCCAGGCGCGCGCCTTCAAGGCCATTCTCGGCATCGACACGCTGCGGCTTTTTGATATTGATCGGTCCGCAAGTGAAAAATGCGCCCGCAATCTTGCTGGGCAGGGTTTTGCCATCGAGATCTGCGGCAGCGCAGAGGCGGCGGTCGAAGGGGCGGATATCATCACGACAGTTACGGCGGACAAGCAATATGCGACGATCCTGACCGACAACATGGTCGGCCCCGGCATTCATATCAACGCCGTTGGCGGAGACTGTCCCGGCAAGACGGAACTGCACCGGGATATTCTGCTTCGCTCCGATATTTTCGTCGAATATCCGCCGCAGACGCGCATCGAAGGCGAAATTCAGCAATTGCCGGAGGATTATCCGGTGACCGAGCTCTGGCAGGTCATAACCGGCGAAAAACAGGGGCGGACAGGCGACAGGCAGATCACGCTGTTCGACAGTGTCGGTTTCGCGACGGAAGATTTCTCCGCGCTGCGTTATGTGCGCTCGAAGCTGCCAGGCACCGGTCTTTACGCGGAACTGGATTTGTTGGCCGATCCGGATGAGCCGCGCGACCTCTTCGGCATGCTGCTGCGTTGTGAGGCGGCGCTCGTCTAGAGCCGCCCTGCCGGCTGGTCTATCGCATTTCCCGGCGCTGTCTCCGTGCGACTACGTGTTCCCGCCAGATGGTGAAAAGGCCGGCGGCGATGACGATGGCTGCGCCGATGACCATATTGGGTGTCACGACCTCGCCATAGATCGTGACGCCGATGATGGAGACGAGCACGAGCTGGTAATAGGAAAAGGGCTGCACGGAGGCTGCATCCGCCAGTTCGAACGCCTTTATCAGGCAATAATGGCCGCTCATGCCCGTGATGCAGAGCGCCAGCATCCAGCCCCAATCCCACGGCGCGATGCTGACCCAATAAAACGGACCAACCAGCGTCAGGGCCGCCGCACCGGCCACGCCGGTGTAAAAGAAGCTTGTCATCGCCGAATCGCTCTTGCTGCCGAGGCGGGTCAGGACGCTGTAGAGCGCAAGCATGAAGGTGGCCACGAAGGTGATCACCAGCCGGTTGTCAAAACCGTCGCCCTCCGGCTTGAGGATGACGAGAACGCCGATGAAGCCGACAAAAATGGCGCACCAGCGCCGCCAGCCCACATGTTCTCCCAGCAAAGGCATGGACAGTGCCGCAACGATCAGCGGTGCGGAGGCGAGGATGGAATGACTATGCGCCAGTCCGACGACGGCGAAGGAGAAGATCGAAATAACGATCTGTACGGCGAGAAGGACGCCGCGGCCGATCTGCAGCCAGGGGCGGTTGGCCATGACGGCGCCCCGAATGCCGCCCGCCGACCTTGCGGCCATCAAAAGAACAAAGACGGCAAAGGCCCAGTATCGCAGCATGGCGATAAAAACCGGCGGATAGGCGCTGCCCAGATGTTTCGATATGCCATCCTGTGCCGCAAAGATCGTGAAGGCGACGAGCGCATAAAGAAAACCGGTCTTGGGTGATGGCATGGAAAAACCGCTGTCCGGCAATTGCCGGCAAAAGAGAATTCGGCATGAATGAGGTGGGTGGCAGCCATATGTTATGGCCGCACCTTGTCAGACAACCTTATTTTCCGAATAGCTGCCATGCAAGGCGTAAACCGCCTTTTTGGCGGGCAGATCGCCGCTGGCGTTTTTCGCGGCAGCATCTCCTCCATCAATCCCCGAGGCTTGGCCGGGGGATTGACGATAGGCTGAAATCCTGAACCCCCGGGTCAAGCCCGAGGGCGATGTCGTGGCCGGTGGAACATCCATGAAACATCTGCCCGCCAGCGGGGCGGCACCCGGTTCACAGAGTGATTTCCACGGTCCTCAGCCGATCGTTACGGCTGTCTTAGAGGTCGCGGATTTCAGCGCGGCGTCGGCCAGCTTCAGTGCGACCAGCCCGTCCTTGATGGACGGCGACGGGGCGACATTGTTTTCAATGCTGTCGATGAAAGCGGTGATTTCCGCGACATAGGCTGCCGTATAACGCGTCATGAAGAAATCATGCAGCGGCGGGCGGGTGTAACCTTCCGCATTGGCGATCTCGATGGAAACGGGACGCTGGTTTTCGGCCGCGGCCGAGCCCAGCGAACCGTGCACTTCGATGCGCTGGTCGTAACCATAGGTCGCGCGGCGCGAATTCGAAATGATCGCCTGCCTGCCGCTCTTTGTCGTCAGGATAATGCTGGCGCTATCGAAATCGCCGAGCGCGCCGATTTCCGGATTAACGAGAACGGAACCGGTGGCGAACACGCTGTCCACTTCCTCGCCGAGCAGGAAGCGGGCCATGTCGAAATCATGAATGGTCATGTCGCGGAAGATGCCGCCGGAAACCTTGATATATTCGGCCGGCGGCGGGCCGGGGTCGCGGCTGGTGATGGTGACCATTTCCACCTTGCCGATGCGGCCATCCTCGATTGCCTTGTGCACGGCCTGAAAATGCGGATCGAAGCGCCGGTTGAAACCGAGCATCACCTTTGCGCCTGTTTCTTCCACCACCTTGGCGCAGGCTTCGGCGCGGCTGACATCGAGGTCAACGGGCTTTTCGCAGAAGATGGCCTTGCCGGCCCGGGCGAAACGCTCGATCAGGTCGGCGTGGGTATTGGTCGGCGTGCAGATGATGACGGCGTCGATCGTCTTGTCGGCCAGAACCTCGTCGATCGTGCTCACCTTGCACTGCGCCTCGCGGGCGATTGCTTCCGCAGCACCGGCCATGGCGTCGACAACGGCCACCAGCTGCGCACGGCTGTCGGTGGTGATCGCCTTGGCGTGGACCTTGCCGATCCGTCCAGCGCCGAGCAGTGCCAATTTCGTAACCATCTTTCCTCCGGTTCCTCATATCCGTCTCACTCCCGGAGAGACAGAATATGAATGCAAACAATATTTCGATATGGAATATATGTTCCATTTTGCTAGATCGACATCGGAGACGTGTCAAGCGTTTTGACGATGGGCTGGGCGGCCGAAATCATCCCGTCGAAAATCTGTCCGGCGGTGTCGGATTTCGTCCTGAAATGCGCTCGAAGGTGCGGGGGGCGGCGGCAGGCTACCGAGCCAGGGGCGTCTGTACCGCATTCTGGGGAAGGGCATAAACCTCGACCGGGGTTTCGAGGCCGCGCAGCAGCCAGGGACCGAGATTTTCCAGCTCTTCCCGGTTTCCGGCCATGCGGACGAATTCCTCGGAGAAAAGCACGGTGCGTCCTGTTTCCTTCGTCAGCGTCTCAAGCCGCGAGGCAATATTGACGGCCGGGCCGATGACGGTGAAATCGAGGCGGGTTTTGGAGCCGATATTGCCATACATGACATCCCCGACATGCACGCCGATGCCATAACCCAGCGGATCATGGCCCTTTTGCCGGTTGATCTCGTTAAGCGCAACGAGGCCTGTCTGGGCGCTGGCAATGGCCTTCAGCAGATTTTCGCAGGCCTTCGGATCGCTGAGCGGGAAAATCGCCAGCAACCCGTCGCCCATGAATTTCAGTATTTCGCCGCCGAATTCCTCGATAGGGTCACACATGGCGTCGAAATAGCCGTTCAGAAGCTCGATCACATCGTCACGTGGCCAGAGGTCGGAGATATGGGTGAAATTGCGCAGGTCGCAGATGAGGATCGCTGCCCCCACCGTCATGCCGCTGCCGCGTGTCGTGGCGCCGTTCAGGATCTTTTCACCCGCATGTGGTCCCACATAGGTCTCCAAGAGGGTGCGCGTCATCCGGTTTTTCAGGCGTATTTCGCTCACCAGCGCCAGCGCCGGCAGCAGGTTTTTCAAGGCGGCAACCTCGCCGTCGGAAAATCCGCCGGGCCTGTCACTGGAAAATGTCGCGACGTGGCGCTTGCCGAAGGTGTGTTCGATGGGCCAGGCACAATAATCCGTCAGCCCTTCGGCCCGCAGCTCTTCATAGATCGCATAGCCGGGCTCATCGGTTTCATCGCCATTCAGCCGGTGGCGGACTTCGGAAGCGCCCTGATGAATGTCGTTGATGGGGCTGTTGAGATATTCGGGCGTACTTTCAGAGCCATAACCATAGGTGGCTATTTCGGCGGACGGCATGCCCGCTTTCCACAATATCCGCGCGCCGAGCCATTGCGGATGGCGAATGCGGAAAGCAAGGACGCCCCTTGCAACGGAAATCCCGCTCGCCCGCAACCTGCTGCAAAGCTCCACGAATATCTCGTCGATAAAGCGTTCGTCCTTGGTGCCGGTGACGAGCCAGTCAAGAATTTCGGTCTTCTCCGCCGGCCACAATTCATCCAATGCGGAAGAAACCCGTTCTTCGGTGTCGAGACTTAGTGTCATGGCAGGATTCCGGAGGTTGTTGCTGCTCTCGCACGGGCGCAGTCATGCCGAACATGGCCGCTCGTGAACCCCATGTGGTGCCGGATAACGAAAATGTTAAGAGAGCGCGGCGGAAAATGTTCCGAAAGACATTGGCGGCCTCAGGCCACGCGCGCCGCCCGGATGTTCTTGAGAACATCGTCCCCGGCGGCGCTGAGTTTCTCGTGATCGTTGCGGACGATCAGATAACGGTTTCGACAGGAATCTGCAGAGCGGCGGCAACGCGCCGGATACGCAGCGGATCGCTGTCGGTTCCATCTTCCAGCGCACGGATTTCGCTGGTGGTCAGGCCGCAGGTGACGGCAAGCTGTTCGACCGTATAGCCGGCAAGCGTGCGTGCGGTCAGAACCTTTTTGGCAAAAGGAGCATCGGTTTCGTGATCGGAATCAGGTTGTGTGACTGAAATTGTCATTATTGCATCTCCCTCATAATGGACACTTAAATGCGGGCGGCATAGAAACGCTGCCGGGCCGAATGCGACCGCGTTGCCGGAGAAGAAATCATGTTGCAACGCAGCGAGGAACATAGACGCTTCGCCCACCTACGCAATAGTTAAATTTTGTTAAGATTCGTGATCGCCGCATTTTTGCGGGATTTTTCCATGATGAAAGAGACGCCGATACCTGCCGTTTTCCCCGATCTGGCGGAAGTGCGGCTGCTAGAGCATCCCCCAGGCGCGAAAGCGGCCACGGCCTGTAACCTCGCGTAATTCCAGCTGATTTGCGAGCCCGATCGCGCCCTGCGGCGTGGTGCCGAGTTCCTTGACGATCATCGCCGCCGAGACCACCGGCCGGGAAACCACCAGCTCCACCAGTTCCGGCAGACGCGAGGAGGAACGACGGCCGGTCAGCTTGCGCATCATGCGCTCTCTCGCATGGAACAGCCTGTCATGTTCCTTCAGGCTGGCCTGCGCCGCCTCGTAAAAGCTTTCCAGAAGGGCGAGGAGCCGCTGCGTCTGGTTTCTGGCGTGCCGGCGCTCGCGCGGAACGGCGCGAAGACCGGTGCTGAGGGCTGGCAGGTGATCGGGTGTGACGGCGCCGTCGCGCAGAAAGGCGGCGGCCAGAAGCCGGCCGAGCCAGGGGCTGCGCTGCAGCACTTCGATCATGTTCCAGGCATCGAGCAGAATGGCGGTTCGCAGGATCGCCGGCAGTTCCTCCGTCCGCGCCTGCACCTTCAGCCATTCTTCCAGCCGTTCTTCCTCATCCCAATCGGGCTCGTTGACGAGCGGATTGCTTTCCTGCCGCAGCAGGGGTGCTGGCATGTGACCGGCGGTAATCGCGTCCAGTGTCGCGGAACTCCGCGCCAGCAGCGCGTCCAGCTCGGAAAAGGCGCCGTTCAGCGAGGCTTTCTCGTCTGATTCGGTCTCATCGCTGCGGGAGCTATCCACGATTTCCCGGGGAGGCGTTGCCTCTTCGACTGCAAGCGCCGCTCTGCCCCGCAATCTGGAAAGTCCCGGCGCCGTGAAGGCCCAGCCGGCGCCACTGGAGAAGATCAGCCGCCTCGAACGGAGTATCCGGTGCGCCGCGGTCATCTCGTGAGTCGGTGCGCGCACGTCCATATGGGCATCATGCAGGACGAGATCTTCCATATGGACCAGTTCGCCATCGACCCA
Source organism: Rhizobium rhizogenes (assembly GCF_002005205.3). The sequence continues at coordinate 966,663 of NZ_CP019702.2, read as the reverse complement.
CATGGAGGAAATGGCGTCGGTAAAATCCTGCCTTTCGATGAAACCATGTCTCATCGGCGAACGGCTGATGCGTTCGTCCAGCCGCGCCAGCGCTTCGCCCGCACGGGCGGCGGCGATGAGAAGCTTTTCCAGCTGGATGTCCGATATCTCATAAATCATTGATATTTTTTAGTTTGGGCAAGCCTGGCTTACAAGGCGGATTGCAATGGTCCGGTTCTGCTTTTCCCGCTATCATCGCCCCGATCCTGTTGCGCGAACCGGTGTGGAGGGCCGGGAATCACGACGAAGCGGGCCTCTATCGCCGTTCTTGCTGCCTTGTTGCGGTGCGGCATAAGCTTGCGCATTGCAACATGGCGGGTATATACCCTCGCCGAGAGCGACAAATTATCACACCTTCCGTTCGCCCTTCCATCTCCAGACGAAGATGAATTGGAGTTTACCGTGAATATTATGGCAAATGGTCCCGCCACCGCGCCGGACCAGAAAACCCGTTTGAAATCCATTATCGGCGGATCGGCGGGCAATCTCGTCGAATGGTACGACTGGTATGTCTATTCGGCCTTCACCCTTTATTTCGCGCCGGTGTTCTTTCCTTCGGGAAACCAGACCGCCGAACTGTTGAGCGCGGCCGCCGTTTTCGCCGTCGGATTTCTGATGCGGCCCATCGGGGCCTGGTTCATGGGCACCTATGCCGACCGCAAGGGCCGCAAGGCGGGCCTTACACTCTCCGTCACGCTGATGTGTCTCGGCTCGCTGCTGATCGCCATCACGCCCGGCCATGAGACGATCGGCATCGCGGCACCTGCCATTCTGGTTTTTGCCCGCCTTCTGCAGGGTATCAGCGTCGGCGGCGAATATGGCGCCAGCGCCACCTATCTCAGCGAAATGGCCGGCAGGAACCGCCGCGGTTTCTTTTCCAGCTTCCAGTATGTGACGCTGATTTCCGGCCAGCTTCTGGCGCTGGCGGTGCTTCTGGTGCTGCAGCGCGCCCTGACGCCGGCACAGCTTGGCGAGTGGGGCTGGCGCATTCCCTTCTTCATCGGCGGCATTCTGGCGATTGCGGTGTTTTATATCCGTCGTGGCCTTGCCGAGACGCAGTCTTTCGAAAACGCCAAGGCCGGTGAGGCCGACAAGCCGAAATCCAGCGGATGGGCGCTGTTCAAGCACTATCCGCGGGAAGCGCTGATGGTCATGGCGCTGACCTCGGGCGGCACGCTCGCCTTTTATGCCTACACCACCTATCTGCAGAAATTCCTGGTCAACACGTCAGGTTTCAGCAAGGAAAGCGCGACCGAAATCACCACGGCGGCGCTTTTCGTCTTCATGCTGTGCCAGCCGCTCGCCGGCGCGCTGTCGGACAAGGTCGGCCGCAAGCCGCTGATGGTCGGCTTCGGTATTCTCGGAACGCTGTTCACCTACGTGATCTTCAGTACACTGGCGACGACGACCGATCCGATCATGGCTTTCGCCCTCGTGCTGGTCGGCCTTTTGATCGTGACCGGTTACACTTCCATCAATGCGGTGGTGAAGGCGGAAATGTTCCCCGCCCATATCCGCGCGCTCGGCGTGGCTCTGCCCTATGCGCTGGCGAACACCATTTTTGGCGGAACGGCGGAATTCGTGGCCCTGAAATTCAAGCAGATCGGCCATGAAAACTGGTTCTTCTGGTATGTGACGATCATGATCGCGCTGTCACTGGTGGTTTATGTGAAGATGCGCGACACGCGCGATCACAGCCATATCCACGAGGATTGAGCGACACGATCCGATCCGGAAAAAGCCCCGTTCCTGACGGGGCTTTTTTGTTTTCAACGCCTTCAGGCGGTTTGGACAGGAAGAACCACGCGGGCCTCGAAGCCGTCTTTCCGGCCGGGTGCGGGAGAGGAAAGCACCAGTTCGCCGCCGGTCTGTTCCACCAGGCTTTTGACAATGGCAAGGCCAAGGCCGGTGCCATCCGCGGTGGTCGGGCCCCTGGTAAAACGTGTCGTCAGCTTGGGCAGCAGCGCCCTGTCGATTGCCGGTCCGGAATTGACGATGCGGATCGTCCCGTCCTGTTCGGCCAATATCTGCACCGGGCTTTCCGCCGGGCTGTGGATCAGGGCGTTTTCGAGGAGATTGCGGATGATGATGCCGAAGGCATCCGCGCCCATCCTGCAGAGCAGGCCGTCCTCGCAATGATTGGTGAAGCGGATGCGGGAGGTGCCGATCGCCGTTCTCATCATGTCATCGATGACGAGTTCGAGAACGGAAATGAGATCGGTTGCCGTATCGGTCACGCCGATTCTCGCTTCGGCCCGTGACATCTGAAGCAGTTTTTCAGCGAGATGGCCGAGATGCTGCAGGGACTTTTCGATATTTTCCACCCTTGGCGCCAGTTCCGGCGGAATATCGGCGTGGAGCCGTTGCGCCTGCGCCAGGGCGCCGGCAATCGGCGTGCGCAATTCGTGAGCGCTGTTGGCGGTGAATTCCCGCTCCGCGTCGATTGCCGACCGCAGGCGTCCGAGCAGCAGATTGACCGAGCGGGCGATGGGATGGAGTTCGCCCGGAAAAGGCTGTGTTTCGAGCGGCGCCAGATTGCCGCCATCCTTTTTCCCGATCTCGTCGCGCAGGGTCTGTATCGGCTGCAGGGTTCTGCGCACCACCACGATGACGGCAAAGATGCTGGCGGGTATGAGGATGAGAACGGGCAGAAGCAGCGCGCTGCCTGCCTCCTCGATGGCTTCGCGCCGGTTGGCGAAGGCATCGGCGACCTGCAGGAAATAATTGCCGTCCGGTGTCACGACCGTATAGATGCGCTGTGTCGCCGTTTCGGAAAAGCCGGGGTCGAGCGACACCTCGAAAGGTTCCGTCGAACTGTCATGTGAATGCAGCACGACCTGTCCTTCCCGGTCGCGCACCTGATAGGTCAGATATTCCGCGCCTTCCGCTGAAGGGTTGAGCTTGCGCGAGGCCGGCGCCGTATTGTTTTCCCTGAGATCGTCGGCCAGAAGCGGCAAAAGCCTTTCGGCGGTTTCCTGCACGCCGGCATCGAAAATCTCGGCAAATTCGTCCTGCATCACCATGACGCCCAGCCCGCAGGCGAGAAGCCAGGATATGGCGACGACGCTGGTCAGCGCCGTCACGAGCTTGCGGGTCATGCTGGTCGGTCTGGCCATCTGCGCCTACTTGTTATCTGCCTGCTCGCCGTCCGGCTTACTTGCTGTCTGGTTCACTTGCCGTCTGGTTCACTTGATCGTGTAGCCGACGCCGCGCACCGTCTCGACGCGGTCATGGCCGATTTTCTTGCGCAGCCGGCTGATATAGACCTCGACCGTGTTGCTTTCTATTTCCGCGCCGAATTCGTAGAGCGTGTCGTGCAGCTGCGCTTTGGAGACGACGGCACCGGGATGTTCGACCAGTTTTTCCAATACGGCCCATTCGCGGGCGCTCAGCGTCTGCGCCGTTCCATCGACCGTGATATTGCGTGCCACCTGATTGATCTCGATGCCGGGCAGGCGGATGACGGGGGCCGAGCGGCCCTCGTAACGGCGCGAGACCGCCAGCATGCGCGCGGAAAGCTCGTCGAGGTCGAAAGGCTTGACCAGATAGTCGTCCGCACCGGCATTCAGCCCGGCTATCCGGTCGGAAACCTGGTCATGTGCCGTCAGAATGATCACCGGCGTCGCATCGTCGCGCCTGCGCAGCGCTTGCAGAAGGGTGATGCCTTCGCCATCCGGCAGGCGCATGTCGAGCAGGATCAGGCCGTAAGCCATGGTCAGCGTCGCCGCCATGGCGTCGCCGAGCGTCTTGAACCAGTCCACAGCGTGCCCGGCCGCCGCGACATGGTCTCGCAACGCCTCTCCCAGGACATGATCGTCTTCAACAAGCAGAACCCGCAAGACAGCTCCCTCTATCGCGTCGTCCTGCGTATCGCTTTCACGGGATAAGCGTCAAGCACTGTCTGTTCAGCTGTTTTGGCGCTGGGTGCACCCACCGAACACATCGAGCGAGGGATCGTAGACGGAAGTGGAGACGTTCATCATGCCAAGAATGCTGTGGAAATAGTTGTCGTGGGAGCGCCCGCCCTCTGCTGCGGTTTTTGCAAGGCATGCCCGGTCCAGCCCCATGGATTTGGCGAAATCGTCATCGAACCAGACAAGAAACGGCACATGGGTCTGCTGATCCGGGGCGAGCAGATAGGGCGCTCCATGCAGGTAGACGCCGTTTTCACCAAGGGATTCGCCGTGGTCCGATGCGTAGATCATGCCCGTCGCCAGGGTGTCGGAGCGCGCTTTCAGCTTGTCGATCACGGTCGAGAGGAAATGGTCGGTGTAAAGCAGCGTATTGTCGTAGGAGTTGACGATCTCGGCATCGCTGCAATTGCCAAGTTCGGCGGTGCGGCAATCCGGGGTGAATTTGCGGAACTCGTCGGTGTAGCGCAGGTAATAGGTCGGCCCGTGGCTGCCCATCTGGTGCAATACGATGACGCTGTCCTTCTTGACGTTGTTGAGCCAGGAGTCGAGCTTGTCGAAGAAGATGTCGTCGCGGCATTCTCCACCGGTGCAGAAGCGGCTGTCATTGGTGGAGGGCAGGTCGAAATAGGGAATGCGGTCGGCGACGTTCTTGCTGCCGGTGTTGTTGTCCAGCCATGTGGCGCCGACGCCGGCGTGGACGAGGACATCCATGACGTTCTCGTTGGCGAGCGCCTTGCTGTGGCTGTATTCCGAGCGCGGGAACTTCGAGAACATGCAGGGAATGGAGATCGCCGTCGCCGTGCCGCAGCTGGTGGTGCTGGGGAAATAGATCACGTTGCGCTTGGCGAGTTCCGGATTGGTGTCGCGCTCGTAACCGTTCAGGGAAAAATTCGCGGCGCGCGCGGTCTCGCCGGCCACGATGACGGTGATGCGCGGCTTGCGCACGCCGCCGAGCGCCGGAAGAAGCCTTGCATCCTTGCCGAGGGGGCTGACCTGTATCTCGGCTTCCTGACCGGCCTGCGTGAAATAGTGAATGGTGGACATCATCGGCGACAGCGGGTTGACGCTCTTGACGATATCCTTGTGCTGGCGGACGGCGGTGGTGAATGTCTTTGAATTCGCAAAGCTGATGATGCCCGCGATGGTGAGACAGACCAGGATGCTGATGGTGTTCCACAGCAGCTTCTCGAGAATCGGCCGATGCCGGATGCGGATGGCGATGATGACGATGGATGGAACCAGCCCGTAAATCGCCATATGCCAGAGAAAGCCGGGGGTAATCAGATTACCGGCTTCCGCCTGCGTCGTTTCCATGGCGTTGCGGATCATGTCGCTGTCGATGACGATGCCGTAGCGGTCCATGAACCAGGATGCGGCGGCGGCGGCGAATACCAGGAAGATCAGAAACGGCTTGATGAGATATTTGGCGGAAAAAATCGTGATGAGGGCGCCGAAAAGCGCTGCCATGGCGACATAAAGTGCAACGATGGCAACCGGATAAGCGGAAAGATAGGTATGGACCTTCGACCAGAATGTCTGGTTCATGAAAAACAGCAGATAGGCGCCCGTCAGCAGGCTGAGAGGCACGCTGCCTATTTCCGGACGATACGATTCGATGCCTGTCGCTTTCGCGGTAAAAAGAGCCACTGCCAAGTCCACCAGATTTCACATGTGCCGGCGGCGGCGCGAAACGGGGCAAAATGCCCCTGTTCACGCTGCCGCTAGGGCCGATTGATGGCGGATGCGTTATTTAGCTGACATCAACCTGAAAGCTTTGTCATGAAACTGTCACATGAAGGCGGTCGTGTTTTCAGGCCGATGGTCAGGTGACGCGAATATATCACCTAACCGAGTCCGATTATACCCGTCACAGTGGTGCGCGTTGAAAATACACGCGTAGCCCTGACGGGCAGCAGGCAGCCTGCAGGAATGTTCTGAAAGGTGACCGTCGCTCCTGAAAGCAGGGTGAGGCAGAGTTGACCGCCATGGCCGATATAAAGGGCGCGCGTTGGTGAAGGAAGCGGGGTCGTATCGTCGGGAACGATGTCGAAACCGTGGGATGCCGGCGATTCCAGGCCGGCGGCGTAGTGTTCGTAAGTCTCAGCCATTGCTGTCTCCCGTAAATCGAAATCTGCCGTGATTATGCAACGGGCGGGAGCTGCGGGGAAAAGCGGGAACGATATATGTGAGGTTGGCCTTTATTTCCGCATCCGGCTTTCCGAAACACCGGCGTTCCCTCTGCAATCTCATGCGGTTGGCTTTACCGGCCGCATCGCCATTACCGTTATTCCGTCGGATATGGCGGATTTTGTATCCACGTCCGAGAGCGGGGTGGGGTGGGAGATGAATGCCATCCGCCTCAGCTGCGGGTGTGGAGAATGAAGGCCCTGACGGCGGGAGAGGCTTCCGTTTTCCGGTGGGCGATGGCGAGATCCGAGGTTGTGGAGCTTGCAGCAAGCGGCACGTAGCGCAAGCCGGGCAGCCTCAGGCAATCGAGCGAGCGTGGCACCAGCGCGACGCCGAGGCCGATCGCCACCATGCTGGCGATGGTGGTGTAGTCGCGGCCTTCCGGGCTTATCGCCGGCTGGAACCCGGCTTCGTTGCAGGCTTCTATCGTATTGTAATGAAAGCCGACATCCGGCGGCTGTCGTGGCGTGATGAAGGTTTCGCCGGCAAGGTTCCTGAGATCGACCTGCAATGTGTAGGCCAGGGGATGATTTTCCGGCAGGGCCGCCATCAGCGGCTCTCGCAGAACCACATGGGTCGTGACCCCTTCGGGGATAGGGGCTGGCGGGCGGATGAAGGCGAAATCCAGGTTGCCATCGGCAATCTTGGCCAGCTGCAGCCGCATTTCCATCTCGATCAACTGCAATTCAACATCGGGATGGGAGGCGCGAAAACTGGCGATGGACTTTATCAGCAGGCCGGAATAGGCGGCGGAGGCGACATAACCGATGGAGATGCGGCCGGTTTCGCCACGATCGACACGTTTGAGGGCGGCAAGGGTCGCCTCGGCATTGGCAAGGATTTTCCGGGCATCCTCATAGAGAAGCTGGCCCGGAGTGGTGAGCTTTACCGACCGGCGTGTCCGGTCGAGCAGCGGCATGCCGACAATATCCTCAAGCGCCATGATCTGCTGGCTCAAACCGGGCTGGGCAATGCCGAGGCGGGCGGCGGCGCGCTCGAAATTGCGCTCATCCACCAGCGTGGTGAAATAGCGCAGGTGACGCAATTCGAATGTGTCCGCCCGGCTTGCCGGTTTCCTGCCCATCGTCGTGGCCTCTCCTGCCAGATTTGAATAATTCCAAGCTATTATCGGCGCCTATTTTCATAATCAATAGTTCTGAAAAAAACCGGCTGCGCTTATTGGATCACAATCTGCACCTTGCGTAATAAGATGACTTAATTTCTCCAGAAAACTATCCGTCTTGTGACGGCGCGGGTGATGAAGGGTCTTGGCGTGCAGGGAAAAACCAAACACATTTCCATTCTGGCGGGCGGTTGCGCCGCCATTGCCTATGTGGCGTTTTTGTCCCCGCTTCCCGCCCTTGCGCAGGAAGCCGGAACGACGGTGCTGCAGACCATCACCGTGGAAGGTGGTAAAAAGCAGGACCCCAAGGCACCGGTGAAAGGTTATGTGGCCAAAAGCAGTGCCAGCGCCACCAAGACGGGCCGCTCCCTGATCGAGACACCACAATCCGTCTCCGTCATCACCCGGGACCAGATGGAGGCGCAGACTGTCCGCAATCTCAGCGAAGCACTGAATTATGTGCCTGGCGTCGTCGCGCAGCCTTCAGGTTCCGATCCGCGCTTTGATGCGCCGCGTATTCGCGGCTTCGCCGGAAACCAGCTGCAGTTCCTCAATGGTCTGCGGCTGATGCGCACGGCCGGCGCGCCATCCTACGAAGTCTATGGTCTGGAGCGGGTGGAGGTCATTCGCGGGCCGGCCTCGGTGCTTTATGGTCAGGGCAATCCCGGTGGACTCATCAATCTCGTCAGCAAGCGGCCGACCTTCGAGCGTTTCGGTGAAGTGGGCGCGCAGATCGGCAGCTTCGATTATTATCAGTCGATGTTCGATATTGGTGGCCCGGTGGCGGATAGCGACAGCTTTGCCTATCGCCTGACCGGCCTTGCCCGCAATGCCCATGCCCAGACCGACAATCTGCAGAACGACCGCTATTTCATCGCCCCGGCTCTCACATGGCAGCCGGATGAGGATACGAAGCTGACGGTTCTTGCGTCCTATCAGCACGATAATCCAAGTTCACCTTCCGGCCTGCCGCCGGCGCTGACTTATGCTCGGCCCGGCAACATGCTGGACCGCAGTTTTTATGTCGGCGATCCGTCCTTTGATACGTCGAACCGTAAATTCACCAATATCGGTTATGAATTCGAGCACCGTTTCGACGAGACCTTCACCTTCCGGCAAAATGCGCGTTATTCCAATTTCGACTGGTCCTACCGGGCGCTCGGCATGTCTTCGAGCAGCGGCGGCATGATCGGCAATCTCATCCGCCGCAATGCGACGTTTCAGGACGAGTTGCTGAATACGTTCAACATCGACAACAGCCTGCAGGCGGATTTTTCCACCGGGCCGGTGGATCACACCCTGCTTGTCGGGCTGGATTATCGTTATTTCGACAATAACGTCAAAACCGAATTCTGGGCCGCGACGCCGCTCAACCCTGTCAATCCCGTCTATGGCGGACCGGTCAGCCTGACCTCACGCACGCTTTATGCCGATGTGAAGACGGATATCTCGCAGATCGGACTTTATGCGCAGGACGAGATGGCGATTGAGAACTGGCGCATCACCGCCGGCCTGCGGCAGGATTGGGCAAGCACCGGCGGCACGACCTTCAATGGCACGACCTATCGTGCACTCGACAAGGACGACCACAAGCTTACCGGTCGCGTCGGCGTCAGCTATCTCTTCGATGGCGGCATCGCACCCTATGTCAGCTACGCCACGTCCTTCGAACCGGTGCCGCAGCCGGCTGTCGGCGATGCGCCGAAGCCGACCACAGGCGAGCAATGGGAAGCCGGCATCAAATATCAACCCGAAGGTTTCGACGGTTTCTTCTCCGCGGCGATCTATGATCTGAAGCAGAAGAACGTGACGACGACGGTGGGCGGCGTGACGCAGCAGATGGACGAGGCGCATGTCAAAGGCCTCGAACTGGAAGGCGTTGCAAGCATTGCCGACGGGCTCGATCTGCGTGCGGCCTATACCTACATGGACAGCGAAGTGGCGGGCCGCGTCAACAACGGCAGGGAACTGGACAATGCGCCGCAGCATGCCGCGAGCCTCTGGCTCGACTACACCTTCGCGGAGGATACGGCGCTTGAAGGCTTCGGTATCGGTGGCGGCGTCCGTTATGTCGGAAAGCGTTATGGCGATGCCGCCAATACCTTCGAAATGAAGGGTCTCGCTTTGCTCGATCTCGGCGTGCATTACGAGAAGAACGGCTATCGCGCTTCGCTCCTCGTGCAAAACTTGACTGATAAAGAATATATTTCTAGTTGCTCCACTTTCGGATGCTATTACGGTGACGGAAGAACGGTCATGGGCAAGCTGACCTATCGTTGGTGACGCCATATCAAGTGAAGCAGCAGGGGCATGACGCGCAAGGATCCATGGATGTCCCCCCTTTGGGGGCGGCGGGAATTTTTAGGCCTGCTCGCCGCTTCGGCTCTTGCAGGCAAGGCGCGGGCGGCGGTGACGCCCCGCATCGCCGCAATCGACTGGGCCATGCTCGAAACCTCCGTGGCGCTCGGCGTCATGCCGGTGGCTGCAACCGAGCTCATTCAGTTCAGGGTCGGTGCGGTCGAGCCGGAAATCCCTGAGAACGTCGTTGATCTTGGTCTGCGCGGCGCACCGAATTTCGAGCTACTGCAATTGACTCGGCCGGATCTCATTCTGATCTCACCTTTCTACACGCGCTACACCGGCAGGCTGGAAGCGATTGCGCCGGTCTTCTCGCTGCCTTTTTACGTGAAGGGCGAGCCGCCTTTCGGAAAAGCGCTTGCGGCAGTGTCGGCTCTTGGCGAAAAGCTCGGCCGGGCTGATGAGGCGCGCAGGGTTCTGAGCGAAACGGAGGCGGCGCTGCAAGCCATGCGCACCCGCCTTGCCGGTTTTTCCGCGCGGCCGACCTATGTGATCAATATTGGTGACGCCCGGCATTTTCGTGCTTTTGGTGCTGATAGCATGTTCGGGGATGTGCTTGGTCGGCTGGGGCTTGCCAATGCCTGGGTGGATCGTTCGCAATTCACTTTCGCAGCGCCGGTGCCGCTGGAAAATCTCGCCGCGTCGCCGGAGGCGCGTATCGTCATCGTCTCCGATATTCCGGTGGAAGCCCGTGAGAGCCTGCGCAACAGCGCCATCTGGCGAGCCCTTCCGGCCGCGCGGGAAAACCGCGTGGTGACGCTCGGCAATGTCAGCCCCTATGGCGGTATCACCGCCGGTATGCGTTTTGCGCGGCTTCTGGCCGAGGCTTTGACGGCGCAGGGAGAAGCCCTGTGACGGCGCGGCCTCTCCAGCTTTTCTTCGTGCTTCTCTTCGTTCTGGCCTGCGGGCTTTCGCTGCATGCCGGCCTGCAACGGCTACCTTTCAGCGCATGGCCCGGCCTGCCGTTCGATGCCGCCAAGCTGTCGATGGATCAGGTGATTTTCGCCTTCAGCCTGATGCCGCGTGCAGCTGTCGCCATTCTGGCGGGTGCGATGCTCGGCCTGTCCGGTGCGCTTCTCCAGCAATTGTTGCGCAATCCGATTGCCGATCCTTCGACGCTCGGCATTTCCGCCGGCGCGCAGCTGGCCATCGTCATCGCCACCCTGTTCTTTCCCTCGGTGCTGGATGGCAATCGTGCATTGGTGGCACTCACGGGCGCTGCCGCTGCCGCCGGCATTGTCTTCCTTCTCGGCTGGCGGCGGTCCTTCGAGCCGGTGACCATGGTGGTATCTGGGCTTCTCGTTGGCACTACCGCCGCCTCCGTTTCGGCGGCGCTGACGCTGGCGCAGGGCGAATATCTGATGTCGCTTGTCGTCTGGAACGGCGGCTCGCTCAGCCAGCAGGACTGGTCGAATGCCTTTTCTCTTGCCTTCCAGCTTCTCGCCGGCCTTGTGCTGACCGGTTTGCTGATAAGGCCATTGACGGTTCTTGGTCTCGGCGATGCTGGCGCTCGATCGCTCGGCGTATCGCTGTTTTCGATCAGGCTGGCGGTCGCGGCCGTTGCGGTCGCGCTTGCCGCCTTCGTGGCCGCTGCGGTCGGCCTCGTCAGTTTCATCGGCCTTGCCGCACCGGCGCTCACCCGGGCACTCGGCGTGCGGCGGTCATCCGCCGTGCTCATGGTTTCGCCACTGCTGGGCGGGCTGCTGCTCTGGTTCTGCGATGGTCTCGTTCAGCTTCTGGCAAGCACGACGGCCGAAGTTTTCCCCACGGGCGCGGTAACGGCGCTGATCGGCGGACCATTGCTTCTGTGGCTATTGCCGAAAATCCGGCCGACCGATGTCCACCGCAGCGAAGGCGGTGATGTTGCGGCAAGACGTCGGCTCGCCGCACTGCTGCCGGTGCTCGTCATCATGGCTGTGCTGATCTTTGCAGCGCTGGCCATCGGCAAAGGCCCGGATGGCTGGACGGTGCTGGGTGCCGGTGACCTGCAAAGCCTCTTGCCGTTTCGCTGGCCGCGGCTGGTGGCGGCCATCGCCGCCGGCGGTCTGCTGGCCATGGCGGGTGCGCTTCTCCAAAGGCTGACCGGCAATCCCATGGCAAGCCCGGAGGTAATCGGCGTCAGCGGCGGCGCCGGCCTCGGTTTTGCCGCCGCCATCACGATTTTTCCGGCGGCAGGCCTCTTTGAATTGTTCGCGGGTGCCGGCATCGGCTCGGCGGCGGTCATGACCCTCGTGCTGTTCTTTGCGGTGCGCCGATATCTGGCGCCGGAAAAAATACTGCTTGCCGGTATTGCCGTCAGTTCGCTCTGCTCGGCGGTGCTTTCGGCCCTGCTTGCCATTGGTGACCAGCGTGCATGGCAGATTCTTGCCTGGCTCAGCGGTTCGGGTTCGACGGCGACGCCCGCGTCGGCGATTTTTCTTGCCGTGCTCTCCGTCGTTCTGCTTTCAGGTGCGCTGTCGGTGACGCGCTGGCTGACAATCCTGCCGCTCGGCCGGGATGTGCCGCTGTCCCTCGGGCTGCCGCTCAGTCTCGCACGCATTGCCGTCATCGCGGTGGCCGGCATCGCCACCGGTGCGGCCTCGTTGCTTGTCGGTCCCTTGAGTTTCGTCGGGTTGATGGCGCCGCATATCGCACTTCGCGCCGGCTTCACCACGCCGCGCGACCATCTGTTCGCTTCTTTCCTTTTCGGAGCGGTGCTGATGGCGCTTTCCGATCTCGGAGCGCGAACGGTCACCTTTCCCTATGAGCTGCCGCTTGGGCTTTTTGCGGCACTGGCCGGTGCGCCTTACCTGATCTGGCTTTCAGGCAGGCGCCAATGATGTGTCTGGGCATTTACGGAGATAAAAACCATGGGTGAGGCAGCGCTTGCCGCCGGCTACGACGATACGCCGCTTTTTTCGCTGGAAGGCGTGACGATGGAGGTGCCCGGCCGAACATTGCTGCAGCCGCTGACGGCAAGTTTCGCGACCGGCAAGACAATCGGACTGATCGGCCATAATGGTTCGGGAAAATCGACGCTGCTCAAGATTCTGGCGCGGATCCAGGAGCCAACGGCGGGTAAAGTGTCGTTTGAGGGAAAGGCGCTGGGCGACTGGGGCAACCGGGAGTTTGCGCGAAAACTCGCCTATCTGCCGCAATATACGCCGGCCGCCTCCGGCATGCTCGCCAAGGAGCTGGTGGCGCTCGGTCGTTATCCCTGGCATGGCGCGCTCGGCCAGTTCACCAGGGCGGATCAGGAGAAGGTGGATGAGGCCATCGAGTTGACCGACACCGTTGCCTTCCGCGACCGGCTTGTGGACACGCTTTCCGGTGGCGAGCGCCAGCGCGTATGGCTTGCCATGCTGGTGGCCCAGAATGCCGAAAGCCTGCTGCTGGACGAACCGATATCGGCGCTTGATCTCGCACATCAGATCGAAGTGTTGTCGCTGGTGCAGAGACTGTCACGCGAAAAGGGTCTCGGCGTCATCGTGGTGCTGCACGATGTCAACATGGCGGCACGTTTCTGCGACGAGATCGTCGCCCTGCATTCCGGCAATCTGATTGAAAGGGGAACCCCGCAGGAGATCATGACGCCGGAGGCGCTGGAGCGGATTTATGGGGTGCGCATGGATGTCATGACACATGCGGCCACCGGCTTGCCCGTCGCGCTGCCGCTTTGAGTTTGTTGCAGCAAAACAACGCCTGAAAGCGCTTGTTGTTGACAGGAATTTTCAACGCATTTTCCGCCCTAACAATGTCTTAATGGCATCCTACCGCCATTAGACATTGTTAACCGCTTTGCTTTCCTTGCATCCAATTAAGTTGTTTTGGATCGATTTCAGGGAACAAACGTTAACAGTGCGGAATTCAATATCCGGAGAGGGCAAGAAGGGCTGCTGCGGGTAGGAATAAAACAGGAGAAAACAAGATGAAAAAGGCTGTTGCCGTAACTTTTGCCGCATTGACGATGGGCCTCGGCGGGGCTGCATCCGCACTCGCTGCCGACCTTGCGAGATACGAACCGGCTCCCCAGGAACAGGACGACCGCAACGGCGTCAAGATCGGTTATCTCACCTGCGATATCGGCGGTGGTGTCGGTTATGTTCTCGGTTCCGCCAAGGAACTGGACTGCACCTTCCAGTCCACCATGGGCGCACGCCGCACCGACCATTACACCGGCGCCATCCGCAAGATGGGCGTTGATCTCGGCTTCACCACGCAGGGCCGTCTGGTCTGGGCCGTTTTCGCCCCGACCGCCGGTTACCACCGTGGTTCGCTCGGCGGTCTTTATCAGGGCGCAACGGCTGAAGTCACCGTTGGTCTCGGCGTTGGCACCAACATCCTCGTTGGCGGCACCTCCGGCTCGATCCAGCTGCAGACGGTCAGCGTGACGGGTCAGGTTGGTCTCAACCTTGCCGCCACCGGCACCTCGGTTACGCTGACGGCCATGAACTGATTGGCAAAGCGCCCGGTGCTTTGACCGGGCATTCTGTCGCATGTCAAAACACGCCCTCTTCGTTGTCAGACGGGGAGGGCGTTGTATTATCCGGGCCATGATTTCCGTATCCAGATATATTACGGCAGCGACCGTGTTTTCCCTTCTTGCGGCGAGCGCCTTTGCCGAAGGCGATGCGGCGCATGGGGAAAAGGTTTTCAGCCGCTGTTCCACCTGTCACAGTGCCGATACGCCGCGCACCCGCATGGGGCCACATCTGATGGGTGTGGTCGGCAGGCCGATGGCTTCCGTGGCCGATTACGGCCATTATTCGCAGGCGCTGAAGGATGCCCGCGCGGCCGGCCGGGTCTGGACGGAAGACGAATTGCAGAAATTCATTGCCAGCCCGAAGAAGGCGATCCCGGGAAATGCGATGCGCTTTTTCGGGCTGTGGAGCGAAACCGATATAACGGACCTGATCGCCTATCTGAAAACGCATCCCCTGCCGCAATAATCGTCAGAGCGGTGCTTCCGCGATGATCTCTTCCGCCTCTTCGAAGGTCATCGCCATAATTTTCGCGCCGATCTCGAAGCCGAAGCCATTGCGGGCGAAGGCGGAAAACTCCTTGCCCTTTCGCTTCTCGTCGAGTTCGACACGGCGAAACGGCCCGAAGGCGCGCTTGCGCGCGAAGATGACGGCGGCAACCAGATCGTTGGTTTCCTGCAACGCGGCTGTTGCCGTTTCCCGGGCGATGCCCTTGATCTGAAGTTTCTGCGCCAGCCCACGCTTCGATTTGCCGCTGCGCTGGCCGCTTCGCACGGCAATTTCCGCATAGGCCGTATCATCAAGCGCCTTGATGCCATAGGCAAAGGTCACGGCAAACTCGCCGAGCGCCTTTACCTGCGCCGGGCTGATCTCCTCGAATTTTTCCCGTGCCTTGCGCATGATGGCATCACGCAGCTGCTTTTCCGTCATCATCCGCTGTTCCAGCCGGTAGAGGGCGGAATTTCGCGCCCAGGACAGCATTCGGCTGGTGGGTTCAGCGGCCTGCGCTTCGCCGTCGAACTCCATGTCATCAGTCAGGAAGGGGCTGGAATCGTCACTCATGCCGCATTTATAACGCGGCAAAGCCGTCTTGCCAGTTCCTTCGCGGTCTGAATTCCCCGCTTTCAGCGTCTCAGGGTGTCTGTGCTCCGGTTGCGGCCACATACACCGAATAGAGTGATTTCGTTGCGGTGATGAACAGCCGGTTCTTTTTCGGGCCGCCAAAGGTGAGGTTTGCGACCGTCTGTGGCACCCTGATCTTGCCGATGAGCGTGCCATCGGGCGCAAAGCAGTGAACGCCATCACCGGCGCTGGTCCAGAGATTACCGGCCGTATCCAGACGGAATCCATCCGGCAGGCCATTGTCGAGATTGCAGAATTCCCGGCCATTGGTGAGCTTCACGCCGTCCACCACGTCGAAGACGCGGATATGACGCGGGCGGGAGACATCGTGGCTGTAGGAGCTGTCGGCGATATAGAGCTTCGTTTCATCCGGCGAGAAGGCAAGGCCGTTCGGCTGCACGAAGTCATCGATGGCGATGTCGATCTTTCCGGTTGCGGGATCGAGCCGGTAGACATTGCGCGTCTCCTGCTCCGGCTCGGCCTTGTAGCCCTCATAGTCGGAGAGAATGCCGTAGGTGGGGTCGGTGAACCAGATGCTGCCGTCCGATTTCACCACCACATCGTTGGGCGAATTGAGCCGCTTGCCGCCAAAGCTGTCGGCGAGAACCGTGATCGACCCGTCGACTTCGGTGCGGGTGACGCGACGGCCGCCATGTTCGCAGGAAACCAGTCGTCCCTGCCGGTCACGTGTGTTGCCATTGGTGAAGTTGGAGGGGTGGCGGAACACCGAGATCCCGCCATCCGGCACCCAGCGCAGCATGCGCTGATTGGGAATGTCGCTGAATAGCAGGCAGTTCAGATCGGCGAACCACACCGGGCCTTCGGCCCAGCGGCAGCCGGAATAAAGCTCTTCCAGCTCGGCATTGCCGACGATCAGATGGCGGAAGCGGTCGTCGTGGATTTCGTAAGGGGAGGTGTTGTCTGTGGTCATGAGCGTGGTCCGCTTGTGGGCTTGTTGTTTGGGGTCAGCGCGTGGCCTTGGGGCCGCTTGCCAGAAGAATGACTGAAATGATGATGAGGCCGGTGAGGATGAGGCGGATGCCGGCGCCGAAACCATAGGTATTCAGCATCGAAACCACCAGGAACATGAAGAGCGAGGCGCCCCAGATGCCGGGAACGTTGGAATCCCCACCCGCCACCGCCGTGCCGCCGATGACGACGACGGCGATGGACATCAGCAGATATTCCGAGCCCATGTTGAGCGCAGCACCGCCGGAAAAACTGGCGAGAAGATAACCGGCAATCGCCGCCAGCACCGCACAGAGCACATAGGTGACGAAACGGGTGCCATCCACCGGAATGCCGGTCATGCGGGCGGCAAAGGTGCTCTGGCCGATCGCGGAAATCCAGCGCCCATAGAAAGTGCGATCTAGCAGCAGCCAGGCGACAACCGAGAGCAGCAACGCGACAAGTGCGACGTTCGGAATGCCGAAAGAGCTTGATATCGCGAATGTCGCCAATGTCTCAGGCGGCTTGATACGCAGACCGCGGTTCGACCAGATGGCAATGGATTGCACGATGAAGCTCATCGACAGCGTAGCGATGATTGGCGGGATGCGCAGGAGCTTGATCAGTGCATAATTGCCGATGCCGATGGCGATACCGATCAGGATGGCGATCAGCAGTCCCGGCAGAATAAGACCATCGGACACATCCATGAATTTCAGCGCCAGCGTGCCTGACAGCGTCATTGTCGCGGGAACGCAGAGGTCGATATTGCCCGGCCCGAGCGTGATGACGAACATCTGGCCGATGCCGACGATGACGGAAAAGGCCGCGAAGGTCAGCGCCGCATGTGAGAGGCCGAAGGAGCTTGCTCCGCCGGTGAAGAGCACGGTGATGATCCACACCGCAGCCGTTGCGGCGAACGACCAGATCCACGGTTTTTTCGTGAGGGACGACAGCCCGTTCATTGATTTTTCTCCCGCTTTTCAAGACGGTTGAGCAGGATGCGCAAGGCAAGCACGATGATGAGGATCGCGCCCTGCGCGCCGATCTGCCAGTCCGGCGAAATGCGCATGAAGGACAGGAAAGAGCCAGCAAGCGTCAGCGTCAGCGCGCCGATGACGGCGCCGATGGGCGACACCCTTCCGCCGACAAATTCACCGCCGCCGAGGATCACGCCGGCAATCGACAGCAGCGTGTAACGCAGGGCGATATTGGCATCGGCCGCTGTCGTCAGTCCGACAAGGGCGACGCCCGAAAGCACCGCGAAGAAACCGGCAAGCGCAAAGGTGGCGGCGCGGATGCCGACCACCGACCAGCCGGAGCGCTCGACCGAGCGGAAATTGCCGCCGACGCCGCGCATCAAAACGCCGAAGGAGGAGCGCATGACGATGTAATGCGCGACGACCGCGATCAGGATGCTGGCGACGATGGCGATCGGCACCAGCGGTGGTTTGGCTGTCATCAGTGCCCGAATGAAGGCGGGGGCCTGGCCACCAGGCGAGGGCAGAATGAGCACGGCCAGACCGCCCCAGACGAAGCTCATGCCGAGTGTGACGACGATGGAGGGCAGGGCACGGATATGGATGATGGCCCCGAGTGCGGCATAAACCGCAATCGCGCCAGCGAAAATCGCGATCCCCAGCAGTGGCGTCGTCTGCAGGAAGGTGGCGGTGACGCAGGCGCAGAAACTGACGAAGGTGCCCATCGACAGGTCAAGATCGTTGACCGACATGATCAGCATCTGCGCAATGGTGGCAAGCGCGATCGGCACCGCCAGATTGAACAGCAGGTTCATGCCGGTATAGCTCATGGCGCGCGGCTGCATGTAAAAGACGGCAGCCAGCAGGAAGGCGAGCGAGGCGGCGGGAATGATGAGGCGGAGCGCGTTTGCCGAGAGTTTCATGCGTGGTCCTCGCCGGCAAAGGAGGCGGCCAGCACATTCTGCTCGGTAATGTCATCGCCGACGAGTTCTGCCTGAATGGCGCCGTCGCGGAAGACATAGACCCGGTCGCAAAGGCGGATTTCATCCATTTCGGTGGAATACCAGATGAAGGTGCGGCCGTGGGAAGCTTCGGTTCTCAAGATGTCATAGACCTCCTGTTTGGTGCCGATATCGACGCCGCGCATCGGGTCGTCCATCAAAACCGTGCTGGCGGTGGTGGCGAGCGCGCGGGCGAAAAGCACCTTCTGCTGGTTGCCGCCGGAGAGCGAGAGGATCTTGTTGCCCATATCGGGCGTCCGGATTTCGATACGCTGTTTCCACTGCGCGCCGACCGCCTTTTCCTTGTCCCTGTCCACCATGCCTGCCGATGAAATATCCCTGAGCGAGGCGATGGAAAGGTTCTTCAGGATGCTCCAGAGGGGGAAGGTGCCGTTCAGACTGCGGTCGCCCGCCACGAAGGCGATATCGGTCTTTCGCGACGGTAGCCAGCTGCTGTTCTGCGCGAGATAAAGATCGAGCAATGCTTCAGTCTGGCCGTGGCCGCCAAGGCCGGCAAGGCCGATGATCTCGCCGCGAAAGGCCTCGAAGGCGAGGCCTTCGCCACGCCGCGCCGGCATGGAGAGCACTTTTTCGCCTGCCTTGCGGCTTTCTCCCCGCAGCCTGTCCTGTTCCTTGACGACGCTGCCCATGGCTTCGACCAGCGAGCGGGTGGTGAATTCCGCCGCCTTCCGGTCGGCCACCACCCGGCCGTCCTTCATGACGACGATACGGGTGGCGGTGGAGAGAATTTCCCCGAGAATATGCGAGATCAGCAGAACCGAGCCACCCTCGCGCACAAAGCGGCGGACATAATCCATCAATTGTTCGGCAAGGCCGGCATCGAGCGAAGACGTCGGCTCGTCGAGGATCACCAGTCTTGGCGCCTCCGGGGTCCGGCAGAAATTGATGGCGATTTCCACCATCTGCCGTTCGGCGATGGACAATTCGGAAATCGTCAGCTCGCAATCGATGCCATGGCCGGGGAAAATTGCGTCCAATGTCTGCCGGATCGTCGTAAGCGCCCGGCCGCGCCAGTTCCGGCCGCCGATTGCGGCATGCATGATGCGGACATTTTCGCTGATCGTGAGGTTCGGGCAGAGCGACAGTTCCTGAAACACGCAGCGAACGCCGCTGGCGCGGGCGGCGGCGATGCCATGCCGGCCCTGCTCGCCGCGATAGGAAACGGAACCTTCATGTGGCGTCAGCCCGCCATTGATGACGTTGACGATGGTGGATTTTCCCGCGCCATTATGGCCGACGAGCCCGAGGCATTCCCCGGCGCGGATGATGAGATCGGCTCCATCCAGCGCGCGCACCGCGCCGAACACGACCTTCACGCCGCGCGCGGCGACGACCTCTTCCGCCTCGATGATGTCATTCATGAGCAATTACGCCAGTGATGTGAAAATCGGATAATATCGGTAGTTGCTGCGACGCCCGTTTCGGAGCGCCGCAGCTATCTGTTGTGAACCGGCCCGCTTATTTGGCGGCGATGGCCTTCTGGGCGTCCGCCTGAGAATATTCCACATTCGCCACGCCGCCCTTCTGGGTGGTCTTGAGGTTTTCCTCAAGATTGGCCTGGTCGATGCGCAGGAATGGAACGGTCAGATCCTTCTTCACATCCTTGCCGTCGAGGATTTGCTGTGCCACCCAGAAAGCCAGCGTCGAAACGCCGGGGGCGATGGAGACGGACATGGTCTCGTAACCGCTGGCATCCTTCTGCTGTTTCCACCATTGCAGCTCGTCTTCGCGGTTGCCCATCACGATGGTCGGCGTCGGGCGCTTGGCGGCGGCGAAAGCCTGTGCGGCACCGTAGCCGTCACCGCCCTGCGTCACCACGGCGGCAACTTCGGGAAGGCTTGGCAGGATACCGGCAACGGCGCGCTGCGCGACATCCTGTGCCCAGTCGCCATTCACCGAACCGACGATCTTGAACTGCGGGTTCTTGGCGACACCGGCGGCGATGCCGGCATGGATTTCGTCATCCACCGAAACGCCGGCAAGGCCGCGAATTTCGAGCAGATTGCCACCCTTCGGCATGGCCTTGGCCAGATAGTCGATCTGGCTTTCACCCATCGCCTTGAAATCCACCGCGATACGCCATGCGCAGGGTTCGGTGACGATGCCGTCGAAGGAAACGACGGTAATGCCGGCATCGCAGGCTTCCTTTACCGCGCCGTTGAGGGCGGTTGGCGAAGCGGCGTTGATGACGATGGCGTCATAACCCTGCAAGATGAGGTTCTGGATTTGCGCCGCCTGTTCGGTCGCCTGGTTTTCGGCGGTCGTGAAGGCGTCGGCGGCCGCGACCTGCTTGTCGGCGACAGCCTGTTTGGTGATCTTGTCCCAGCTGGTCAGCATCGCCTGACGCCAGGAATTGCCTGCGTAATTATTCGAAAGCGCGATTTTTTTGGCCGACGTATCGGCATGAGCGGTGATCGGCAAGGCTGCGCACGCGACAGCGGCCGACGCCAGAAGCATCTTCCTGAAAGCCATTGATTTTCCTCCCTGGTGGCTTGCCCTTTCGGGGCCGGAACCCTCACCCGCCGCAAATCTCCTCGGCAGCAGACGAAATCCCGTTGCACTGGAGCTCCGTTCCCCAGTACAAGCGAGAATGACCAAGAAGATTTGGCTTGTACAGGCGGATCACGGCAATCTTCCTGCGGGTTTCCGCAGAAAGCATGCGGGAACCCGCAGGACGAAACGGCCTTGCCGAGCGCAGAATGGATGATGCGGCGTTCTGACGGGTCATCTCAGCCGCAATGGTCGAAGGCAGGCGCTTGGGAGGGCGTCCGCACATGCTGGATACGCCGAAAAGCGCGCTCTTTCATCACTATATGGGCATTTCGCGGCTGCTTGCCGGGCAGCTGGAATTTAATGCCATCATCCAGGCTGTCGCCACCGAGATCAGCCATATCATCCCGCATGACCATATGGATGTCTGCATCAAGCAGCTGGATGACAAATACCATATTGCCTATGAGAGCGGCCTGGTCAGCGCCTGGAGCCGGCAGCCGCCGGCGCTGTTGACCGGCAGCCCGATCCGGTCCCTGCTGTCAGGTGCGGTCGAATATCTTTTGAGCGGCGATGCCTGCGCCGATCCGCGCTTTCATTTCGAAGGCTCGTTTTCAAGCCCGATCATCGAACTTGGCCTGCATAGCCGCCTGCATGTGCCGATGAAGGTGCATGGCGATATCATCGGCGCGCTCAGCTGCTCCTCACACCAGTCGGATGCTTATTCGATGGAGGATGTCGCCAATGCCCGCGCGGTTGCGGATTTGCTGGCGCCCTATTTCTACGCCATCCGCGCCGCCGAGCAGGCCAAGCGTTCCGCCATCGAGGAAGCGCGCGCCAATGCCCGCGAAGAGGGCCTGCGGCTGGGCGCCCTACAATTGACCGAGGCGCTGGAGGCCGAGCGACAGCGCATCGGCATGGATCTGCACGACCAGACGCTGGCGGATCTCACACGGCTGGCGCGGCGCATCGAACGCATGAGCCATGCCGCCGATGTTTCGGGCGAGATGCTGGAGCCGGTGGTGCGCAGCCTGCAGCACTGCATGCAGGATCTGCGCGAGATCATCGAGGAGGCGAAACCCTCCATCCTGCAACTGTTTGGCGTCGTGCAGGCGATCGAGACCTATGTCGACCGCTCCGTTCGTGACAGCGGATATATGATTGAATGGTCGGTAACCGATAAGACCGACGGGCTGGTGGAAACGCTCGACAAGACGGTGGCCATCTCGCTGTTCCGCATCGTGCAGGAGGCGGTCAACAATGCCATTCGCCATGCCCAGCCGGAAACCATTGCCGTGACGCTTTCCTCCGTCGATGGCGGTTTGCGGGTGACTGTCAGTGATGACGGCAGCGGCGGCGGTGGAGGCGGGGCCTCCGGCGGTCTCGGCATCGGCAACATGAAGACGCGGGCGCGGCTGATTTCGGCGCGGTTCGATATTGGCGGCAACGGTGCGGGAGCCGGAACCCGCATGACCGTAACGCTGCCGGAAAGCGCTTTCGACCGGCGGGAGGATGTGTGACATGGATGTGCTGATCGTTGAAGACGATGCGCTGCACCGCGCCTATCTCAATGAGGCCGTGCGTGCCGCCCTGCCGGAATGCGACAAGGTACTGGAAGCCTCCAACGGCAGAACCGGCGAAAAGCTGGCGCGGGAAAACCGGGCCGCCCATATCGTCATGGATTTGCAGATGAACGAGCGCAACGGCATCGAGGCGGCGCGCACCATCTGGAAGGAGAGGCCGGATACCCGCATCCTGTTCTGGTCCAACTATTCCGACGAGGCCTATGTGCGCGGCGTTTCCCGCATCGTGCCCGAGGGTGCCGCCTATGGTTACGTGTTGAAATCGGCCTCCGATGACCGGTTGCGGCTGGCGCTGCGCAGCATCTTCATCGAGGCGCAATGCGTGATCGACCGGGAAGTGCGCGGCCTGCAGGAAAAGAGCCTCGGCAAGGCGCATGGTTTTACCGATTCCGAATATGAAATCCTTGTCGATGTCGCGCTCGGCCTCACCGACAAGGCGATTGCGCGCCGCCGCAACCTGTCGCTGCGCAGCGTGCAGAACCGGCTGCAAAGCCTCTATGAAAAGCTGAACGTGCATCAGGCGCCGGGTGATGACGACGCGGAGGGCCGGTATAATCTTCGAACCCGCGCCGTCACGGTGGCATTCCTGCGCAAGCTTTTGAATTATAGCGCGCTGGAAAGGGCCGAGCGGGAACTGGCGGAATGGGCGGGTAGCCGCTGAGCCTCACGGCAGGAAGGCAAGCAGCCGTCTTTCATCCGCCCTGAGGCCGGAGACGGGCTTTGCCCCGACTTTCAAAATGCGGCCAAGCTTTTTCTGTGCCTTTTCCTCCGTTGCAATCTCAAGGACGGCAGGGTGCACGTAACTCTTGCGGCAGATGGCGGGGGTATTGGAAAGCTCAGTCGCTGCCGCCTGACACATGCCCTTTATGCTTGGTTTTTCCCCTGCCGCCACGTGCT
Source organism: Rhizobium rhizogenes (assembly GCF_002005205.3). The sequence goes on along the minus strand of NZ_CP019702.2, from coordinate 943,540 downwards.
CCATCGCATCGCAGAAGGCCGCAAGCGTGCCGCCCCAGGTGCGGAAGGTCTTGGCGGAAATACCGGCTCCGCCGGTGCGGGAAAGGTAAGCGTTGAGATCGCTGGAATCGACCGAATGCACCCGGTTTTCGCTATCCTGCCAGACGAAGAGCTCCTTGCCGGGCAGATCGGCGATTTCCTCGAGGATTTTCTGAAGGCGGGGGTGGCGCAGTTGCCGCTTCACTTTTTGCCCGCCCTTGGCGGCGAAGCGCAATTCGATGGTTTCACCGAAGGAGACGTGCCGTTTGAGCAGGGTCGTCGCGCCATAGGTGCCGTTGGTTTCGAGATAGGAGCGGTTGCCGACGCGCAGATAGGCGGCGTCAAGAAGGAGGGTGAGCGCTGCCAGCGTCATTTCTTCCCCATGGTCCTGCTTGCCAATATCGGCTATCGCGCGGCGACGAATGGCGGGCAACGCCTTGCCGAAACTCTTGAGCTGGAAGAATTTGGTCTCACCACGCAGCGCATGCCAGTCGGGATGATACCGATATTGTTTTCGCCCACGCGCATCGAAGCCGGTGGCCTGTAAATGTCCTGATGGATCGATGCATATCCAGACGTCCCGGTAGGCGGGCGGCACACCGAGCGACTTGATGCGCTTCAGTTCGATGCCGTCGGAGAGAAGTTCGCCGCCCGGCAGCCGGTAGCAGAAACCGCGCCCGCGCCTTTCGCGGGCTATCCCCGGTTCCTGATCATTGACATAGGCAAGTCCGATTTTGGAAAGAAGGCGGGTGGGCGGTTGTGGCATGGTTTTTTCCGGCAGGTTTCACGCTGCGGCAAACGAAAAACAGGCCGCCTTCGTTCCGGCGGCCTGTTGCTTTGATCATCAGTTTTTGCAGCCGATCGGTTTTCAGCTGGCTTTGGCAATCCGGAGAATCTGCGAGTTGCCGCCCCGCTGTTCGGTTACGGCATAGACCGCGCCATCCGGCCCGACCTTGACGTCGCGGATACGCGCTTCGAGCGGTAGCCGGCTTTCGGTCGCGACCCTGTCGCCATCGATATGCAGGATGACGAGACCCTGGCTCACCAGACCACCGACAATGAAGGCGCCCTTCCATTCGGGAATCTGGTCGCCGCCATAATAGGCCATGCCAGAGGGGCCGATGACCGGGTCCCAATAATAGACCGGCTGTTCCATGCCTTCCTTGGCGGTGGCGCCTTCGCCAACCGACCGGCCGCTATATTCGATGCCGTAGGTGATGACCGGCCAGCCGTAATTGAGGCCCGCTTTCGGCATGTTCAGCTCATCGCCGCCCCTCGGGCCATGTTCCACGGTCCAGAGCCTGCCCTCTCCATCAAGTGCTGCGGCCTGCAGGTTGCGGTGGCCGTAGCTCCAGATTTCCGGCAGCGCATTCTGCTGGCCGGCGAAGGGGTTGCCTTCAAAAGCCTTGCCTTCGGCATCAATGCGGAAGACCTTGCCAAGACCACTCGACAGATCCTGGGCCTGCACGCGCGGTGTGGCATCCGAACGTTCGCCGACGGTGACGTAAAGTTCGTTGTCAGGGCCGAAGACGAGGCGGGAGCCGAAATGCTTGTCGCCGTCATAGGTGGGCATCTGGCGGAAAATCACCGAGACATCTTCGAGTTTTGCCGCACCGCCATCTTCGGTCAGCCTGGCTGAGGCGACGGAGGTGCCGTTGCCGCCATCCCGTGGTTCGGAGAAGGAAAAGAAGATTTTACGCGATGTCTCGAAATCGGGAGCCAGCGCGATGTCGAGGAGACCACCCTGTCCAGCGGATGCCACCTCAGGCACACCCTCTATCGCGGGGCCTGCCTTGCCATCAGCGACGATATGCATGGCGCCTTCCTTGGCGGCGACGATCATGCGGCCATCGGGCAGGAATTCCATCGACCAGAGATGCGGCAGACCCTCGGCGACAACGGTTTTTTCAACATTCGGCTGGACGTCAGCCTGCGGCGCGCGTGTCTGGCCCTCGAAAGCCGGCTTCTGATCAGGCGCATTGGCCCGTTTCGTCTCGGCAGCCGGGGCGGTCTGTGCATGGGCGGCGCCGGCAAGTGGCACGGTAAGCAGCGCACATAAGATCGTCGAACTCAGAAATCGGTTGTTGTGGAACATGGGTCTCCCTTCCTTCGTTTACGTCAGGCAGAGAACCATTTGGGGAGGATTTCGTTTCCTGCGAGAGTTTCAAGAAAACTTGATGAGGTCGTGTACTATCACGCGCCCTTTTTTCATCCATGCGAATTGATAGGGAACCAGAAGCCCGCCGTCACGTTTGGCCTCTGTCAGACGGAGGACGCCATGCAAATCATCGACAACAAGACAATAAACGGGAACAGAACCAAACCGATCCTGAACGTCGCGGAATTCTGCCGCCGTTACCGGCTGGACAAGGCGGAGGAGACGAGACTCAGAAAGCTGTTCGGCGAGTTCGCTTCGCGACACGAGCTTCTGATGAATGCGCAACGCAAGCCGAGCTTCCGCTGATCATTCCTCGGGATCGAGAGATTTTCCGAAGATCATGAAGACATCATAACGGGTATTCTTGCCCATTATCTGATGCGAGGGCTTGCGAATGCCCGGCATCGGAGCGGCGCGCAGCGGCCATTTCAGAACCACCCGCTTCGTTGCATGTTCAAGCGCCGCCTCCATCAGTTCCACCTGATCGGGATCGGAACCCACCAGTTCTCTCAGCACCCGCATCTCTTTTTTCACCAGCGCCGTGTTGTGGCGCGGCGGATGCATGGGATCGACGATCACCACCTCGGGTGACAGTTCTTGCAACAGCTGGCGTGAATCGCCCTGCAGCAGCGTCATGCGCGCAGCTGCCTCGGCATAGGCGCCGCCCGCTTCAAGGGCGCGGTGAATACCGTCCGCCAGATGGGCGTGCATGCCCGGTGAGCGTTCAATGAGGGTAACCTCCGCCCCGAGCGAGGCAAGCAGGAAGGCATCTCGCCCCAGCCCCGCCGTGGCATCGACGATTTTTGGCGTGCGGCCCTTGGTAAAACCGGCGGCTTTGGGCAGGGCCTGCCCGCGCCCCTCGCCGGAGCGGAACCGGTGCCCGACCGCGCCGCCGACAAAATCCACCACAAAGCTTTCGTTTTCTTCCTTCATCTGCGACCTCAGAACGGGCAGGGCACGGTATAAGTGACGTCGCGGCCATCGGGATGGCGGAAGCCGACCTCCTGTGCATGCAACATCAGGCGTGGCGCGGCCGCGAGCGCCTCGCCATCGGCATAAAATTCATCGCCGAGAATCGGATGGCCGAGCGCCTTCATATGCACCCGCAACTGGTGGGTGCGGCCGGTGAGGGGCGTGAGTGCCAGCCGCGTTGCCGGAAGCGGCAATCGTTCCAGCACCCGCCAAAGGCTTTGCGCCGGCTTGCCATTTTCGTGGTCCACGCGATGGCGAGGCTTGTTATCGGGATCGATCGCCAGCGGTAGGTCCACCTCGCCCGCTTCATCCGCGACCGTACCCCAGACGATGGCCACATAGGATTTACGCGTCTCACGGTTCTCGAACTGGGCGGCGATGGCGGCATGGGCCCTGCGGTTCAACGACATCAGCACGATGCCTGAAGTGTCCTTGTCGAGCCGGTTGATCATCAGCGCTTTCGGAAACTGTTTCTGCACCCGCGTCATCAGGCTGTCGAAGAGCGCCGGATCGCGCCCCGGCACGGAGAGAAGCCCGCTCGGCTTGTCCAGCACCAGCAGATCGTCATCCCGGTGGACAATGGTGAGCCAGGGTTCGAGCGGCGGATTATAGATGGGGTTGGAAAGCTCAGATGACATGGCGCTTCCTTAGCACGAATCTCGCATTCGGACAGGCGTGCTTAGTCGGGAATGTGGAGATTGACGCGCCCGCTGGTCAGGTCGCTTAAAAGCCGGGTGAGCCGCTCGGCTTCCTCGGCCGGAACCGAGAGCAGCATATCCGCACCGGTGCCGGTGAAATCCTCCCTCTCCAGCCGCAGGTTCTGCGTGGCGGAAAGGCGGGATTTTACGAGCGCAAGATCGGAAAAGGGGCAGCTCAGCGTAGCGCTGACATAGGCGATGACCGGCGAGATCTCACCAAGGCGAAGGCAGGCTGCCGCCGTGCCGCCATAGGCGCGCATCAGGCCGCCGCTGCCGAGCAGGATGCCGCCGAACCAGCGGATGACGAGAACGGCGACATTATCCAGCGCCTGACCGTCAATGGCCTGAAGGATCGGCTTTCCGGCCGTCCCCGAGGGTTCTCCGTCATCGCTGAAACGATAGGTCTGACCGGTGCGCCACGCCCAGCAATTGTGGTTGGCATCAAGGTCCGAATGCGCCACGAGGAAGCTTTTTGCATCCTCCTCGCCGGTTATCGGCGCGGCAAAGGCGATGAAGCGGCTTTTCTTGATATCCTGTGAAAAGGTAACGGGGCGGTCGAGCGTGAACATGGCCGTTCAATATCGCATATATTCACATACGGAAATCGGTATAAGGCTCTCAATGGCGAAGATGGTGATGGAGAGGGTTTTGGCAAAGGCGAGGCAGGTCGCGATTGTCGGCGGTGGGCCGGCGGGGCTGATGGCGGCCGAAATGCTCTCGGCCGCAGGCCATGCCGTGACAGTGTTTGAGGCGATGCCGACCGTGGCGCGCAAATTGCTGATGGCGGGAAAATCCGGCCTCAACATCACCCATGCCGAAGACTACGACAGTTTCCGCCACCGGTTTGGCGATGCCGAACCGGCGCTGCGCGCCGCTCTCGATGATTTCACACCTGACATGCTGCGCGACTGGGCGCATGGGCTGGGGCAGGAAACCTTCGTCGGCACATCGGGCCGGGTGTTCCCCAAAGTCATGAAGGCCTCACCGCTGCTGCGGGCATGGCTCGCCCGGCTGGAGGCGCAGGGTGTGACCATCAGGACGCGGCACCGCTGGACGGGCTTTTCCGGCGAGCGGCTGGTTTTTGCGACACCGGAGGGCGATCTCGCCATTGAGGCCGATGCCGTTCTTCTGGCGCTTGGCGGCGCAAGCTGGCCGCGTCTGGGCTCGGATGCCGCATGGGTTCCCCCGCTTGCGGCAAAGGGCGTGGAGATTTCCCCTTTCCGTCCTGCCAATTGTGGTTTCGACGTCGAATGGAGTGATGTCTTCCGCCAGCGTTTTGCCGGTGAGGCAGTGAAATCCACCATCACCATTTCACCGGCCGGAGCGTTTCAGGGCGAGTTCGTGATAACCAAGCACGGCATCGAGGGCAGCGTGGTCTATGCCCATTCCGCTGCCCTGCGCGACCGGCTGGAACAGGCGGGCAAGGCCTCGCTTGCCATTGATCTTGCCCCCGGACGTACGGTGGAACGCCTCAGCCGGGACTTGGCGAAGCTCGGGCGGAAGGAGAGTTTTGCAAACCGCATGCGCAAGGCGGCGGGCTTATCGGCCGTGAAGGTCGGGCTTTTGCGGGAAATCTTTCCCGACATCGCGGCCATGTCGGACGATTTCGTCGCCGCGAGAATAAAACATGCGGAAATACCGCTCTCGCGGCCGAGGCCGATTGCCGAAGCGATTTCATCGGCCGGTGGTATCGCATGGAGCGGCTTTGATGAAAACTACATGCTGAAAAAGCTCCCCGGCCTGTTCGTTGCCGGGGAAATGCTGGATTGGGAAGCGCCGACCGGCGGTTATCTGCTGACCGCCTGTTTCGCCACCGGCAAGGCGGCGGCGAAGGGGATGGCCGGATGGCTTGAAGGTTCAGCCTGAAAGGCGCTCAGACATGCCGCCTTCTTCGCCATGTGCGGTCCTGACGAGGCAGCGCATGATGGCATCGGTGGTGACGGCGCCGAGCGACTTGCCGTTTTCTCCAACGACCGTGGCACTGCCGACATTTTCCCGCACGAGTGCGCGCAGGCCTTCTTCAACCGTCATATCCGCATCGAGCTGAAGCCGCGACTGGCCGGAAAATTCCGGCTGGACGATGGCGCCGAGGCGGATGACCCGGCCGCGATTGACCTCTTCAACGAAGGCCTCGATATAGCTGTCTGCCGGCGACATGACGATTTCGGCTGCCGTGCCCTGCTGGATGATTTCGCCGTCGCGTAGAATGGCGATCTTGTCTCCCAGCCGCAGCGCCTCATCGAGATCGTGGGTGATGAAGACCACGGTCTTTTTCAATTCCTTCTGCAATTCCAGCAGCACCGTCTGCATGTCGACACGGATCAGCGGATCGAGTGCCGAATAGGCTTCGTCCATCAGCAGGATTTCTGCATTGTTGGTCAGCGCCCGGGCAAGGCCAACGCGTTGCTGCATGCCGCCGGAAAGCTGGTTCGGATAATGGCTGGAAAATCCCTCCAGCCCCACGCGCCTGATCCAGACTTCGGCGCGTTCTTCCCGCTCGCGCTTGTCGATGCCCTGCACTTCAAGACCGTAGACGACATTCTGCAGCACGTTGCGATGTGGCAGGAGGCCGAATTTCTGGAACACCATCGCCGTCTTGTGGCGGCGGAATTCCAGAAGCTCCGTTTCGTTCAGGCGACAGACATCGGCTCCGCCATAGAGGATTTCGCCGGCCGTCGGGTCGATCAGCCGGTTGACGTGGCGGATCAGCGTCGATTTGCCGGAGCCGGAAAGGCCCATGATGACGGTGATCTGTCCGCCCGGCATGGTGATGTTGATATCGCGCAGACCAAGCACATGGCCGTGTCTGGCGTTGAGTTCCGCCTTGGACATGCCGGCCCTGACGGGTTCGACAAAATCTGCCGCCTTGGAGCCGAAAATCTTGTAGAGGCTGCGAATTTCGATCGATTGACTAGCCATGCGCCACTTCCCGGTGTTTTTGCAGGCGAAGGCCATAGGCCTGGCTGATGCGGTCGAAGATGATGGCGATGCCGACAATGGCAAGCCCGTTGAATACGCCGAGCGTGAAATACTGGTTGGCGATGGCCTTCAGCACCGGCTGGCCGAGGCCCTGCACGCCGATCATGGAGGCGATGACGACCATGGCGAGCGCCATCATGATGGTCTGGTTGATGCCGGCCATGATGGTGGGCAGCGCCAGCGGCAGCTGCACCTTGAAAAGCTTCTGGCGCTTCGAAGAACCGAAAGCATCCGCCGCCTCCAGCACGTCACGGTCGACCATGCGGATGCCGAGATTGGTGAGCCGGATCATCGGCGGAATGGCGTAGATGACGACGGCGATGACACCGGGCACGCGGCCGATGCCGAGCAGCATGACGACGGGAATGAGATAGACGAAACTCGGCATCGTCTGCATCACGTCGAGAACCGGATTGACCACATTCTGCAGGCGGTTGGAGCGCGCCATGGCGATGCCGATCGGCAGGCCGATGACGATCGACAGCACGGCGCAGACGAAGATCATCGAAATCGTTTTCATCGTATCTTCCCACATGCCGAACCAGCCGATGGCGAAAAGAATGCCGCAACAGAGGGCAACAATGGTGGCGCTGCGGCTGGCGAGCCAGGCGAGCAAGCCGACAATAAGAATAACGACCGGCCAGGGCGCGCCGATCAAAAGCCTTTCCGCCCAGATGAGGAAGCTCTGAAGGGGCGTGAACAGCCCCTCTATTGCGCTGCCATAGGTTCGGGTAAATGCCCGGAAGCCTTCGTCGATGACTTTTTTCAGCGCGCGCAGAGCATCGTCATTCATGGTCGGAAATTTGAAAAGCCATTCCATATCCTGTTCTCCATGACGAACCGGAGGCGGGGACCGATATCCTCCGCGCTCCGGGAGTAAAGTCGCCAGAGCGCGGCCGCATCTTCGGGGATGCCGGGCTGAACGCTCCATCCTGTTGAGCCGGTGCATCGCGCCCTCAGAAAACCGCGTGGTTTTCAGGCATCGATGCCGCCCGGCGCCGCCTGTGACGAACGCCGGGTGCCGGGCAGATGTGTCGGATCCGCCTTAAAGGGCGGCCTTGACCTTTTGCGCGACGTCAGAAGACACCCAGCCCGTCCACAGAGCCTCGTTTTCCTTCAGGAAGTGCTTTGCGCCATCTTCGCCGGTCGCCTGGTTGTCGGTCATCCAGGCGATCAGCTTGTTGACGGTGTCGTTGGTCCAGGCGCGCTTGTTCAGATAATCCATGGCCGGGCCGGCACGGTCGGCGAAGGTCTTGCTGACCAGCGTCTGCACATCGTCCACCTGCCAGGCGTTCGGCTTCGGGTCCGGACAATCGGCAATCGAGGTGCAGCGCTTCCATTCAGCGGCATCATAGTCCGTGCCGAAGCCGAGCTTCACCATCTCATATTTGCCGAGCAGCGAGGTGGGCGCCCAGTAATAACCGACCCATGGCTGCTTGGCCTCGTAAGCCTTGGCGATGGAGCCGTCGAGACCTGCGGCGGAACCGGTATCGACCAGGGTGAAGCCGGCCTTCTCACCACCGAAGGCCTTGAACAATTGCGCGGTGACGACGGTGCCGCCCCAGCCCTGCGGGCCGTTGAAGACAGCGCCCTTTGCCTTGTCTTCTGGCGAGGGGAAGAGTTCGGGATGCTTGAAAAGGTCCGGAATGGTCTTGAGGTCAGGATTGGCTTCGGCGACATATTTCGGGATCCACCAGCCCTGGACCGCGCCGTCGGAGAGGATTTTCGCAGCCGCGACGACCTTGCCGCCTTCCAGCCCCTGCTTGACGATTTCCGGCTGCAGGCTGACCCAGGCTTCCGGCGCGATATCCGGCTGGCCTTTTTCGGCCATGGAGGTCAATGTCGGCACGGTGTCGCCGGTGACGATTTCGGCGGAGCATCCATAGCCATTTTCAAGAATGAACTTGTCGAGATTGGCGGCGACTTCGGCGGATTGCCAGTTCATGCTGGCGATCGTCACGTTTCCGCAGTCGGCGGCAAGGGCTGCGCCGCCTGAAAAGGCGAAGCCGGCGGAAAGAATTGTGGCACCCAAAAGTATTTTCATTGTTGTTCCCTCTGGTCGCGGTGTGGCGAAGACCCGGGCGCGGACGGCACCGCGACCGTCAGCGCCCGTATTGAGGCTTAATAATTCCTTTGTGGCCGTTCCGTTTGCGGCAATTTCTGGCGTATTGAGGATGGCAATTGTCAATCAATGACCCGATCTGGCGGGTGCGATCTCCAGATCTGTGGTGTCGGGATACCGAATTCGTGCCACCAGGCAGGGTGGTGGCGGCCGAATAGGCCGCCCGCCTCTTGCTGCCGGTTCAGTAACCGCGTGCCATATCGACTGTTTCCGGCAATTTGCCCGTCTCGCGCCATGTGCGAACATTGCCGGCCACGATCCGCGCAGAGCTTTCCCAGCTCGTCGGAGCGGAAATATGCGGCAGGACGGTGACTTTCGCGTGCCGCCAGAATGGCGAAGAGGCAGGCAGCGGTTCCTGTTCGAAGACATCGAGAACGGCATGCGAAAGCCCGCCTGAATCGAGTGCGGAAATCAGGTCGTCGGCGACGATCACGGCGCCACGGGCGAAATTGACAAGCGCTGCTCCCTGTTTCATCGAAGCGAGACGGCGAGCATCGAGCAAACCGCGCGTCGCATCGGTGAGCGGCACGAGGCAGACGAGGATATCGCTTTTTTCCAGCAATGCCTGCAGCCCATCGTCACCGGTCAGCGTTTCCACGTTCCCGATCGCCTTGGCCGAGCGGCTCCAGCCGGCAACGTTGAACCCGGCATGGGTGAGGCGTTCCGCTGCGGCCGTGCCGAGTGCCCCGAGGCCGAGGAGACCGATGGTCATCTCGCCCGGATGGCGGTAGTCCAGCTCCTGCCAGAGGGCTTTTTGCTGGTTTTCGCGATAGGCCGGCATGTCGCGCTGCAGATAATAGGTCCATGCCAGTACCGCTTCGGCCATGACGCGCGAAAGCTCCGGGTCCTTCAGGCGGACGATGGGCGGGGCCTTGTCGCCCAGCTCCAGCACCAGCCGCTCGACGCCTGCCCACAGGCTGTGGATCCATGTGAGGCCCGGCAGTGCGGCAATATCGGCCGGATCGGGATTGGCGACGATGGCGAAATCCACGGCCCGTCTCTGGTCGTCGGTCAATTCGGCGAAGGAGAGGATTTCCTCCTGCGGCATGGCGGCGCGCAGCGCCTGTTTCCAGACGGCTTCCGCTTCCGCGTTCATCCGCGAAACAAAGGCGATGGGTGATGGCATGGGACTGATCCTGCTTGCGATTTTAGCCTTACGCCATCAATGCGCAATTTCGGCGGGCAATACCATCGGTTTGTCGTTGGAATCGTCAACAGAATAAAACGGCCCGGTTTTCACCGGGCCGTTTCACGATCACGCGTTTTCCTTCACCGGTGGCTTTGCGTCACCGTAATAGGCCGAGAAGCTCTCGTGATAATGCTCTGAACCGCCGGGGCCGGCATAACGCTGCAATTCCGTCATGTCGGTCTTGTTCAGCACGATGCCCAGCGTCTTGTTGGCGATCTGCGGTTCGTTCGCCATCAGGTTCTGCACCATCTGGATCGGTGTCTTGCCCCATTCGGTGACGAACACGAAACCGTCCACCTGCGGCGCGAAAGCCTTGGCGTCGATGACGGGAACCACTGGCGCCAGGTCGACGATGATGTAATCGCAGGCTTCGCGGGCAGATTCGATGAATTTGCGCATGCCGGAGGAGGAGAGCAGCTCGCTGGAATGGGCGAACTGGTTGCTGGTGGAAACCGGCAGGATGCCCATCTTCGTGCGCGTATCGACCTTTACCGCCTGCGTCCACGGAACTTCATCGAGCACGACTTCCACCAGGCCGGCGGATTGCCGTGTCGTCAACATGCGGCTGAGGCCGGGATTGCGGATATCGGCATCCACCACCAGCGTGCGCTTGCCGGTGGAGGCGATCAGCCCGGCGAGATTGAGCGCCACGACCGACTTGCCTTCGTTCGGCAGGCAGGAAATGACGCCGATGACCCGGCACTGGCGCTCCTGAATGACGACATCGGCCGTGAGTTTCACATTGCGAAGCGTCTCGGCGAAGCTGGAGCGCGGGCTGTCGACGGCAAGGCGCAGCATTTTCTGGAACGAAACCTGTCCGCTTTCGTCAAGCGTGGCGTTTTCGCTGCCGGGGGTGGCGGCGCTGGTGCCGGGTTTTGCGGTTTCCACGCCTCTCTCGCCAATAAACGGCAGGTAACCCAGAAAACGCATGCGCAGATTGTCACGCACATCGTTGCCGGTGTGGAAGAAGCGATCGCGGAACTCGAGAAGCGCTGCGATACCACCGCCCAGCATCAGGCCGAGGATGACCGAGAGCGCCATGGTCATGGTCTTTTTCGGGCTGGAAGGCGATGTCGGCAGACCCGCTTCGGAGATGATGCGCGCCTTGGCAATCGGCAGCGACTGCTTCTGGGATGCTTCCTCGAAGCGGCCGAGATAGGACTGGTAGAGGGTGCGCAACGCCGTTGCCCGCTGCTCGAGTTCGCGCAGCTGCACCATGGTGATGTTGGCCTCGGAATTGCGGCCTGCAACACGATCGATATTGTCACGCAGCGATTGCACGCGGGAATTGGTGACGTCGTATTCGTTCTTCAGGCTGCCGGTCAGCTGCTGCAGTTCTTGATAAATCTGCCGCGAAACCTCTTTCTTTTCGGCGTCCAGCGCGACCGCCTGCGGGTGATCGGCCCCGAATTGCTGGACGATGCCCTGGTGCCGGTCGGAAATGGTGATGTATCGTTTGCGCAGATCCTGAATGACCGAGTTGTCGGTGTCGCGGGCCGAAACCACGGCATTGTCGACAGCCGCATCCGGTCCCCGGTCGATGATCGATTTATACTGGTTGTAACGGGCAGAAGCCGTCGCGGCATCGGCCTGCGCGGCGATCAGCTGGCCGTTCAGGTCGGCAAGCTGGCTTTCGGACATCAGCTCGCCGCGCGAGGAGACGATGTTGTTGTCTGACTTGAATTTCTGCACCGCCAGTTCAGCCGCCTGGGCGCGCTGGTTAAGGTCGGTCATGCGTTCCTGCAACCATACCGAGGCGCGCTCGCTGGCGTCGAAATTGGCATTCAGCTGTTCGGTGAGGTAGGCCTGCGCATAGGTCTTGGCGATCTGCGCGGCAAGCTGGCGGTCGGTCGAACGGGTGGAGATGGCGATGACCGAGCTGCGGCCGACACGTTCCACCGTCAGCGACTGCTGCAGAACGGCGGCGGCCTTTTCGCGGCGTCCGGCGCGGATTGCGGCTTCGGAGACCGGCGGATCGCCCGGCAGGACGAGATCGAGAATGCCACGCACGGAGGATTTGACGAGCTCGACCGGCGACATCGGCGGATTGACGATGGTGTCGTTCTCATCGAGCTTGGCCTTGTCGACCACCGTCAGCGCCATTTCCTTGGATTTCAAAATTTCCACGGCGCTGGCGATGCGGTTGTCGACGATCTGCGCGGCGGGCACCGGCGATTCCTCTTCCGCGTAGCGGGAAAGGCTTTCATCCAGCAGCACCTGCGTCATCGCGGTGTAAACGGGGGTCGCAAGCACCAGATAAAGGCCGGCCAGAACCACGGCGGCGATGACCGATGCGGCAATGACATTGGCACGGCGCACCACGGCGGCCCACAGGCGGTCGAGGTCGATGAACGTGTCGGAATCCTTGCCGGACTCCGGAAAACCGATATTGGATTTAAAGGTCTTGTGGTGCATGGACCTACCTTGTGAATTAAAATGGTACGCGGGAAGCCGAACAATGCTCGCCTTCCCGCCCCCCGTTATTGGTGCGCCGGCCGCCTCCCCCGGCGGCGCGATTAAAGTCAGGCCGCCTGGACGCGGCTTTCGTGGTTTGCCACCAGTTCCTTCACGGAAGCGAGAACCTGCGCCTCCATGTCGGCGCGCAGCAGCGAGAAGGCGACGTTGGCGGCGATGAAGCCCTGCTTGCTGCCGCAGTCAAAGGTGCGGCCGCTATATTTCTGCGCATGGAAAGACTGCTTTTCGGCAAGCCGCTTCATGCCGTCGGTCAGCTGGATTTCATTGCCCGCGCCGCGCTCCTGCTTGGCGAGAATATCGAAAATTTCCGGCTGCAGGATGTAACGGCCATTCAGGTAATAATTCGAAGGCGCCTTGTATGGTTCCGGCTTTTCGACCATTTCGGTGACGGCGAAGCCATGATTGACCTTCTGGCCGACGCCGACGACGCCATAGGACGAGACTTCTTCCGGCAGGCATTCCTCGACACCGAGAATATTACCGCCGACTTCGTCATAAAGCTCCATCAGGCCAGCGATGCAGCCGCGTGCGCCGTAGGAAACCATGTCAGGCAGAAGCAGGGCGAAAGGCTCCTTGCCCACCAGTTCGCGCGCGCACCAGACGGCGTGGCCGAGACCGAGCGGCACCTGCTGGCGCGTATAGCTGACAGTGCCGGCAACCGGCAGCATCTTTTCAAGCTGCAATACCTGCACGGTCTTGCCGGAGCGGGTGAGCGTATTGATGAGTTCCGGCGCGCTGTCGAAATAGTCTTCGATGGCGGTCTTGTTGCGGCTCGTCACGAAAATAATGTGTTCGATACCGGCCTGCATGGCCTCGTCAACGGCGTATTGCACGACCGGACGATCCACGATCGTCAGCATTTCCTTCGGCATCGCCTTGGTGGCGGGCAAAAACCGTGTGCCGTTGCCAGCTACGGGAATGACGGCTTTTCTGACAGTTTTGTTCAGGTCCATCGCGTTCTCCTTCATCAAGGTTTGATCTGTCCCCAGTCCCCGCGCAGATTTCGTCCACGCGCAAATTTCACGAAATCTGTCTTTTCACCCCTGTATTCGCCGCGGGCGCAAACATGGCGTCCCGCAGCCTCCTCAGCCGCACTGCAATGGGCATTCGCAAATGCCCCAGCACGGCAGGATCCCTTATCGTGGTCTTCAAGGCGCCGAGTACCGAGCGGCGCTTGATGTTTTCCACCAATGTCAAAAAATTATGCGCCAGCCGCAGGCTGCGGCTTCTCGCCTGCTGCGCATCCATGGCGGCGGGCAGCAGAGTGTAATGGCTCAGGAATTCCTGATCCGCCCGCATCATCGCTTCGACGTGATGAAGCTCGAGCACACGCGAAATCGAGCCTTCGCGAATATTGTAGATGTAACCCGGTTTGGGTTCGATGACGCAGAGGCCGCCGGCGGCGAGTGCCGAGGCGAGCAGGATATAATCCTCGCCAATGCGGATATCCTCGCGGAAGCGCAGCCCCTCGGCATTGAGGAAGTCGCGCCGGAACATCGGTTTCATATAACCGAAGTTGAAGGTGGCGCGGAACAGGATGTTGGAGGAAATGAAGTCCTCAAGCGTGAGAACCGGCCGTTCCTCCAGAAATTCTTCCGGAAACATCGTCTCCATGAGCCTGCCGTCGGTATAGACCACATCGAGATTATCGACCGCAATCGCCGCACTGGCGGCTTCCGCCCGGCACATCATGCAGGCGGAACGTTCCGGGCGAATGACATCGTCGGAATCGAGTACGGCGATCCAGCGTCCGGTCGCGGCTTCGATGCCGGCATTGCGCGCACCGCCCGGACCGAGATTTTCGGCAAGTGCAAGTAGACGGACGCGCGGGTCGATAATGGCGATACCTTCCACGAGCGCAATGGTGTCATCGGCGGAACGGTCGTCGACGACGATCACTTCCAGCGTCACACCCTGCTGGTCGAGCGCGCTTTGAACGGCGGCTTCGATCGTATCGGCGGCATTATAGGCGGCGATGACGAAGCTGATATCGGGCGACGGGGCAAGGTTTTCCATCAGGTCGCCTCCACCGCGCCATACTGGCGGATTTCACGCACGCCGAAGGCGCCACTCATCGAGCCCATATGCAACGCGCCACGCAGCGCATAACGATTGCGGCGAACGGCGTTGAAACCGTTCAAGGCGGCGAAGACGGCGCAGTAAAGCACTTTCGAACCTGCCTTCAGTACCTGCATCACGCGGCGTACACCGGGTTTCCTGTCCGCCAGCACGCGGCCATGGGTCTGGCCGGAGCGGAAGCGGCGTTTGGCAAGCCACATGAAGCTGGCGCGATTTTCCGGCACCGGTTCGGACAGCATGGCGTCTTCCGCAAAAACGATACGGCCGCCGGCGGCGTGAAGATGCGAGAAGAAATGGGTGTCTTCGCCGCCGCTCTGGCCGAGCGCCAGCGCAAAACGCCGGCCCTTCACCGAGGGCGCATCCATCCTGAGCAATGTGTTGCAGGTATAACCGGTGATGATTTCGCCATTGACCCAGACCGGAACGGTCGAGTGGAAATCACCGCGTTTCATCCAGCCCGGCGCATTGTCCCGGTAAACCGCCGTCACGGGGCCGAGAACGGTTTCCGCACCGGTCTCGTCGGCTTTTTCCAGAAGGGCGGTGAGCCAGTGCGGCGGGGCGGTTTCGTCATCGTCGATGAAGGCCAGATAATCCGCCTTGCATTCCGACAGGCAGGCATTGCGGGCAATCGAAATATTCGATTTCGGGCAATGGACATAGGTGATCTCAAAGGGCGCGGTTTCGCGCAGGCGGTCCACACTCGCCCTGGCGCTTGGCTCCTCGTCATTATCCGCAACGATCAGCCGAACTTTCGCACCTTCCGGCACGTCGAGTTCGAAGAGTGACAGAAGTGTGGCGACGAGTGCGGGGCGTCTGTAGGTGCAGATGCCGATATCGACGGTTTTCGAATCATGCGGGCGGGTGACGGTGTTGTCGGTCATGAGACAGCCTTTCTTCCCCGGAATTTCAGGAGTTCCAGCCAGAAGCCGGTGGACCAGGCCAGATGCATCACCATCGCCGAAAAGGCGGCGAGCGGGCCGTATGGGTTTTTCTGACCTATTGCCATCCACAAGCCATAACCCACACATGCGGCGATCCAGAGGCCAAGCGGAATAAGTGCGGCCCAATGCACAAGCGACAGCAAGGCGAAGATGAAGACCGGCAGCACGGCCAGCGGAATCATCTGGCGGATTTTCGGGATGGAGCGGTGTTTCAGGAGGTTCTTCGCCCGGCCGCGCCCATAGGCGAGATATTGCCGAAACAGCGGCAGGACGCTGGCGCGCGGATAATAGGTCATGCGGGTCTTGTCGGTCATCCAGATGCGGAAACCGGATTTGCGCAGCCGGAAGTCCAGCTCGGCATCCTCATTGTGGCTGAAGCTCTCGTCATAACCGCCGACGGCATCGAAAGCGGCAATCCGCATCAATGCGTGGTGGCCATGGTCGATCCAGTGGCCTTTCGCGCCTTCGCGGTGCTTGGAGCCGCCATTGCCGAGCTTGGAGTTCTGGGCGATGGCCGTCGCTTTCTGAAACAGGCCGTGGCCGACGGTATCCATGGCGACGACGACGGAGTCCGCGCCGGTGCGCTCGGCGTCCTCGATCAGCCGCTGGCAATAATCATCGGGATAATCACCATGGGCGTCGATGCGGATGAGGTAATCGAAATCCTCGCCGAAGGTGGCGACGGCAAGGTTGATACCGGCGCTCTGGATGCGCTTCGGATTGGGAAGAAGCGTCACGCGGTCATCCGCCGCCGCAAAGGCGGTGACGATATCGCGTGTTCCATCCGTGCTGCCGCCATCGGCAACCACGATGCGGAAAAGCCGGCCCTGCATTGCGACGGTGAACTTGTTGAGCAGCCCCTCAATCGTCTTTGCCTCGTTGAGGCAGGGAATGACGATCAATGTTCTGATGCCGGAATTGCCACGACCTTCCATGATTTGCCCCCTACGCATTACACGGGTGAAAACTGCGCTTCACGGGCATGGCCGGAGGCGGATTTGGCGAGAGAGGACAAGTGCTGGACCAGCTGGCGGCAATCGTCGCGGTCGGTGAGCCATTGTTTCCTGTCGAGAGCCGAGAGGGTGTTGAAGGCGTCCGCATAGGTTTGCGGCGTCATCTGGTCGAACAGGGCGGCGAGGTCGTCCGGACGTGCATTCTGCAGGACGAAGCCGATATCGCGCCTGTCGATGAAGCGGGCGGTTTCCGTGCCGGCAAGCGCAATCGGCAGGGTGCCATAAAGGCAGCCCTCGTAAAGCCGGTTGGGCAGCAGCCAGCTGGAATTCTGGCCTTCCTCGAAAAAGTCTATCGCCCAGGTGAACTGCACCTCGTTATAGATGGCGGCCAGATCTTCGGGGTTCTTGTAAGGCCCATGGAAATGCACATGCGGGGCAGCGGCCACGAAGCCGTCGAAATCGGCAAATTCCGAATAGGCCGGCCGACCGCGCAGGATGATTTCGACCTTGCCCTCCATTCGAAGGGCAAATTCGGCGAGGATTTCTAGCGACTTGCGGCAGCGAAGCGCGCCGAACCAGCCGATTTTCCATGGTTCGCCGAGGGCGGGAGCGCGCGGTTGCGGCGTGGCGGCAACGGTGGCGTCAAGCGCCAGCACCTTGTTTTCCTGCAGCAGCACGGGAAGATTAAGGCCGGAAACCGGCTTGAAATAATGCTCCACGAAAGCCGGGGAACTCGTCACCAACAGCTTGGCGTCGCGGGCGAAATAACGCTGCGCGGCATTCAGCATCTGTCCGGGCTTGCCCTTGTTGAGAAGCAGGCGGTGAATGTCGAGACACTCGTAAACCAGCGCCGGCTGCCCGGCATAGATCGACATGGCGCGCTTTGCCAGCGCCAGCATTTCCAGATTTCTGGCGAGAATGACATCGGGGGCGGGGATGCCGCTCAATGTCTTGCCGAGCGAGAGGCTGGCTTTCGCCACCGCCGCCATGCGCTGCAGAAACTGCCCGTCGGCGGTTTCCCCGAGCACAACGGGTACGACGCCTTCAATCTCCGCCAACCGGTTCTGTCCGCGCCGGAAGCCGGCCAGCGTCACCCGCGCCCCGCCCGCAAGCAGGGTCAGCACCCGCCGGCGAATGGCGGGGTCTGACAGATCATGCGCGAGATATAGAACATGGGTCATGCAAGGGTCCGGTTGGTTCATGCGTCGGAGACGCCGCGGCGTACGATTTGGTTCAAAAAATCAGTTGAGGGCGCAGGCGATGGATTCCGGGAACTGGCATTTGTCGCCGAGCGCCGTGAAGGCAAACCGGTCAACGATCATCTGTGATGGTCCGGCATAAGAAAAACGGCCCATCCAGTCTTTCAGCGTGTCGGTGCCCCACAGGCTGAAGAAAATCTTCTGGGCATTCTGGGGGATTTTCGTCTCGTCGGTCACTTCGTGGACGAGCTTGCCGTTGACGTAATAACGCAGGCGCTGCGGCTCCCAGACGAAGGCGTAATCGTTGAAACCGGCATCGGCTCCGCCTTCCACCGGCACCAGCTTCTCATTGCCGCCCTTGGCGGAAATATACTGGTTCAGCTGCACCTGGCCCGTATTCCTGCCCAGAACCTCGAAGTCGATTTCATCATGCGGCTTCTTGTCGGTTGGGCCGATATAGGTGAAGAAGGCGGAGTTCAGGCCCGAGCCGGTGGCGGCCTTCATCCGTGCCTCATAGGTGCCGTAGCGATAACGCCCCTTGGTCTGGATTTCGCCGCAGGCGAAGTTGCGATCGCCAGCCTTGGCTTCCTCGAAACCGAGCGTGAGCTGGCCGTTTTCCACCGTCGCCAGTTTCTTCGACCAGGTGCAATTCTGATGCGAACCGTTGTTCCAGCCGTCTGAGACGTACCAGAAGGACCGGTCCATGGAATCGAAATTCTCGATGAAGGATGTGCCGTTGCCTTCCTGCGCGTGGACCGGTGCTGCAAAAGCGGTGGCCGAAAGGGCTGCGGCAAGAAAAATGCGTGTCTGAACGCGGGTGACAAATGTTGTCATTGGTTCACCTCTGTCGTTGCGAATAAAGCGTTTCGGATTTCGGCGGGCCTATCGTGGCGGGCCGTTTTGCCGTGAGTTCGGCGCTGGCCTTGCGTTTGCCGCTGCGGCTTCCGGTCAGTACGGCATAAACGGCGGGCAGGTATTTGCGGATCTGGGCATTGCTGATCACCAGAATGACGAAGGCGGAAAGCGTCGCGCTGATATAGAAGGCAGGATAGAAGTCCGGCCCGCCCTTGTTCCAGATCATCCACATGATCACGAGCAAGGGGTAATGAGCGCAGAAAATCCAGAAGCTCAGGCTGCCGGTTTCGGCAAGCCGCTGACCCAGCCGGCTGCGGATCAGGATGGCGGAGGAAACCCAGAAACCGAGCGCGCCGAAGACCGCGAGCAGATTGCGTGAGATGTTCAGCCAGAAGGTGAATTCCGGGCCGGTGAAATAAAGGCCGGTGGCCAATATGGCGGAGGCGGCGAAGGTCAGCACCATGATGGGCAAGGCGTAGGGATCAAGCGCCTTGACATCGACCCGGTGCAGCGCGAGCGCGATGCCGAGCGAAAAGCTGAAGAGGATGGATTTCTTCTGGACGATGAAGATCGTCAGGTCAGGCATGGCGGTGATGACGAGCAGGATGGCAAGCGTCGGCAGCGCGAAACGGCGCATCAGAAAAGCGAGCACCGGCGACAGCAGGATGCAGACGAAGAGATCGCGCAGGAAATACAGCGGCACATTCACCGGCAGTTCCTCAAGCGCCGTTCCATGGCTGATGATTTCACGTGGGCTGGCATTCCACAGATCAGGGAAATAACCGACGCCGACATCGAACAGCTGGATCAGCAGCACGGCGGCAAACAGCGCTCCATTCCACAGAAGGAAGGGCAGCAGCACGGTTTTCGACTTGGAACGGATCGTCGCGGGATAATCGAAACCGCTCATGCCGCGGCGAAACAGCAGGTAACCGGAAATGGCGCTGAGACAGGGCACGCCGATGCGGAACAGCGCATCGCCCAGGAAAACCCGCAGCCAGTCGAAGAAGCCATAAAGGCCGAGAAAGGGGCTGGTTTCGGCATCGTGCGGCACATGAACGAACACGATTCCTGAAATCAGCAATATGCGCATCAAATTGATACGGGAGGATAGGTTCTGATCGACAGTCACATCAGTCACCCCTATTGGGCGGCGTCCACCCACGCCGCGTTGCAACCAGAGCGAACTTAAGCCCGCACTGGAAAGTCTGGTTTCGACTTTGGGATAAAATGTGGCGACGCGGGAAAAACACAAGCTTAGATTTTGCGGGTGAATGTCTGGCGTTTCGGCCATTCTCGCCGCTTCGAAAAATCAAGATACTGATATAACTTATTTTTTCATAAATCTGGACAATATTAAAAATCGCTCAAGCGTGTGAAATTGTCATTTGTCGTGATGCTGCGCTGCAAAATGAACGGCTATCCGACCTTGCCGCGGTGAGGGAAATCACCGCGGAAAAGGTTGGTTAACGGCAGAAATGAGGCGCGTTTTCCTGTGGTTTGACTAACCTTGGGTTGCAGTATCCCGCATGCGCCGCGATTTGACCATTCCGAGAATTTTCCCGAGCAGCGCCCGTTCGGTCAGCAGGATCAGCGCCGCATAGATGAGGCCGCCGACGGCAGCGCCGATGAGGACCTGAAGGGTGGCATTAGGAATGCGCTCAGCCAGAACGTGAAGCAGATAGCGCACCGCAACGGCCATGATGAGCGCCGCGATCATCGGCCTGCTGCTGACATAAAGGCCGCGGAAAAACGGCGTGTCGCTTGCCTTGAACACCGCCCAGGAATAGGCGACCAGCGTTACCGCATTGACGATGCAGAGCCACACCATCGCGTCGATCAGGGTGCCATAAAGTGCTGCGAGCCAGACCGCGACGGTGGTGACGATGGCGCGGATCGTCGCCGACCAGAACAGCACGCGGCCGTAACCTGCACCCTTCAAATACGGGATGAAGGTGCTGCACGGCGTCAGAATGGCCTTGGACAGGGCGAGCAGACCGAGGACAGGCCAGGCATAGGCCCAGTTCTGCCCGAAGATGACAAGCATAGCCGGCTCCGCCACCGCCCAGAGGCCGAACATCATCGGTGCCAAGAGCACGGTCAGCACCTGCGTACTGAACATCAGCGCATCGCGCCGGCGCTGCGGATCGTCCATCATGCGGCTGAAGGCGGGAAACAGGACACCCATGACAGCCGACAGAACCACCTGATTGGGAATGCTGGCAAAGCGGTTGGAGGCGGAATAGGCGCCGGCATCCGCCAGCCCCAGGTGTCGGGCAATGACCACCATCGGCGACTGGAAGGTAACGAAATTGGCGATTTCCGAGCCCATCAGCCCCGAGCTGAAGCCGAGAAGCGGCACCAGCCGGCGCGGTTTCATGACGAAGCGCGGGCAATAGCGGGAAACGGCATAAAGCCCGACAAGCCGGATGAGGGCCGCGGCAAAAAGCTGGATGATCAGCGCCCAGACGCCGAAGCCCATGAAGGCGAGCGCCACCGCGACGATGGCCGCGATGCTTTCAGACGCCATGCTCCAGAGCGCGTCCTTGCTGAAATTCATGCGCCGGGCGAGCAGCGAATAAGCGACATCGCCGGCAAGCTGCAGCGGAATGAGGAACGCCATGATGCGCAGCAGGTAAGCGCTTTCCACTGCGCCCAGCAGCCCGCCGAAAAACTCCGCCCAGATGTAGAGGGCGGCGGCCATGGTGCAGGAGATCGCCAGATTGGCCCAGAAGACGGTATGGATCGTTTCCATATCCTCTTCCTTTTCGACGATGAGGGCAGAGGTCAGCCCCGCGCCGGCGATCATCGTCAGGAACTGTACAACCGTTAGTCCTACCGCCACCACCCCGAATTCCTCCGGGGAAAGCAGTCTTGCGAGAATGGGGACCGTGACAAATTTAAGCCCGAATGTCCCTGTTTTTGATAAAACGCTCCAGCCGACATTCGTGGTGATGGTCTTTACATTTGGCGCTGGGGGCATACAAGCATCCTGTTTCTGGAGGCCGGCGGGAGGAAAGCCGGTTGGGAGTTGCCGATACCATCGGGGCCGCTTTTAGGATCGGGCCCGACACTTCTTGATCAACGCAAGGGGCGAAACAATGGCAAGATTTACTGTCGTCATTCCCTACTACCAAAAGCAGCACGGTGTCCTTGGACGTGCACTCGCATCGGTTTTTGCGCAGACTTACCAGGATTTCGATCTTGTCATCGTCGATGACGAATCGCCATACCCGATCGATCAGGAACTTGCGGAACTTTCGCAGGGTGAGAAAGACCGGATTCTCGTCATTAAACAGGCCAATGCCGGCCCGGGCGGCGCCCGCAATACCGGTCTCGACAATGTGCCTGACGGTACTGACTACGTCGCTTTTCTCGATTCCGACGATATCTGGACACCCGATCATCTACAGAATGCGGCCTTCGCGCTTAACACCTATGGCGGTGAGTGCTACTGGGCTTCCATGCAGGCAAGTGACGAATTTTATTATCATTTCGCCATTTCCGAGCTGGAGAAGAATGAGGGCGCGGCACGGCTTTCCGAGAAGCCGCTGGTGATCGAACTGCCGGATCTCGCCAGCGTCATGCTGCGCAACTGGAGCTTCCTGCATCTCTCCTGCATGGTGATCGGTCGTGCTCTTTTTGAGAAAATCCGCTTCGACCCGGCGCTTCGTCTGGCGGCGGAAGACGTGCTGTTTTTCTGCGATTCCATCCTCGCATCGAAGCGCACGCTTCTCTGTGACGACGCCGGCGCGATGCGCGGCATGGGCGTCAATATCTTCCACAGCATCGACAATACCTCGCCGGAATTCCTGCGCCAGCAGTTCAATACCTGGGTGGCGCTCGATACGCTGGAGGGGCGTTTTTCACGCCGGCCGGCCGATGTCGCCTCCATCGCTTCCTATAAAAACACGGCGCGCAAACAGGCGCTGTGGAGCCAGGCGGGCAATCTGAAACGGCGCAAGGCGCCCGAATTCGGGCTGCTCCTGAAATGGGCGATGCGCGATCCGGCACTGCTGCGCGCCGCGTTTGAACTCGGTGCTGGAAAAATCGTGCGCTCCAGATGAGCGAATTCTCGCCCGCAAGAATTTATATGTTTTTTCACCCAGGAGTGACCTCATGAAACCTTACCACTGGGAATCTCATCACGGAAATTTCGGTGACGATCTCAACCTGTGGCTGTGGGATTTTCTGCTTCCGGGCCTGCGCGATGTGCATGACGACGTCATGCTCGTCGGCGTCGGCACCGTGCTGAACGACGTTCTTTTGCCCGCAAAGCAGCGCAAGCTGGTGATCGGCAGCGGCTATGGTTATGGCGCGGTGCCGGATACCAGCACCGAGTTCTGGGATATTCGCTGCGTGCGCGGCGAAAAAACCGCCGCCAAACTGGGGCTCGCGCCTGAAAAGGGCATCGTCGACCCGGCCGTCATGGTCACCGAGATGCCTGATTTCAAAGGCCTGCCGAAGCTCTACAAGAAGACCTTCGTTCCCCATTGGGAATCGGCGGAATTCGGCATGTGGGAAACGGTGTGCGAACCGGCGGGGCTGACCTATCTCGACCCGCGCGGCGAGGCGAAAGCGGTGATCCGCGCCATCGCCCAGTCGGAATTCATCGTCGCAGAATCCATGCATGGCGCAATCCTTGCCGATGCCTTCCGCGTGCCATGGGTCGCGGTCAGCACCTCGCCGTCGATCAACAGCTTCAAATGGAGCGACTGGGCCGGCAGCGTGGGTGTCGAATATCAGCCGCGTTACGTGCCGGTTTCGACCCGCGCTGAGGCGGCGAAAAAGGGCTCGCGCTTCTGGGGCATGAGCTTCCCGCCGCCGCCCGGCCCCGTCATTGCCGAGACCGGTTCCGTTCCGGCGCATGAGGGCTCGGCGCATGAGGGCGACGTGCTGGTGCGGCCGCAGGAAGCGCAGTCCCGGTCATTGCGCAAATTGGCCAAGCAGGTGCTGGCCGCGCCTTCCACGCTGGCGCTCTGGCAGGCAAGCCGCGCGGAGCCGCGTCTTAGCCCGGATGGTCGGCTGGAGGAGCGCAAGGAGCGTTTTGCCGCCGTTCTGGAAACGGTGAAGCGGGATTATCTCTGAGGATGATCTAACATAGTCGGCGGTGGTGCTTCCTTTCGCGCCAGGGACAAGGTGTAGCGGTACCTGTGTGTTTGGCGAAAGCGGAGAATCCGCAGGCCGTCACCCCGGACTTGATCCGGGGTCCAGCGCGATCAAGTCATTGATCGCGAAAGACTCTTTCACGGCGCAGACGCGCCGTGGCTGGATGCCGGATCATCCTCGGGCTAGTTCCGGGGACCGGCATGACGGAGGAACGAAAGGCGGACTTGTCGTCGTTCTTGCAGCAGTGAATCTGCCCTTACGAAACCGGCGTACCGTCCAGCAGATAACGCACATCCCGCACCGGCGGGGATTTACGGAATCGGGCGGTCTTGTCGGTCCAGATACCGCGCGTTATGGCGGGCAGGGCGGGCAGCCGCGTAAGGGCGTGGCTCAGCGCGCCGCCCATGCCCTTCTGCTTTTTCGCATCAAGGAAATGGCGAAGCTCGAATTTGGCGCGGATGTGCTTTTCGTGTTCGCGCAGGATCGCGGTTTCCGTAGCGGAAAGCCCGCAGCCGGCCAGTATGGCCTTGTCCGCCTCGTATAGGCGGCGGAGATCCTCGGTGCTGTGGCGGCCGCTCAGCGAGTTGCCGCGTATGATCGCGCCGTAACCGCAATGGCGGATAACCTTGTAACGGGCGCCGGCGGCAAGTGCGCGCACGTAAAGCTCGTAATCCTCACCGAGCCGCATGGCTTCGTCATAACGCAGCGCATGTTTGTCGAGAAAAGCGCGGCGTATCACAGGTTTCAGAAACCCGGTTTCCCCGCGCTCTATGCCGGGCCTGGAAATATTGCCTTCCACGAATTCCGTGAGTGACAGATAGCGGGCCTGGGGTTCGAAACGGGCAGGCTGCATGGAGGAGGCGCCCGGAACCGACTGCTGGATGAAGGCGATATTGTCGGCCACGAGGTCCCAGTCGTCATCGGCCAGCATGGCGGCGAAACGGCCCCGGAAAAAGAAGTCGTCCGCATCGAGAATACTGATGAGCGGTGCCGATGAAATCGAAATCGCATGGTTGCGGGCAGCCGAGGGGCCACGATTGACCTCGAGTCGCACGACCCGCAAACGGCCGGTACCGTCATCGGCCGCATGTGCCACATCGCTTGTCGTATCGGTGGAACCGTCGTCGATGACCACGACTTCGGCGACCTCCGGCTCGACAAGTGCGGAGCGTATGGCGATATCGATCGTTTCGGATGCATTTTTTGCAGCGATGATGACGCAAATGGGCTGTGAACCGCTCACCATGTGTTGTCCTTCTGCTTTGACGAACCGTCAGGATTTGGCCAGCAGAAAGTGTCATGGGTGTGGATGCAAGCGATTTTTTTGCGACGCAATAAAAGCCGGCGCCTGAAGCCTACATATCCGTCAGTTTGGCGCCATGCGGCGGCGGACTCTTGGCCGTGTCGGCCTGCAGTGTCTCGGCGCCGCGCTCGCGCGCGAAGGTTTCCCGCATCCGCCGCTTCTCGCGGGCAACGAGCACGAGAATCGCAATAAAATAACCGATTTGCAGAATGACGGCACAGATGAGCGTCTGGATGAATGCCGTATAGAAAGATCCGTGAATGAAGTATGTGGCAACCGCAAAGGCAAGCAATGCACCGATCATGCTGAAAAAAACACGAGGTGCATACATGGTGCTCTCCTCCCGAGAACGATTTCTCCATTTTTGGCTGCGCTGCGGCATTTTTTTTCTTTGCAAGAAATATACGATGAGACTGGTGTTGTTTCAACACACATATACTTCTTCTATCTGCCGCGGCATGAAATTTCGGTAATCTTGATTGGTAAATTCCTTGGTAATCGATGATTCCTCCCGGTCGGGGCGACCTTGAAACATGATTTTGCGCTCCGAACAGGCGAAGAATCGCTCTCCGGCCGGCCTTTGCCGGCTGTCTCGATCGCTCTGCAGACTTCGTTAACCATCTCGCCTTTAAAAAGTCGGTATTGATTCCTCGAAGAGCAGGGTGCCCGCGTGACGACGAGTTCAGAAGTAATCGCCTTTCCGGCAAAGAACCGCATTGCCGATGTAAAACGGTGCGCAACCATGCTTGACCGTCTGCATGGTGTGGAGGCGAATGATTTCTGGCGCAGGGAATGCCGCGAGCTGGCCGCCTATCTGACGGGATTGGGCTATGAGGATGCTGCCATGCGGCGCGAGGTCATGGAATTTCAAAACGCCGTGCAGGCCGAATTGTGGTCGGGCGCTGCCGCCCCCGAGGCGCGCCGCGACAGCCATTGAGGCCTGCGCTTTTCCCATAAAAAAGCCGGCGGGTGCCTTGCACCGCCGGCTTTTTTGTCAGCCTTTTTCTGGCTTCAGGAGGCGCTGGCGCCGCGTGTGCGGGCAACGCCATCGAGCGCCGGCTTGTATTTTGGATCGAGCCGTGCCGCGTGCGAATAGGACTTGGCGGCCTTGGCCATCTCGCCGCGACGCTCATAGACCAGCGCCTGGTTGGCCCAGGATTCCGCCACCTTGTCGTCAAGCGAAATGGCGTGGTTGAAATCCGCGAAGGCGTTTTCGTCGTCATTCAGCGCGACATAGGAAAGGCCTCGGCCGTTATAGGGCTCCGGCGATGTCGATGACAGCGAGATCGCCTTGGAGAAGTCCTCGATGGCCTGGGCATGCTGGTTGCGCAGCTGGTAGATCAGGCCGCGATTGTGCCAGGCGCGTCCATCGGTGGTTTCAAGCTCGATGGCGCGGGAGAAATCGTTGAAGGCTTCGTTCACACGCCCGGACTGGCGGTAAAGATTGCCACGGCCGATCAGCGCCACATCGTAGCTCGGATTGATCTGCAGGGCGGCGTTGTAGTCCTGCAGGGCCTGCTGCTGCTGCCCGGAGTTGCGATAGACCAGCGCGCGGTTGGCATAGGCCTGATAAAAGCGCGGGTTGAGCTGCAGCGCCTTGTTGAAATCCTCGATGGCGCGGCGCGAATCGCCGGCGCGGCCGTAAGCCGAGCCACGGACGTTATAGCCTTCTGGATCCTGCGGATTGGCGTTGATGACCGAGGTGAGCGAGGCGATGTTTTCCTGCGAACCCTGGGCACGGTCGATCCTGAAGACATCTTCCGTCTGGTTGGATGTCGCACAGCCGGAAAGACCGGCAAGGACGGTACAGACGACCAGAGAAGCGCGGAACCCTCTGTTGTTTTTCAATGGCACCCGGCGCGCGGAGGCATCGGAGTTTTTCACAACACAGGCGTCGACAGCGATCATTCGGTGTGGGTTCCCTCGCAGGCCGGTCTCACGGTCGTTTTCAAGAGCGTTCTCCGGCCACAAACACAAAGAGCGGCGGCGAATTGATCGCCCCCGCCCAACAAGCATTCAAAAACGTCCAAAAGACGGCCTATTAACGGCCTGCGCGGGGGCCTGCAACCAGACCTTCGCGCTGTGCACGCTTGCGTGCCAGCTTGCGAACGCGGCGAACGGCTTCAGCCTTTTCGCGAGCGCGCTTCTGGGAGGGCTTTTCGTAGTAATCGCGCATTTTCATTTCACGGAAAATGCCTTCGCGCTGCATCTTTTTCTTCAGGGCGCGGAGCGCCTGATCAACGTTATTGTCGCGGACTAGTACCTGCACGTGAATCCCGTTCCTTTGGTTTGGTTAATTTGCTATGTGAATAAGGCATTCGCACGCAAATAGAAAATCGTTCGTTCGGCTGTCGAGCCGGGCGATTGGTGACGTGCAATAACAGATCATTTGCAGCAAGTCCAGCCGGTAGCGCATAATCAGCCTGTAAAATGCAGCCTCCCCGGCATTGTGCCTGCGATGTCGAAACAAAAGCATTGCGGCGTCGCAAAATGGATATTGCCTCCCATCCCGATTTGCCATGTGTATGATACGGGCCGGAACCATGCTTCCGGCATCAGGCCGGTTCTTAAGGAGCAGACTGCGAATGCGCAAATATTCCGTTTTCGCCGTGGCGCGCGAGGCGCTCAGGGGTCACAAGGGGTGGGATGCGCAATGGTCCTCACCCGAGCCGCGCAAGGATTACGATGTCATCATCATCGGCGGCGGTGGCCACGGTCTCGGTGCCGCCTATTATCTTGCCAAGGAGCACGGCATCACCAATGTCGCGGTTCTGGAAAAAGGCTGGCTCGGCGGCGGCAATACCGGCCGCAACACCACCATCATCCGCTCCAATTATCTCTATGAAGAGAGCATGGATATTTACGAGCATTCCCTGAAACTGTGGGAAGGCCTGAGCCAGGATCTCAATTACAACGTCATGTATTCGGCGCGCGGCGTGATGATGCTGTCGCACAATATCCATGACCGGCAGTCCTTCAGCCGCCATATCAATGCCAACCGTCTCTACGGCATAGACAATGAGTGGCTGACGCCGGAGCAGGCGAAAGCCTATTGCCCGCCGCTCGATATATCAGGCAATGCGCGGTATCCGATCAATGGCGCTGCCCTCCAGCGCCGCGGCGGTACGGCGCGCCACGATGCCGTTGCATGGGGTTATGCCCGCGCGGCCTCCGACCGCGGCGTGCACATCATCCAGAACTGCGAGGTCACGGGCATTCGCCGTGGACCGGACGGTGCGGTGACGGGTGTGGAGACCAATCGCGGTTTCATCGGCGCGAAAAAAATCGGCGTTTCCGCCGCCGGTCATTCCTCCGTCATCATGAAGATGGCGGATGTGCGCGTTCCCCTGCATTCCAACCCGCTGCAGGCGCTGGTGTCGGAGCCGCTGAAGCCGATCTTCCCGTGCGTGGTCATGTCCAACACGGTCCATGCCTATATTTCGCAGTCCGACAAGGGCGAGCTGGTCATCGGCGCCGGCACCGACCAATATAACTCCTATTCCCAGACCGGCGGACTGCAGATCATCACCCATACGCTGGACGCCATCTGCGAGCTGTTCCCGATCTTCCGCCGCGTCAAGATGATGCGGCAATGGGGCGGCATCACCGATAACACGCCCGACCGCTCGGCGATCCAGAGCGTGACGCCGGTGCCGAACCTCTTTGTCAATTGCGGCTGGGGCACAGGCGGTTTCAAGGCGACGCCGGGTTCGGCCAATCTTTTCGCGCATCTCATTGCGCGGGGCGAACCGCATCGTCTGGCGGCGGGGCTGACGCTCGACCGGTTCCGCACCGGCCGTCTTATCGATGAGGCTGCCGCTGCCGCGGTGGCGCATTGATGCTGGCGGCCGCCATGCTTGCGATCACCATATCAGGCGCGGCCGTGGCGGTGCCCGTCGGCAGCGTCATTCCCGAGGCCAGGGATTTTCGCAGCCAGAAGATTGCGAAGATGCAGGGTGAGAAAGACTGGCCCTTCATGGCGGAAAAAGGCCTGCTTCTCTGCGCTCCAAGTCTCGCGAACAAGATGGTTTATTTTGTCGGCGAGAAGGAGGATGGCGAGCAGGATTACCCCTTCGCGATCGACACCGACATGATGGCGGTTGCCATCGTCAATATGGGCCGGGCCTCGGCGCTACGCCCTTTCGATAATTTCGAGCAGCTTTTAAAGCGGCTTTCCCCTTTCGTAGCCATGGGAAAGCGGCTGTGTGACCAACCCGCCGGAACAGCGCTTCCGGAAAATTCTCTCTAGGTGGAGCGACGATGCTTCTGATCCATTGCCCCTATTGCGGGGAAGACCGTTCCGAACTGGAATTCCGCTGGGCGGGTGAAGCCCATATCGCCCGGCCGGAAAACATCGCCGATATTTCCGACGAGGCCTTCGCTGACTATTTCTTCATCCGCGACAATGACAAGGGCCTCGTTTTCGAGCGCTGGCGTCATATTCACGGCTGCGGCCGCTTCTTCAACGCCGCCCGCGATTCGGTCAGCGACAAATTCCTGATGACCTACAAGGCGGGTGAGCCGAAACCCGATACTGAGACGGTTCTTTCCGCAGAAAAGGGAGCCGGGCAATGAGCGGCGATTATCGTATCAAGGGGGCCGGTCGTCTCACCCCGGCCAGAACCGCGCGCTTCACCTTCGATGGCAAGATTTATCAGGCGCTGGAGGGGGACACGGTCGCCTCCGCGCTTCTGGCGAGTGGCGTGCATCTGATTGGCCGCTCGTTCAAATATCACCGGCCGCGCGGCTTCCTGTCCGCCGGGCCGGAAGAGCCGAATGCGCTGATCGATGTGTCGCGGGACAGCCTGCGCAAGCAGCCCAATGTTCGCGCCACGGTGCAGGAAGTGTTCGACGGCGCGATCATCGCCTCGCAGAACCGCTTTCCGTCGCTCTCCTTCGATCTGAACGCCATCAACGATCTCCTGTCGCCGATGTTCGCGGCTGGTTTTTATTATAAGACCTTCATGTGGCCGAAGGCCGCCTGGCACAAGATTTACGAACCGCTGATCCGCCGCGCCGCCGGTCTCGGCAAGGCGCCGGGCGAGCCGGATGCGGATCATTATTCCGGCCGTTACGCCCATTGCGACGTGCTGGTGGCCGGTGCCGGCGTCGCTGGTCTGACCGCGGCGCTTGCTGCCGCGAAAACCGGCGCCAGCGTCATTCTGGTCGATGAAAATGCCGAAGTCGGCGGCGCGCTGCGTTTCGACACTGGTACTGTCATCGACGGCCTGCCCGGTTACGAATGGGCGCAGAAGGTTTTTGCCGAACTGAAGTCCCTGCCCAATGTGAGGGTTCTGACCCGCACCACCGCTTTTGGTTATTACAACCACAATTTCGTGGCGCTGGCCGAGCGGGTGACCGATCATCTCGCCACGCCCGCCAGACACCAGCCGCGCGAGCGGCTGTGGCAGGTGCGCGCCAAAAAGGTCGTTTTGGCGGCGGGTGCGATCGAACGCCACATGGTCTTTGCCAATAATGACCGCCCCGGCATCATGCTGGCCTCGGCCGCACGCACCTATCTCAACCAGTACGGTGTGGCCGTCGGCCATAATGTCGGGGTCTACACCGCCCATGATTCGGCCTATGAGACGGCCTTCGATCTGAAAAAGGCCGGGGTGAAGATCGCTGCCATCGTCGATTGCCGCGAGAACCCGGATCAGCGCCTGCTGGATGAGGCGCGGGCGCTCGGCATCGAAGTGCTGGCTGGCCATAGCGTTTACAACACCGCCGGCCGCCTGCGTGTGTCTTCCATGACCGTTGGTCGCAATGGCGGCTCCAACAAGCGCAAGATCGCCATCGACGCGCTTGTCGTTTCGGCCGGCTGGACGCCTTCGGTGCATCTTTTCTCGCAATCGCGTGGCAAGCTGAAGTTTGACGCGGCTAACCAGCGTTTCCTGCCCGATATCCATGTGCAGAACTGCGTTTCCATCGGCGCCTGCAACGGCACGGACGATCTTTCCGCGCTGATCGCCGAGGCTGCGGCTGCCGGCGGCGGCGGCGTGGAGTTTTCCGGCGAGAATGCCAGGATTTGGACAGGCGGCATGATCGGTGCGGCCGAAGGCGCGGGTGAGGGCACCGGCGTCAAGGCCTTCATCGATTTCCAGCACGATGTCTGCGCCAAGGATATCCGCCTTGCCGTGCGTGAAGGCATGCATTCCGTCGAGCATATCAAGCGCTTCACCACCAATGGCATGGCGTCGGATCAGGGCAAGATGTCCAATATGCATGGCCTTGCCATCGCATCGGAGGCGCTCGGCCGGGATCTGCCAAAGGTTGGTCTCACCACCTTCCGCCAGCCCTATACGCCGGTCACCTTCGGCACGCTTATCAATCATTCGCGCGGCGCACTGTTCGACCCGGCCCGCAAGACGCCGATGCACGAGGAAGAGCTCGCGGCCGGTGCGGTGTTCGAGGATGTCGGCAACTGGAAACGCGCCTGGTTCTTCCCGCGGGCGGGCGAGGACATGCATGAGGCGCTCAACCGCGAATGCAAGACGGTTCGGACAAGCGTCGGCGTTTTCGATGCCTCCACGCTCGGCAAGATCGAAGTGGTCGGCCCGGATGCGGCGAAGTTCCTGAACCTCATCTACACCAATGCCTGGGACACGCTGAAACCCGGCCGCTGCCGTTACGGCATCATGACCCGCGAAGACGGCTTCGTTTACGACGACGGTGTTGTCGGCCGTCTTGCCGAAGATCGTTTCCATGTGACGACGACGACGGGTGGCGCGCCGCGCGTTCTCCAGCACATGGAGGATTATCTCCAGACCGAATTCCCCGACCTCAATGTCTGGCTCACTTCGGCCACCGAACAATGGGCCGTGATTGCCGTGCAGGGGCCAAAGGCGCGCGAGGTTATCGCTCCCTTCGTCGAGGGCATCGATCTCTCGCCGGAGGCCTTCCCGCATATGGCGGTGGCCGAAGGCACCTTCTGCGGTGTGCCGACACGGCTCTTCCGCGTGTCTTTCACGGGCGAACTCGGTTTCGAAATCAACGTTCCGGCCGATTACGGCGCAGCCGTCTGGTCGGCGATCCGCGAAAGGGCGGAAGCCGTCGGCGGCTGCCTTTATGGCACTGAGACCATGCATATCCTGCGTGCGGAGAAGGGTTATATCATCGTCGGACAGGATACGGACGGCACGGTGACCCCTGACGATGCCGGGCTTGCCTGGGCCGTTTCCAAGAAGAAGACGGATTTCGTCGGCATTCGTGGCCTCAAACGCCCCGATCTCACGCGCTCCGGCCGCAAGCAGCTGGTGGGTCTGAAAACGAAGGACCGGTTGACCGTTCCGGACGAGGGTGGCCAGATCGTTGTCGATCCGAACCAGCCGAAGCCCATGACCATGCTCGGCCATGTCACCTCCGCCTACTGGTCGGAAAATCTCGGCCATTCCATCGCTTTCGCGCTGGTGGCGGATGGCAGGGCGCGCATGGGCGAAACGCTCTACATTCCGCTCGCCGATAAAACCATTGCCGTCGAAGTGACCGATATGGTCTTCCTCGACAAGGAAGGAGCCCGTCTCAATGGCTGACAAACTTCACGCAAAACGCAAATCCGTGCTTGAGGATTTTCACGGCGGCTCGCCCTTCGTTTCGCTGAAGCCGGCCGCCTCCGCCTCGCGGTTGTCGCTGCGTGCACGGGAAAGTGCCGTGACGGCTCTGTCGGAAGCGCTCGGTCTTGCCCTGCCCACCGGCCCGAAAAGCTCCGTCACCTCGGGCCTGCGATCCGCTTTGTGGCTCGGCCCGGATGAATGGCTGGTGATCGATCAGGGTGAAAGCGACCTGATGGCGGTGCTCTCCGGCGTTTCCGGCCTGTTTTCGGCAACCGATATTTCCCACCGCAACACGGCCATCATTGTCTCCGGTCCCGGTGCGGAAGCGGCACTCAATGCCGGCTGCCCGCAGGATCTTTCCCTGGCAAGGTTCCCGGTCGGCGCCTGCTCGCGAACTGTTTTCGGCAAGGCGGAGGTGGTGTTGCTGCGCACGGCGGACGATACGTTCCGGGTGGAATGCTGGCGCTCTTTTGCCGAATATGTCGGCGGGCTGTTGCAGGAGGCGGCTGCGGACGTAGCGGTTTAAACGCGGGTCGTGTCCGCCTGCAGCGCAATCTCGCACGAAGCTTATGGCTTCTCTCTTCTCCCCGCCGGGGAGAGGAGACCCCTAAAGGCCGGATGAGGAGGCAAACCCTCCTCATCTGGCGGAACTACCCCCCCTCGCACCATTCCCGACCTTCCCGCCGCATTGCCAGATTTGCAGCGTGGCGGCGGGCATGTGCCCGGTCTCAGCCGTCTTCCGGCCTGTCTTCCGGGTTGAACTGGCTGATGGTGGTCCAGCGGGCGGTGAGCGCCGGCTTCTTCTCGTTTTCGATTTCCACCGTCACATCATAGGTCGTCATCAGCATCGCCGCGCCGCGAAACCGCGCTTCCGCCAGCGTGAAACGGCCACGCACCCGCGCGCCGCTCCTGACCGGTGTGACGAAGCGCACGGCATCGAAGCCATAATTGATGCCCATGGTCTGTTCGCGGATGCGGGGCAGGGCATCGTAATTCAGCGCCGACAGCAGGGACAGCGTCAGGAACCCATGCGCGATGGTGCCGCCAAACGGACTTTCCGCTTTGGCGCGTTCCGGGTCGGTGTGGATGAACTGTTCGTCCAGCGTCGCTTTTCCGAAGGCGTCAATCATCGCCTGGTCGACAATGATCCAGTCGGAAACGCCCATTTCCGTGCCGACCAGATTTTTCATCTCCGCCAGCCCTATGTCTTTTGCCATGTTACCTCGTCAATGGTTCGGTCGTTCTCTGCGATTTCCAGTTTTCATGCTGCTTACCCCATTTTGACATGGCGGTGACAGCGTCGTTCAAGCTGAAGCCGTGCGGTGTGATTGAATATTCGACCCGTGGCGGCACTTCACCATAATCATGGCGGCTGATCAGCCCGTCGCTCTCCATCTGCCGCAGATGCTGGGTGAGAACCTTTTCGCTGATACCCGGCAAGGATCGCCGCAGTTCGGAGAAACGATGCGGCCGAATATGCAGGGACCACAAGAGTGACGGTTTCCATTTGCCACCGATCGCCTTCAAGGCTCCGGCAAAGCCGCATTCTTCGGTATCGCCCTTCTGGCCGCTGGTCATGTGTCGCCTCCTGACAGATTTAGGCACGAACCTCAAGGTGCGTACTTCATGGCGCCGTGTGAAAACGATAGTTTCACCGCGAGCGCTCGCCCAAACCTTGAGAGAGATATCTAACAAAGAGAGACATCATGAAACCAGATGTTTGTGTGGCGAATGCATAAGCTGCGCAAGGCAAGCTGTTCCTGCCGGAGCGTGGAACTTGAACTGAATGGTGAGCCGCGATCGGTCTATGCCTGCGCCTGCAACGAATGTCAGCGTTGCACCGGCACGGCCTTCGCCTATCGCGCAATTTACCCGGAGACTGCGATCATCAGGCGAAGGGGCGATACGAAGGCATGGCGGCGCACGGGAACATCGGGACGCTGGCTGGAGCAGCATTTTTGCACCGATTGCGGAACGGTCGTCTTTATGAGCGCCGAGGCATTGGCCGGTGCGATTTCCGTTTCCGCTGGCTGTTTCGGGGAGGCGGATTTCCCTCCGCCCAGAATGTTGCATTGGCCGGAGCGCATGCACCATTGGCTTTGTCTGGAAGGCATTGCGACAGCGACACCGGCCTCGGCGTGAGCCGTATCTGACCCCGCTGTTCCCGCCGTCTTGTCGGGGACAGCATACTCCCGGTCAATTCGATGGTTTTGCTCTCAGATAAAACACCACCGAACGGGCCGGAAGGAATGCGGGATTGCCGAAATCCGTGCCGATCGCGCGCCAGTCGTCGCCGGGCAGGGTGAAAGGCACGATTTCCCGGCTGCGGTTGATGAGCACGGCAAGCTCGGCCTCCTTGCCAGCCTCCCGGTCCGGGGTGGAAAGCAGCATGGCGAAGGAAGGCCCATCCGGCCTTTCCCAGTCGGTGACTGTCATGGGTTTCCCGCCCGGGGCAAGCCATGTCACGTCGCCGCGACCAGAGAAGAAACCGGTCTGAGAAAAGACGCCGAAGCGTTTGCGAAGCGCTGCGAGAAACGCCGTGTGATCGATCAGCTCGGGGACAAGCGATGACCAGTCGACCCAGGTGATGTCATTGTCCTGACAATAGGCGTTGTTGTTGCCCTGCTGGCTGCGGCCGCCCTCATCGCCGGCGGTCAGCATCAAGACGCCGCGGCTGACGAACAGGGTGGAAAGCAGCGCCTTTACATCCGCAATGCGGGCGGCGACAATGGCAGGATCATCCGTCAGGCCTTCGAAACCATTGTTCCAGGAGTGGTTTTCATTATGGCCGTCGCGATTGTTCTCGCCGTTTTTTTCATTGTGCTTGTGTTCGTGGCTGACGAGATCGAACAGGGTGAAACCGTCATGGGCGGCGAGAAAATTGACGCTGCGGCTGTTTAAGCGGCCATGGCGGGAAAAGATCGGCGA
Organism: Rhizobium rhizogenes; assembly: GCF_002005205.3. The sequence goes on along the minus strand of NZ_CP019702.2, from coordinate 908,009 downwards.
AGACCCGGAAAGCGCATCGGCCAGCGCCCCGGTGGTGCCGGCGTCGCCGCGCCAGAAGCGGCGCATATCGTCGCGGGCGCGGTCGTTCCATTCCAGAAAGCTTTCGGGGAAATTGCCGAGCTGATATCCGCCGGGGCCGATATCCCATGGTTCGGCGATCAGCAGGCGGTCGTAAAGTGCCGGGTCCGAATGCATGGCCGCGAGCGTTTCGCTTGCCATGTCGAAGCCATTGGCCGTTCGCCCGAGCACGGGCGCGAGGTCGAAACGGAAGCCGTCCACCCCGGCAGTCAGAACGAAATGCCTGAGTGAATCGACGATGAGCTGGCGAATATAGGGATGGTCGCAGGCGACCGTGTTGCCGGTGCCGGTATCGTTGACCAGCACGCCTGGCTTTCCCGGCGGGTGGCGGAAGGCGGTGAGGTTATCGAGCCCGCGCAACGACAGGATAGAACCTTCGATATCGCTTTCGCCCGTATGGTTGAAGACCAGATCGAGAATGACGCCGATGCCTTGCGCATGCAGCGCCGCAACCGTATCCCGCAATTCCCGCACACCGCCGGGGCAGAGGCGCGGATCGAGCGCCATGAAGCCGACGGGATTATAACCCCAGGCATTGGAAAGGCCGAGTGGCGGCAGGTGGCGCTCATCGATCCAGGCGGTGATCGGCATCAACTCCACCGCATCGACACCGATTTTTTTCAAGTGCGCGACAATGGCGGGATGGGCAAGTGCGGCAACGGTGCCCCTGATCTCTTCCGGCACTTCAGGGTGCAGCCGGGTGAAGGATTTGACGGCGAGTTCGTAAATCAGTCCGCCTTCGGCAAAAAGCGGCGGTTGACGCCGGACCGGCTCATGCTGCGAAAGGATCGCCTTCGGCATGATCCCGCCGGTCTCCGCACCAAAGACGTAAAGCGCGGGATCGTGCCGGAAGGGGCGGTCGATCTCCGTGGCATAGGGGTCGAGCAGCAGTTTCGCAGGATCGAACCAGAGGCCGTGCTCGGGGGCGTAAATGCCGTGAGCGCGAAAGCCGTATCGCTTGCCGGGGCCGGCGTCGGCGACGGTCAACCGGTGAACGTCATCTTCACCGCGCGCCATCGGCAAATGGGCCGTTTCTTTTTCGCCCTTCGCATCGAAAAGGCAGAGATCGATCTGCGAGGCGTGCCGGGAATAGACCGTGAATTCCGTTCCGTTTTCCGTCTGGATTGCACCTTTGGGGAAAACGGAAGGTGTCTGCATGGTCTGTCTCTCCGGGAAATGGTGTTTCTCTTCCAGAATGGAAAAGGGAGGCAAGGCCGAGTGAGGGACGCTTTCAGTGCGTCCCTCATGAGCGGGCGGCAAGCCCTTACGTAATAACGCTCGGTGCGTTGCGGCCGGTATGGGCCTTGATGCCGGCGATCGTATCGGCAACGGAAATCAGATCGGCGAGCGCTTCCTGCGTTTCGATGCCGTGACGGGCCGCATCCGGTTCGTAACGCTCGACATAAAGGCGAAGCGTGGCGCCTGCAGTGCCAGTGCCGGAAAGGCGCAGCACGATGCGCGAACCGCCTTCGAACAGGATGCGGATGCCCTGATTTTTGCTGACCGACTGATCGACCGGATCGTGATAGGCGAAATCATCCGCCGCCGCGACCTTCAGATTGCCATAGCTGGTGCCGGGAAGCGTGGCGAGTTTTTCGCGCAGGGTGGCGACCAGCGTGTTGGCGGCGTCCGAATCCACTTCTTCATAGTCGTGGCGGGAATAATAGTTGCGGCCATATTCGGCCCAGTGCTTTGTGACGATGTCCTTCACGCTTTCCTTGCGCGCGGCGACGATGTTCAGCCAGTAGAGCACGGCCCACAGGCCGTCCTTTTCGCGCACATGGTTGGAGCCGGTGCCGAAGCTTTCTTCGCCGCAGATCGTCACTTTGCCGGCATCCATGAGGTTGCCGAAGAATTTCCAGCCGGTCGGCGTTTCATACATGCCAAGCCCGAGCTTCTCGGCCACACGGTCCGCTGCCGCACTCGTCGGCATTGAGCGGGCGATGCCGGAAATGCCGGCGGCATAACCGGGGGCCAGTTTGGCATTGGCCGCGATGATGGCGAGGCTGTCGGACGGGGTGACGAACATGCCCTTGCCGACCACCATGTTGCGGTCGCCGTCGCCATCGGAAGCGGCGCCGAAATCGGGGCCTTCCGGGCTCATGACGTCGTCATAAAGCTCCTTGGCATGGACAAGGTTGGGATCGGGGTGGTGGCCACCGAAATCCGGTAGCGGCGTTGCGTTGCGCACCGAACCCTTCGGCGCGCCGAGACGCTTTTCGATGATCTCCACGGCATAGGGGCCCGTGACGGCGCTCATGGAATCGACCACGACCTTGAAACCGCCGGCGATCAGCGCACGGATGGCGGCGAAATCGAACAGCTCTTCCATCAGGGCGGCGTAATCGGCAACCGGGTCGATCACCTCGACCGTCAGGTCGTCCACCTTGAAGCTGCCCACCTTGTCGAGATCGATATCGGCGGCGTCGGAGATTTTATAGCTGTCGATGACCTTCGAGCGGGCATAGATCGCATCGGTGATCTTTTCCGGTGCGGGGCCGCCATTGCCGATATTGTATTTGATGCCGAAATCTTCGTTCGGGCCGCCGGGATTGTGGCTGGCGGAAAGCACGATGCCGCCGAAAGCCTTGTATTTGCGGATGACGTTGGAGGCGGCAGGCGTGGAGAGAATGCCGCCCTGACCGACCAGAACCTTGCCGAAACCGGCGGCGGCGGCCATCTTGATCGCCTTCTGGATGACTTCGCGGTTGTAATAACGGCCGTCGCCGCCGATCACCAGCGTCTGGCCCTGAAAGCCCTCAAGCGCGTCGAAGATCGACTGGATGAAGTTCTCGGCGTAATTTTCCTGGGCGAAGACTGGCACCTTCTTGCGCAGGCCGGATGTGCCCGGCTTCTGGTCCTGATAGGGCTTCGTCTGAACGGTCTTGATCATTGTTTCAATGGCCTTTCGAAATAAGCTGGCTGTAAAGCGCGGCGTAAAGACTGGCGCTCTTTTCCCAGGAAACATCGGATTTCATTCCGAGTTTCTGCATTTGTGTCCATAGTTTCGGGTCGTGGTAATAACGGACGGTCCGGCGGATCGCCTGTTTCAGACCATCGATCGTGACGGGTGAAAATTGCACGCCGGTCGCCGATTTATTGGCGATGGCGGCATGGTTGGCGTCGATCACCGTGTCGGCAAGGCCGCCGGTGCGGGCGACGACCGGAATGCAGCCATAACGCAGCGCATAAAGCTGGGTGAGGCCGCAGGGTTCGAAACGCGAGGGAATGATGATCGCATCGCAGCCCGCCTGCATCAGATGCGACAGCGGTTCATTGTAACCGACGGCAACGCCGACGCGGCCATGGTGACGGGACGCGGCCGCCAGAAGCGCGCCTTCCAGCGCCACTTCTCCTGCGCCCAGCACCACGAGGCGGCCACCGAGGGAAACGATCTCGTCCACAGCTTCCGCCATGAGATCGATGCCCTTCTGCCAGGTGAGGCGGGAGATGATGCAGAAAAGCGGGCTGTCATCATCGTCGATGCGGAAATGTTCGGCGACCGCCTTCTTGTTCAGCGCGCGGTTCTTGAGATTGGCGGCTGAATAATTGTCGTGGATCAGATGGTCCGTCGCCGGGTTCCAGACATCGGCATCGATGCCGTTGACGATGCCGTGCAGCACATGGGCGCGGCTGCCGATGACGCCGTGCAGCCCCATGCCGAATTGCGGGGTGAGGATTTCCTCGGCATAGGACGGGCTGACGGTGCTGAGCGCCGTTGCCGTCTGCAGGCCGCCCTTCAGGAAGCTGACATCGTTGTAATATTCGATGCCTTCCATGCCGAAGGCATGGGCGGGCAGGCCAAGTTTGCTGAAAATATTCGCGCCGAACTGGCCCTGGAAGGCGATGTTGTGGATGGTGAGAAGGCTCGGAATTTCGGGCGTCTCAGCATAACGCATATAGACCGGCGCCATCGCGGCCTGCCAGTCATGGGCATGCACCATATCCGGCCGCCAGCCGGGAAGCGCGCCGGCGGCAATGCGGGCGGCTGCCAGCGACAGCGCCGCGAAACGCTTCCAGTTGTCGGGGTAATCCTTGCCGGTCTGGTCGAGATAGGGGCCGCCGGAGCGCTCGTAATAGGCGGGCGCATCGAGAATGAGGAGGTCGAGCCCCTCATGCCGCACTTCGAGCACATCGGCTTTTGCGCCGAGCAGATCGGTAAATTCGAAACATTTGACGGGGTCCGTCACGGCGGCTTTCACCGCCGGATATCCGGGTATCAATGTGCGCGTCGTGACGCCATGGGCTTCAAGCGCGATGGGGAGCGCGCCGGCAACGTCGGCGAGCCCTCCGGTCTTGATCAGGGGATAGATTTCGGATGAAACCGAAAGGACATTCATCGGCTCTACAGGTCCAGCTTGTCGATCATCGATTGGGTGATAAGGCAAATGCCGTTTTCGGTGCGGCGGAAACGTTTGGCATCCAGTTCTGGGTCTTCTCCTACAATCAGTCCTTCCGGAATGACCACGCCATGGTCGATGACGACATTGCTGAGCTGGGCATGACGCCCGATCTTCACACTCGGCAGTACTACGGCATTCTCAAGGCGGGAGTATGAATTGGCGCGCACGCCTGTGAACAAGAGGCTGCGATTGAGCGAGGCGCCGGAAATGATGCAGTCGCCGGAGACGACCGATGACACGGCCGAACCGCGGCGGTTCTCGTCATCATGCACGAATTTCGCCGGCGGGGTGATTTCCGCATAGGTCCAGATCGGCCAGGACTTGTCGTAGATATCGAGGTCCGGCACCACATCCGTCAGGTCGATATTGGCCTGCCAATAGGCGTCGATGGTGCCGACGTCGCGCCAGTAAGGGCCATGCTCGAAATCCGAACGCACGCAGCTATCGGCGAAGCGGTGGGCGACGGCTTTGCCGTGCTGGACGATATAGGGAATGATGTCCTTGCCGAAGTCGCGGCTGGAGGTCGGGTCGGCGGCATCGCGGCGCAGGGCTTCCATCAGGAATTTCGTGTGGAAGACATAGATGCCCATCGAGGCGAGCGCGAAACCCTCGTTGCCGGGAATGCCGGGCGGATCGGCCGGCTTTTCGATGAAGTCGATGATCTCGTCTTTTTCATTCACGTGCATCACGCCGAAGCCGGTCGCTTCCATGCGCGGCACTTCAAGGCAGCCGATCGTCACGTCCGCGCCGGAATCGACATGCTGCTGCAGCATGTATTCGTAGTCCATTTTGTAGATATGGTCGCCGGCGAGGATGACCATATATTCCGGCGCATAGGGCTCGATGATGTCGATGTTCTGATAGACGGCGTCGGCCGTGCCTTCATACCATTGCGTTTCGGACACGCGCTGGGAGGCCGGCAGAATATCGAAGCTTTCGTTACGCTCGGGACGGAAGAAGTCCCAGCCGCGCTGCAGGTGGCGGATGAGGGAGTGCGCCTTGTATTGCGTGGCGACGCCGATACGGCGAATGCCGGAATTGAGCGCGTTGGAAAGCGCAAAATCGATGATGCGCGCCTTGCCGCCGAAATAGACGGCGGGTTTTGCCCGGCGGTCCGTCAGCTCCTTCAGGCGGCTTCCTCTGCCGCCTGCGAGGACATAGGCCATTGCATCACGTGCCAAAGGCTGAACTCTTTTTTCCGACATGGTGTCCTCCCTCTCTGTCTGTCAGTTTTCCGGCTCAAGCATGATCGTGGCAAGCGGTGGCAGGACGAGCATCGCCCCGATATCGCCGCCGGCATCGACTGCCTGAACGCGTCCGCCATTTCCCTTGCCGCTGCCGCCATAAATTTCGGCATCGGTGTTGAGAATCTCCCGCCACCGCCCCGCAAGCGGAAGCGGCACATAATAGTTTTCCCTGTAAACCGGGGTGAGATTGCAGATGACCGCCACCGGCTTTTCACCGGGTGCCATGCGCAGCCAGGCGAAGACGGAATTGTCGTGGTCATCCACCACAAGCCAGCGGAAACCTTCCGGTTCGCAGTCGCGGGCGTGCAAAGCGGGTTTTGAGCGATAGGTGAGGTTGAGATCGCGCACGAGGCGGCGCATGCCCTCATGCATCGGATATTGGCGCAGGTTCCAGTCGAGCGAGCCCTTTTCGCTCCATTCGCTCCATTGTGCGAATTCCTGCCCCATGAACAGCAGCTTCTTGCCGGGATAACCCCACATGAAGGCGTAATAGGAGCGCAGATTGGCGAATTTCTGCCAGTCGTCGCCGGACATTTTGGCGATCAGCGATCCCTTGCCGTGCACGACCTCGTCGTGGGAAAGCGGCAGCACGAAATTTTCGCTGAAGGCGTAAAGCAGGCCGAAGGTCAGTTCCTGATGGTGGAACTTGCGATGCACCGGCTCGCGCGAGAAGTAACTCAGCGTATCGTGCATGAAGCCCATGTTCCACTTGAAGCCGAAACCGAGGCCGCCCTCGTGGACGGGCTGCGATACTTTCGGCCAGGAGGTGGATTCCTCGGCAATCGTCATGACACCCGGATGGGTGCCGTAGACGAGGGAATTCATCTTCTGCAGGAAGCGGACGGATTCGAGATTTTCCCGTCCGCCATATTCATTGGGGATCCACTCGCCTTCCTTGCGGGAATAATCGAGATAGAGCATGGAGGCGACCGCATCGACGCGCAGCCCGTCGAGATGGAATTTCTCGGCCCAATAAAGCGCATTGTTAATGAGGTAGGACATCACCTCGATGCGGCCGAAATTGTAGATGGCCGTGTTCCAGTCAGGGTGAAAACCCTGACGCGGATCGGCATGTTCGTAAAGCGCCGTTCCGTCGAACCAGCGCAAGCCGTGCTCGTCGGTTGGAAAATGCGCCGGAACCCAGTCGAGGATCACCCCGATACCAACCTTGTGGGCGCCGTTGACGAAACGCGCAAAGCCTTCCGGATCGCCGAAACGGGCGCTTGGGGCATAAAGCCCGGTCGTCTGGTAGCCCCAGGAGGGATCATAGGGATGTTCGGTAACCGGCAGGAACTCGATATGGGTGAAGCCCATATCGGTACAATAGGGAATGAGCTGGGCGGCAAGTTCATCCCAGCTGAGGAACGTGCCGTCCTCACGACGCTGCCAGGAGCCGGCATGCACCTCGTAAATGCTGATCGGCTGGCGGCGCTGGTCCACCTGCGCCCAATGTTCGCGGTGGGCCTGGTCTTCCCATTTCTGCGTCAGTTCCGGCGCGGTGACGGAAGCGTTCTTCGGCCGCAACTCGGCGCGACGGGCATAGGGGTCGGCCTTCAGCGGCAGAAGCTCGCCGTTCGCGCCGAGGATCTCGAATTTGTAGGCGCAGCCGGCATAGACGTCAGGCGCGAAGATTTCCCAGATGCCGGTATCCTTGCGAAACCGCATGACATGCCGGCGGCCATCCCAGTTGTTGAAATCGCCGACGACGGAAACGCGCCGTGCATTGGGCGCCCAGACGGCGAAGTGAAAACCTTCGACGCCCTCGAGCTTCAGCGGATGCGCCCCCATCCTGTCGAAGAGTCGCAGATGCGATCCTTCGCGGACGAAATAATCGTCCATGGGGCCGAGAACCGGGCCGAAACTGTAAGGGTCGGTCACCGCCCATTCGGCATCGTCGCGGCTGGCGCGATACCGCACCGGCTGTCGCTTCGAAAGATCGATCCGGCCTTCGAAAAAGCCGTCCGGATCGAGCCGCTTCAATTCGCCCACGAAATTTCCGTCCAGCGTCAGGACGGAAACCTCCTCGGCGCCGGGAATGAAACAGCGGGCGGAAAACCCTTCCGGCGTTTCGTGCACGCCGAGAAGGGCAAAGGGATTGGAATGCAAACCGCTCTTGATCGCCTCGATTTCAGCCTTCGTGATGTCGCCAGTCTTTTTCTCTTCGGCCGAATTGAGCGGTTTTTTCATCAGGCTCTCCAGATCTCGGTGGCATATTGGCGGATCGTCCTGTCGGACGAGAACCAGCCCATACGCGCCGTGTTGCGCACTGTCTTGGCATACCAGCTATCCGGATCGCTCCAGATCGCGTCCACTTCGCGCTGTGCATTGGCATAGGCGTCGAAATCGGCGGCGACCATGAACCAGTCGCTGTTGTAAATACCGTCGATCAGGCCGGCGAAACGTGAGCGGTCATCCGGCGAGAAGACGCCGGAGGCGATGGAAGACAGCGCCTGCGACAGCTCGGCTGATCCTTCGATGATCGCGCGGGGATTGTGGCCTTCGGCACGCGCCTTGGCCACTTCATCCGCCGTCATGCCGAAGATGACGATGTTTTCAGCGCCGACATGTTCGAGCATTTCCACATTGGCGCCATCGAGCGTGCCGATGGTCAGCGCGCCGTTTAGCGCGAATTTCATGTTGCCGGTGCCGGAGGCTTCCATGCCGGCGGTCGAAATCTGTTCCGAAAGATCGGCGGCGGGAACCATGATTTCCGCAAGCGAAACGTTGTAGTTCGGAATAAACACCACCTTCAGAAGCCCGCGCACGGCCGGGTCGTTGTTGATGACCCGGGCAATATCGTTGGCAAGCTTGATGATCAGCTTCGCGTTGTGATAGCTCGGCGCCGCCTTGCCTGCGAAGAACTTAACGCGCGGTACCCAATCCAGTTCCGGGTGGGAACGGATCTGGTCGTAAAGCGCGACCGTTTCCACGAGGTTCAGAAGCTGGCGCTTATATTCATGGATACGCTTGATCTGGATGTCGAACATGGCCGAGGGATCGACGCGAATGCCCATGCGCTGCGCCACCGTGTTTGCCAGCCGCACCTTGTTCAGACGCTTCACCTCGGCGAATTTCTCGCGGAAACCGGCATCGTCGGCGAAACGGTCGAGTGCGGTGAGCTTTTCCGCATCGTCGAGGAAATCGTCGCCGATCGTCTCGCGCAGCAGGCCGGTGAGGCCGGGATTGCACTGCATCAGCCAGCGGCGCGGCGTGATGCCATTGGTCTTGTTGTTGATACGGTCAGGATAAAGGCTGTGCAGGTCGGCAAAGACCGTTTCCTTCATCAGGTCGGTATGAAGGGCGGAAACGCCGTTGATGGAATGTGAGCCGATGAAAGCGAGGTTGCCCATGCGCACGCGGCGCTCGCCGCCTTCGTCGATCAGCGAGATCGAACGGATCTGCTGATCAGCCATCTTCTTTTCCTTGCGGGCAAAGAGCAGCGTATTGGCGTTGATGGCGTAGACGATCTGCATATGTCTTGGCAGAAGACGCTCGAGCAGCGGCACCGGCCAGCTTTCCAGCGCCTCCGGCAGAAGCGTGTGGTTGGTGTAGGAGAAGGTGCCCTGCGTGATCTTCCACGCTTCCTCGAATTCCAGCCCGTGGACATCACACAGAAGACGCATCATTTCGGCGATGGAAATGGCCGGATGCGTATCGTTGAGCTGGATCGAGACCTTCTCAGGCAGCGAGGTGAAATCCGGGTACTGCTGCAGATGGCGGCGCAGAATGTCCTGCAGTGAGGCGGAGGAGAAGAAGAACTCCTGTCTGAGGCGCAGTTCCTGACCGGCGGGCGTCGCATCCGCAGGGTAGAGAACCCGCGTCAGGCTTTCCGCCTTGTTGCTCTCGCGCAGGGCGCCGATGTGGTCGCCGGCATTGAAGGCGGCCAGCAGAATGGGGTCGATCGGCTGCGCCGACCAGAGGCGAAGCGTATTGACGCGGGTGCCACGCCAGCCGACGACCGGTGTGTCGTAAGCCATGGCGATGACGCGTTCGGCCGGTTTCCAGACGAAACGCTGCGGATCTTCATAACCGCCGATTGTCTCCACCGATCCGCCGAAGCCGATTTCATAGGAGCTTTCGCGGCGCTCGAATTCCCAGGGGTTGCCGTGCGCCAGCCATGTTTCCGGCAGTTCCACCTGCCATCCATCCGCCATCTGCTGGCGGAAGAGGCCGTGCACGTAACGAATGCCGTAGCCATAGGCGGGGATGTCGACGGTCGCCATGGATTCCATGAAGCAGGCGGCGAGACGGCCAAGGCCGCCATTGCCAAGCGCGGCATCCGGCTCCAGCCCGGCGATGACGTCAAGGTCGACGCCGAGCGAGGAGAGGGCATCGCGGATTTCATGCATCAGGCCGATATTGGAGATGGCGTCGCGCATCAGGCGGCCGATCAGGAATTCCAGCGACAGGTAATAAACGCGCTTGGAATTGTTGGCATAGGCCTTGCGGGTGGATTCCATCCACTTGTCGATGATGCGGTCGCGCACGACGAGGATGGTTGCGGTCAGCCAGTCGTGCGGTTTTGCAACCTTGACGTCCTTGCCGATGCGGTAGGTCAGGCGTTCGATGATTTCCGACGCCATGATTTCCGGGTTGGAACTGCGCGGGGCGGGGCGGGGAAGATCGGCGGCGTTGAGATTATTGATCATTGGTCGGTCAGCACCTTGGTGGGAGGAGAGGGTCTGATGAGGTCGATCCGTGTTGCCTTTGCTGATGCCAGTTTATGCATCGATATGGAGGTGTGGCAACAGCAATTTTTCCGGAAAGTTGAAGAGCGTAGGTTTATGAAAAATAAGACTTTTTCTTCTGCGTTCCAAGGATCGCCGAAGGCATTGCCGGCCCATTATGCGCCGTTCCCGAACGGGTCTGCATAGTCGTTGCGATGGCGGGCATCGTTCAAGAAAGGGAGAGGGGCTGCAACACTTTTAAATGGTTCACCGGTCCTGAAATCTGTTTCGCTCTAATATTCTGTTTTCCGCGTCGAACCGAAAATCGTGCATATCTCGATCCGACGCCATGGATCACACACTAGCCTTCGCGGCTGCGAAAATTCAATGAAAATAAATGGGGCGTTGCCGCGGCTGCGCCGGTCGCGGCCGGCGGCGGTGTGAAAACCGGAAAATACGGTGGTGAAAGCGGATGTTTACGGCAGGCAAAAAGGTTGTGCCGTCATTTCCCCGGCGCGGATCGTCACGCTGGTATTCGGTGGAACGGCGCACCAGGGAGTGCAATCGAAGGAAAAGGGTTCGGAACTCAACGCAATGCCTTCTTCCAGCCCGCGCCAGTAGAGTGTCGGCGGCTTGTCATCGCTCGACCAGCGGAAGGCGTGCACGCAATCGCCATCCATCAGCACGGCGCTGAACCGCAGCGCGGAGGAGACGCCAGCTGCGATCATCTTTTCCTGACAGAGGCGAAGGGCGGTGGAAATGGCGCGCACCGGATCGGCATCGAGGCCGAGGCCGGCGGCGATGAGGAAGATCGCTTCGCTGTCGCCGGTGCCGCGCCGGGATGCATAGATATCGTCGGGAATGAGGGAATCGATATCGCGCCTTATCTGTTCGTAACCGCCGATCTGGCCGTTATGCATGAACAGATATTGGCCATGGGAAAAGGGGTGGCAATTGGCGCGGGAAACCTCGCCTGATGTGGCGGAGCGGACATGGGCCATGAACATGCCCGAGCGGAGCTGATGGCAAAGTGCCGCCAGATTGGCATCGGACCATGCGGGTCTGGTATCGCGAAAAACGCCGGGCGTTCCGCGTTCGCCATACCAGCCAAGGCCGCAACCATCGCCATTGACGACGGTTTTCGCTTCCCTTGCGGCCATGGACTGGCTGACCAGCGATGCTTCCGGCTCGATCAGCAGGCTGTCGAGCCAGACCGGTTTACCGGAATAGGCAAAGAGTCGGCACATTCATGCGGCTCTGTTCAGGGCCTTGTTTCCGAGCGCGAAGCCGACGGCGGCCTTCGCGTGAATGGCGGTCGAATCGTAACCCGGCAGCGGCAGGGCGTCGGGGTCGATCAGCAGGGAAATTTCGGTGCAGCCGAGAATGACGGAATCGACGCCGAGTGCGCGGGCCTTCTCGATGACCGCGAGATAGCGCTCGCGCGAGCAGGACTTGATCTCGCCCTGGCAGAGTTCACCGAAGATGATGTCGTGGATCGCAGCCCTGTCTTCCGCATCGGGCACGACCACCTCGACACCGTGGCGGCGCATGCGGTCGGTGTAGAAGCCATGTTCCATCGTGTAGCGGGTGGCGAGCAGCAGCGGCTTGCGGCGTCCGTCCGCCTTCAGGGCTGCGGCGGTTTCGTCGATGATGTCGATCAGCGCCACGCCCGACATTTTCGCCACCTGTTCAGCGACGAGATGCATGGTGTTGGTGCAGATCAGCACGCAATCGGCACCCGCATTGGCAAGGCGCGCACCGGCAGCACCCAGAAGCGCGCCGGCCTCGTCCCAGCGGTCAGCCTTCTGAAGGGCGACGACTTCGGAAAAATCGAGCGAATGCATGACGATATCGGCCGAGACCAGCCCGCCGCGGCTGTCGCGCACGGCCTCGTTGATCATGCGGTAATAGGTTGCGGTGGATTCCCAGCTCATGCCGCCGATCAGGCCGATTCGTTTCATAAGAGTTCCCTTATCAAGTTTGATTGAAGACAAGAATGCCATCACGGGCACGAAAACGGCATGCGTTTTTTAAGGGATTGCGCAGCAATGATGCAAACATGACGCGCCTTATGAGAAAATATCGCAAATTTCTTGCGCCATTGCGTTAACCGGTGCATTGTCGGCGGATGATTGATGACCGTGACCGCCGAATCCTTGCGATTCTCCAGGAAAATGCCGAAACGCCGCTCACTGACATCGCGGAGGAGGTTTCGCTGTCGTTATCCGCGTGCTCGCGCCGCATCACGCGGCTGCGGGCGGAAGGTTACGTGACCGGCACGATGGCGTTGCTCGACCGGCGGAAGATCAACCTGCCGACCACGGTTTTCCTGCTGGTGAGAACCGGCCTGCACGCGGAGGACTGGCTGGACCGGTTTCATGCCGCCGTCAGCACCATACCGGAAATCGTCGAGGTTCACCGGCTCACCGGCAATTTCGACTATATTCTGAAACTCGTGCTGCCGAATGTCGAATATTACGACACGATCTACAAACAGATCCTGCGCCGCGTGCAGCTTTACGACATGTCAGCCTATATCTCCATGGAGACGGTGAAACTATCGTCGTCACTGCCGACGACGCATATCTGAGGGTTCATCGAACCCTGATCAGCGCGCCGCCACGAAACGGACGCCAAAGCGGAAACTTCGCGTCTCGCCCGGTTGCAGCGTCATCGCATCCGCAAGTTCCTGATGGTTGAAGGCATTGGTGGGCGTCTCCACCGGTTCGAGCGCGATGGATTGTCGCCGGTCGCGGGCCAGCGTGTCGCCGGTAAAGACATGCATGTGCCCACGCTCCTGCCAGACCGTGAGGCTCGAACCGTCGTGGCGGTTCTCCAGTACCGTCTCGTAAAGCCCGTTTTCGGATGCGACAAGGTCGGTGAAGCAGACATCGAGTACATGGCCTGCCAGCGGCGCATGGAGAAAGCGGGGATCGTCCCGTTTGATTATTCCCGTCTGAGGAGCCCGCAGAGGGATCAAATCCTCGTCCGTTTCAATCGCCGTTCGCGAGGGCAGCGTCAGAAGGAGATCGTCGATGGACGTTATGCCGGGCAGGCGGAAATAGGGATGCCAGCCGGCGGCGAAAGGCAGGGGCCGGTCGCCGCGATTGATGCCGCGTATGTCGAGGGTGACCTCGTGGCCGGCAAAGCGATATTCCACCTCGATGGCAAGCCGATAGGGATAACCCCTGAAATCGGTCGGCGATATTTCGGCACGGAAAACGAGGATATGTGCACCGGATTCTTCGAAAGATTGCACAAGCGCGAAGGGCAGGGCCCTGGCAAATCCGTGGAAGACGAGGGCCTCATGGGAAAGGACGGGTTCGAGATGGTGCGTTTCACCGCCGAAGCCATATTGGCCGTCCGGGATGCGATTGGTGAAAGGCGCCAGAATGCCGTTTCTGACGCCATTCTGTGATTGCAGCTCGGCGGACGTCAGATAACCATCGACAAGGTTTTCGCCTTTGCCGCCATCGGCAGGCTGCGGCCGCCAGCTCAGAAGCGTTGCGCCCTCATAAGCGATCTCGGCGCTGAAACCCTTGCCGGAAACGGCTATACCTGTAATCCCCGTGCCTGTCGCGGAGGTGGTCATCGGGAAATTATCCTCTGCATGCGTGTATCTGCGGTCGCCGGGGCAGTTGCCGCGCCGATTCGCCCGATCATCTTCGCTGCGGGACGATTTCGCAATGGCGATAACGGGCTGCATCAGCAGGGCTGCCGCCGCTGCGATGTGTCAGCGTTGAGCACGTCCGGTCTGGCGGAAGCGTCGAACGTGCTCGAGCCTTTTATTTTTCCGCATTTTCCAGACGTAAAACCGCTACGCATTTTTGCCGAAAATGCTCTGGTCCGTGGCCGCAATCAGTCCGGGAAGGTGCGTTTCGCGCCGCTGAAAAATTCCATCAGCGCGGCCTGATCCTCGCCGCCTAGTCCCGCAGCCGTCAGCATGCGGTGCACCTCGGCGCAAAGCGTCGTCAGCGGCATGGCGGTGTTGGTGCGCCGGGCAAGATCCTGCGCGCCGTTCAGGTCTTTCACCATATTGTCGATGCGGCCGGTGCGGCGGTAATCCTTCGCCACATAACGCGGCATATATTCCTGCAGGATGGCGCTGTCCGCCCGGCCGCCCTTCAGCGCTTGCGGGATTTTGGCGGCATCGACGCCCGCGTCGAGCGCAAGCTGCGTTGCTTCCGCGACAGCAAGGAAATTCAGGCCGCAGAGAACCTGATTGATCAGCTTGGTCGTCTGCCCGGCGCCGCAGGGTCCCATATGGGTGTAGTTGCTGGCCACGTGCTGCAGCACGCGATGGGCATCGGCCACATCCTTCTCGCTGCCGCCCGCCATCAGCGTCAATTGCCCGATGAGTGCCTTGGGCGCGCCGCCCGAAAGGGGACTGTCCACCCAGCGCAGCCCCTTCTCGGCGGCATCGGCGGCTAGTTCCCTGGTCGCTTCCGGATCGATGGAGGACATGTCGATGATCAGCGTGCCGGGCCGTGCCCCTGCCGCCACGCCATCCTTGCCGAAGACGGCGATACGGACGATCTTCGGCGAATTGAGGCTGAGGATCACGACATCGGAGACAGCCGCCGCTTCCGCCGCCGTGCCGGCGCTCTGCGCGCCGAGGCTGGTCAGTGCCGCCACCTTTTCCGCATCCAGATCGAAAACCGTCAGCTGATTGCCTGTTTCGATGAGCCGGGTGCCGATCGCGCCGCCCATGGCGCCCGCGCCGATGAGGGCGACTTTATTCTTCTCGGTCATGGTGTTCACGGCCTCCTCCCAGGCTGATCGCGGTGTCGTCAGTTCATTCCGGATGGCGGCCGCAGCCTGCCATTCCGGAATGGACGTTTTTATAGCGAGGCGGTGATGCCGCCGTCGACATAGAGAATGTGGCCGTTCACGAAGGACGAAGCGTCGGACGACAGGAAGATGCAGGCACCGACAAGCTCCTCGACCTTGCCCCAGCGGCCGGCCGGCGTGCGCTTTTCAAGCCATGCCGAAAAGGTTTCGTCCGCGACCAGGGCTGCGTTCAGCGGCGTGTCGAAATAGCCGGGCGCGATGGCGTTGCACTGCAGGCCGTATTTTGCCCAGTCCGTCGCCATGCCTTTCGTCAGGTTTCCGACAGCACCCTTGGTGGCGGTGTAGGGCGCGATGCCGGGACGGGCAAGGGCGGTCTGAACGCTGGCGATGTTGATGATCTTGCCGCGTCCGCGGGAAATCATATGGCGCGCGGCGGCCTGTCCGGCGTGGAACACCGAGGCGATGTTGGTCTGCAACAGGCGCTCGAAGGCATCCGCCGGAAAATCCTCAAGCGGCGTGCGGTGCTGCATGCCGGCATTGTTGACCAGAATATCGATGGGGCCGACTTCGGCTTCAAAACGGTCGATGGCCTCGCGCACCGCGCCGTGGTCGGTAGCATCGAAGGCAAGCGTTTTCGCACCCTTGATATCGGCGGCGGCTGCCTTCAGCTTGGCTTCGTCACGCCCGTTCAGCACCACTTCCGCTCCCGCTTCCGCCAGCCCTTGCGCCAGCGCGAAGCCGATGCCCTGGGACGAACCCGTGATCAGGGCGCGGCGGCCGGAAAGATCGAACAAATTAAGGCCCACTGTTTCCTCCAGTCTCTCGACATTGCATTCGTACAGGTTTATGTTATCGATAACATTCATCCCTTTCAGACGTGGATGTCAAGGCTTAAACGCCCGGTTTCGGTACGGACCCGGCGCGGGAGGAGGCCGCAGGGCGGGGAAATGTGCGCCGTGCGGCCACGATCTGGATGCGGAAATTTTGGCGCGCCGCAGTGGCGCGCGGTTGAACGGGAGTTGTTTATGAAAGCGATTGTCGCCCATGGGGCAAAGGATGTGCGCATCGAGGAGCGGCCGGAGGAAGCGCCGGGACCGGGAGAAGTGCGGCTTCGTCTGGTCCGCGGCGGGATTTGCGGCAGCGATCTCCACTATTACAATCATGGCGGTTTCGGTGCCGTGCGGCTTCGTGAACCCATGGTGCTTGGTCATGAGGTCTCCGCCATCGTCGAAGAGCTGGGCGAAGGCGTGGAAGGGCTGAAGGTCGGCGGTCTGGTGGCGGTGTCGCCGTCGCGTCCTTGCCGGACCTGCCGCTTCTGCCAGGAAGGCCTGCACAACCAGTGCCTCAACATGCGCTTTTATGGCAGCGCCATGCCTTTCCCGCATATTCAGGGTGCTTTCCGTGAGGTTCTGGTGGCGGATGCGCTGCAATGTGTGCCGGCCGACGGTCTGAGCGCCGGTGAGGCGGCTATGGCGGAACCGCTGGCGGTGACGCTGCATGCCACCCGCCGCGCCGGAGATCTGCTGGGAAAGCGCGTGCTCGTCACCGGCTGCGGCCCCATCGGCATCCTGTCCATTCTCGCCGCCCGCCGGGCGGGTGCGGCTGAAATCGTCGCGACCGATCTGTCGGATTTCACGCTTGCCAAGGCGCGCGAAGCCGGTGCGGATCGTGTCATCAACAGCAAGGATGAGCCCGATGCGCTTGCCGCCTATGGTGCGAACAAGGGTACTTTCGACGTTCTCTACGAATGCTCGGGTGCCGCCGTGGCGCTCGCCGGCGGCATTGCCGCGCTGCGGCCGCGCGGCATCATCGTCCAGCTTGGATTGGGTGGCGACATGAGCCTGCCGATGATGGCGATCACCGCCAAGGAACTCGATCTGCGCGGCTCCTTCCGCTTCCACGAGGAATTCGCCACCGGTGTCGAGTTGATGCGCAAGGGCCTGATCGACGTCAAGCCCTTCATCACCCAGACCGTCGATCTCGACGATGCCATCTCGGCCTTCGAATTCGCTTCTGATCGAAGCCGCGCCATGAAGGTCCAGATCGCTTTTTCCTGAGCGCCTTCCCGTATTTGTGTGCGGTCCTTTGACCGGCGGCGGATGGTTCCGCCGCCGGTTTTTATCGCGGGATTTCAGTCTCGGCCGATAGCTGCCGATGTTATCGGTATCATAAATTTGGTTGCGAGAGGTTTCCTCCTGCTCCCCGGCGAGCCGGTCCCGATCCGCCGACGTCTTCCCCGAACGGACTGCACATTTTGACGCAGGTCAAAAAGGTGATTTGCCGCTTTTCGTTTTTTGCGTTATCGAAATTTCAGAAATTACTGAAAATTCAGGAAGCAAAGAAATGCCGACCACGCTCTCCCCGCTCGTTCAGTCCTTCGTGCTGCATTTTGGCGAGATGGGCAGCCGCTGGGGAATCAACCGCACTGTCGGCCAAGTCTATGCTTTGCTTTATATTTCGCCGCAGCCGCTCTGCGCGGACGATATTGTGGAGGCGCTCGGCATTTCCCGTTCCAACGTGTCGATGAGCCTGAAGGAGCTTCAGGCGTGGAACCTTGCAATTCTCAAGCATTTCCCCGGCGACAGGCGCGATTTCTTCACGACACCGGAAGATGTCTGGCAAATTCTCCGCACGCTTGCCGAAGAGCGCAAGAAGCGTGAGATCGATCCGACGCTCAGCGTGCTGCGTGAGATTCTGATGGAGACACCGGAAAACGAGGGCGAGCGGCACGCGCAAAAGCGCATAGACGAGATGAAGACGCTGATCGAGCAGCTCACCGGCTGGTATGATGATGTGAAGCGGCTGGAGACGGAAAGGCTGGCGTCGCTCCTGGCGCTCGGCTCGAAGGTTACGAAGCTTCTGGAGGCCAAGGACAAGATCGTCTCTCTCGCCAGACCCCGCGGCGCGAAGAAGGACGGGTGAGGAGACCGGCCATGAACATGTCCGCACAGATCCGCCAGTCGGCCGATAGCAATGGTGCAGGCTGTCCCGCGCCCGCCGCGATTTCGCCCGATACGGCGCGGCGACGCTTCTTCGGCAGCGCCAACCGCAGGAGCGCGCGTGACAAGGGCGCCGTGAAAACGACACGAGCGCCAGTGGTGGGACGGTCCGTGGCCCTGCTGCATGTTCTGGCGGGCCTGCTCTGGCTGCCGCAGGCGGGCCTGCTTGCCTTTTCAGTCGGAAAAATCGCTGATGGCCAGCCGATGATGGCGATCGTCCCGGCCGCCGTTGCGGTTCTCATCCTTGGTCTCATCAAGGCTTTCCTCGAAAAGATGGCGGCGCGGCTGTCATTCAGGGCTGCACGCGCCTCCCTTTCGCGGCGGCGGCTGGACGTGTTGCAGGCCGTGGCGAAGGTTTCCCCGCTTGATCTCTCAAGAACCGCGTCCGGCGAGGCCGCAGGCGTCGTTGCCGAGACGGCGGAAGCGCTGGTGCCCTATCTTTCCCGTTTCCAGCCGGCACGCATGAAGGCCACCATCATTCCCCTGGTTTTCGTGCTGGTGATCCTGCCGTTTACATGGATTGCGGCGCTGGTGCTCCTGCTTGCCATGCCCACCATCCCGCTCTTCATGGCGCTGATCGGCTGGCAGGCCAAGGCGGCCAGCGAGAAGCAGCTGGCCGAGACGGGCAATATGAACGCTTTCCTGCTGGATCGTCTGCGCGGATTGGAAACGATCCGCGCGCTGGAGGCCGTCGATCTGACCGCCGGGCGTCTCAGCGCCGATGCGCAGAACCTTAAGAAGCGAACCATGGCGGTGCTGCGGATCGCCTTTCTCTCCTCGGCGGTGCTGGAGCTTTTCGCCGCGCTCGGCGTTGCCATGACGGCGGTCTATATCGGCTTCCACCTTCTCGGTTTTCTTGACTTCGGTGCCTGGGGCCAAAAGCTCACCCTCGCGGAAGGTCTGTTCATCCTGCTTCTCGCGCCGGCTTTTTTCGAGCCGCTGCGGGAACTATCCGCGGTCTGGCATGACCGGGCGGCCGGTGAGGCGGCGCTCGGTGCGCTCGACAAATTGGCGCAGGCCGGCGCGGCCATTGTGGGCAAGGGCGAGGATGTGATGCCGGCTGGGTTGCCCGGCCCCGCGACGGTAGAGATGAGCGATCTGTCCTTCGCTTATCCCGGCGCGTCGCCCGTGTTGCGAAATTTCGACCTCGACATTCGGGCGGGCGAGACGATTGCCCTTCTGGGGCCGTCGGGCTGCGGCAAATCCACCGTGCTGTCGCTGATTGCCGGTCTGGCTCCGGCAAGAAGCGGCACGATAAAAATCGGTGGAATTGCCCTCGATAACGAAACGGCGGACAGGCTGCGCAAATCGATCGGCTGGATCGGCCAGAAGCCGTTCTTTTTTGCCGGTTCGCTTGCGGCGAATATCCGTTTCGGCCGCACCGGCATCAAGCGGGATATGGTCGGAACGGCGCTTGAACAGACCGGGCTCGACAGATTGTCCTCCGCCCGGCAGCACCTCATCGTCGGCGATGGCGGTCATGGCATTTCCGGCGGCGAGGCGGTGCGGCTGGCCATTGCGCGCGCCGTCGCCGATCCTGCGGCATGCCTCATTCTGGCTGACGAGCCGACAGCGCATCTCGACCGGGAAACCGCCGCGCTCATTACGGAAAACCTGCTGCAACTCGCAAAGGGCAGAACCTTGATCGTCGCAACCCATGATCCCGTGCTGGCCGCGCGCATGGACAGGATCGTGGATATGACGGCGATCCATTCGGGAGACCGGTCATGATCGCACGTTTTGCCATATTGAAACCTGTCATTGCCCTCTTCTGGTCGGCCCGTCGCGGCATGTTGCTTGCCGGTGCGGTTCTGGCCGCCACCACGGTGCTGGCCGGCATCGGCCTTCTCGGGGTGTCCGGCTGGTTCATCACCGCCACCGCAATCGCCGGCCTGCTTCCGGCGACGGCCTATGCGTTCGATGTTTTTGCGCCCTCGGCGGCCATTCGCCTCCTCGCTCTGTCGCGTACCGCCGCCCGTTATGGCGAGCGCATGACCACCCATGAAGCCACGCTTTCCGTGCTCGCGGCGCTGCGTGAAAAGCTGTTTCGCGGTTTTGCCGCGCCACAGGCGGCGAAAAATCTGCAGGCACGGCCTGCCCGCCTGCTGAACCGGCTGACTGCGGATATCGACGCGCTGGATTCGCTTTATCTGCGTGTGCTGGTGCCCGCAGCCGTTGCGGTCCTTGCGGCTGTTGCAACGGGCATCGGCCTTGCTTTCCTTGATCCGCTCGCGGGCATTCTGGCGGCGCTTTTTCTCGTTGCGGCAGGGCTTTGCATTCCAGTGCGTTCCGCATTGAAGGCGGAAAAATTTTCGCGCCGCCGGGCCGTCGGGCTTGAAGCGCTGCGTGCACGCACGGCGGATCTCGTCAACGGGCAGGCGGAATTGCTGACCACCGCCCGTCTGTCCGCCCAGGTTTCGGCGGTGAAACAGGCCGATGATTATCTGCTTTCCTGCGACGAAGCCTTGAACCGCATTGAAACGAATGCCGGTTTTTCCTTCGGGCTTGCAACGGCGGTGCTTCTGAGTGCGGCCCTGCTCGGCATGGCCTGGCTTGCGGAGCAGGGAACGGTGAGCGCGCCGGCCGCCGCGCTCGGCCTGCTCGTCTGTTTTGCCGCGCTGGAACCTTTCACGGCATTGCGGCGTGGCGCCATGGAACTCGGCCGTACCCTGTTTTCCGCAAGGCGCATCGCGCCACGCCTTTCGGCGCCGGCCCAGACCTACTGTCCGGCTTTGCCCCGCCTTGGTATGGCTGCGGAACTTGAAGGCGTGCGTCTGGAGCGGGACGGTAACGACCAGCCGGTCCTGACGAATATCAATCTTGCGGTTGCAGCAGGAGAGAGGGTCGCGATCATCGGCCCGAGCGGTGCCGGCAAGACCAGCCTCATCCAGCTTCTGGCGGGTGAATTGCGGCCGGCCGCCGGCACGGTCAGTGCCCTTCCGTCCTTACCCATGACGCAGCGCAGCCAGCTTTTCCGCGACAGCATCGCCGATAATCTGAGGCTGGCGAAACCCGCCGCCACCGAGCGTGAATTGTGGGGCGCCCTTGAAGCCGCGGGTCTTGCCGAACACGTCAGGAGCCTGCCGGCAGGGCTGGAAACGAGGCTTGGCGAAGCCGGGCAGGGCCTCTCCGGCGGCCAGTCGCGCCGGCTGGCGCTTGCCCGTTTTCTGCTCATCGACAAACCGCTCTGGCTTCTCGACGAGGTGACGGAAGGACTGGACGGCGAGACGGCGCGCGACGTGCTCTTCCGGCTGTTTGCCAGGGCCGAGGGCAAGACTGTCGTGATGATCACCCATAATCGCCGTGAGGCGGAATTTGCTGATCGCATCATCATGCTGAAAGACGGGCGCCAATTTGATGAATGTCAAAGCGGGACACCGGAATACGACGTATTGCTGCAAACATTACGCCGGGACTGAGTATTTTTTGAGAGCCGGTTTCGCTCCGAAAACGGGCGGCCGGCCTTCCGGAAAAGGTGGATAAGACGATGGAACTCGACATAGTGGCGCTGTCGCGCCTGCAATTTGCAGTGACGGCTTTATATCACTTCCTGTTCGTTCCCCTGACGATCGGGCTGTCGGTGGTGATCGCCATCATGGAAACGGTCTATGTCATGACCGGCCGGGCGATCTGGCGGCAGATGACGAAATTCTGGGGCACGTTGTTCGGCATCAACTTCGTGCTGGGGGTCTCCACCGGCATCGTCATGGAATTCCAGTTCGGCATGAACTGGAGTTACTACAGCCATTATGTCGGCGATATTTTCGGCGCGCCGCTGGCGATCGAGGGCATGATGGCCTTCTTCCTGGAGGCCACCTTCGTCGGTCTGTTCTTTTTCGGCTGGGACAAGCTGTCGAAACTCGGCCATCTCGTCGCGACTTGGTGCGTGGCTCTCGGCTCGAATTTCTCGGCGCTGTGGATATTGATCGCCAATGGCTGGATGCAGAACCCGACGGGATCGGCTTTCAATCCCCAGACCATGCGCATGGAAGTGACGGATTTCGCAGCGGTCCTGTTCAATCCGGTCGCGCAGGCGAAATTCGTTCATACGGTTTCCGCGGGTTATGTCACGGCCTCCATCTTCGTGCTGGGCGTTTCCGCCTGGTATGTGCTGAAAGGCCGCCACGTCGATCTCGCCAAGCGGTCGATGACGGTCGCCGCCTCCTTCGGTCTGGCGTCCGCCCTGTCCGTCGTCGTGCTGGGTGACGAAAGCGGTTATCTTTCCACCGAACACCAGAAGATGAAGCTCGCCTCCATCGAGGCCATGTGGGAAACGGAGCCGGCGCCGGCACCTTTCACGGCAATAGGTTTTCCCGATCAGGAAGCGCGCGAGACGCATTTTGCGGTTAAGATTCCGTGGGTGATGGGCCTTATCGGCACCCGCTCGCTCGATACGGAAATTCCCGGTATCAACGATCTCGTGGAACAGGCCAAGACCCGTATCCGCGATGGCATCAAGGCCTATGATGCGCTGATGCAGATACGCGCCACCGGCAAGGGCGCCGAGTTGCCCGAGGAAGTGCGCGGCACTTTTGCCGAACTCGGCCATGAACTTGGTTACGCCCTGCTGCTGAAGCGTTACGTCGACGATCCGCGTCAGGCGAACGAAGAGCAGATCGCCAAGGCGGCGGCGGATACCATCCCGCATGTGCCGACGCTGTTCTGGGCGTTCCGCATCATGGTCGGCCTCGGCATGTTCTTCATCCTCTTGACGGCGACCTTCTTTTATCTCTCGGCCCGCCGCCGGCTGGATCATTATCCGTTGCTGCTGAAAGTGGCGGTCTTCGCCATCCCGCTGCCGTGGATCGCGGCGGAAATGGGCTGGGTGGTGGCCGAATTCGGCCGCCAGCCATGGATCATCGAGGGCGTGCTGCCCACGGCCGCCGCCGTCTCCAGCCTCAGCGCCTCGACGGTCCTGATTACGCTTCTGTGTTTCATCGCCATCTACACGGTGCTGTTCATCGTCGAAATGGGGCTGATGCTGAAGGCGATCCGCAAGGGGCCTGACCCGGACCATGAGCCGGAAGCGCCCCTCGTTCCTGAAAAACTCGTCGCTGCGGAGTAAATCATCATGATCCTGCACCAACTCATCGACTATGAAATCCTCCGCATCATCTGGTGGCTGCTGCTTGGCGTTCTGCTCATCGGTTTTGCCATTACCGGCGGTTTCGATCTCGGCACGGGTGCGCTGCTGCCTTTCGTGGCAAAGACCGACATAGAGCGGCGTGTCGTCATCAATGCGGTCGGCCCGGTCTGGGAGGGCAACCAGGTCTGGCTCATCCTTGGTGCCGGTGCGATCTTTGCCGCCTGGCCGCCGCTCTATGCCGTGTCGTTCTCAGGATTCTACCTGGCGATGGCGGCGATCATGTTCGCGCTGATCCTGCGGCCGGTCGGTTTCAAATACCGTTCCAAGCGTGAAAGTGCGGCATGGCGCAGCGGCTGGGACTGGGCCCTGTTCGTTGGCGGCTTCGTGCCGGCGCTGATTTTCGGCGTGGCGATCGGCAATGTGCTGCAGGGCGTCCCCTTCTACTTCAACGACGACCTCAGGATTTTCTATGACGGCACGACGCTGTTCGAGCTTCTCAATCCCTATGCCCTTCTGTGCGGCCTCGTTTCCGTTGCCATGCTGGTGATGCACGGTGCGGCCTGGCTGGTGCTTAAAACCGAAGGCCCCGTGGCCGCCCGCGCCCGCAACTTCGGCAGCATTGCGGCACTTGCCACCACCCTTCTCTTCGCGCTGGGGGGCATCCTGCTGTGGCTCGGCGTCGATGGTTATCGTTTCACCTCGGAAATCGTCACCGACGGGCCGTCCAATCCCTTGTCGAAAACGGTCGAAGTCGCAACCGGCGTCTGGTTCTCGAATTATGCCGCGCATCCGTGGATGATGCTGGCGCCGGCGCTTGGTCTTGCCTTCCCGCTCGTCGCCCTCCTGTTGTTCAGGGCTCGCCGGGAGGTGCTGGCGCTGCTGTCCAGCTCGCTCGCCATTTTCGGCATCATCGCCACCGTCGGGCTTTCGATGTTTCCCTTCATCCTGCCGTCCTCGGTCGATCCGAAGTCGAGCCTGACGGTGTGGGATGCCTCGTCCAGCCATATGACGCTGTTCATCATGCTGGTCGTCGCCCTCATCTTCGTCCCCATCATTGTTGCCTATACCTCGTGGGTCTATCGCGTGCTGTGGGGCAAGGTGGATGAAAAGGCGATCCGCGACGACAGCGGTCATGCATACTGAAGCAACTGCAAAAGAGCAGGACGCGGTTTTTCGTCCGCACCTGCGTCCGAAAAAACAGGACATCGATAGAAGGAGATCGACATGTGGTATTTCGCCTGGCTGCTCGGCCTGCCTCTCGCCGCCATCTTCGCCGTCATGAACGCCATGTGGTATGAGCTGATGGAGGAAAATGCCAGAAAGGCTGAAGCAAAGCTGGAAAAATAGGGCTTCAGACAATCAAGGGGCGGCGTCAGAACCAGACGCCGCCCCTTGATAAAGTTACCGCGCTCACGAGGGCGGTTCAGTGGATCGCGATGCCGCGCCTGTCCGCTTCTTCCTTGATGATGTCTTCGACGATGGCTCTCTTGAGATTTGGATTTCCCAGAAGATAGTCGTCGGCAATCTCGAAAATCGACTTCGGATTCTCGGTGCCCTGCAGGGTGTCGAGATCCTGTCCGATCTGTTCTCTCAAGCTCGAATAGTCGTCCATTGCGGCTCTCCCGGTCCGATGGTCAATGCAGCAGTTCGGCTGGAACCTTGCCGCCATTTTCCGACAGCTTCTTGATGACGGCCTTGTGCAGCCAGATGTTCATGGTCGCCGAATCCGAGGTGTCGCCGGTATAGCCGAGCTCGCCCGCCAGTTCCTTTCTGGCATTGAGGCTGCTGTCGAGATCGAGCGCTTTCAGAAGGTCGACGATCGAATGTTTCCAGTCGAGCTTCTGGCCGTTCTTCTTGACAGCCGCATCCAGAATGGAGGCGACGTCGACGCTGCCGGCGGATGGTGCGGCGCCGGCTGTCGGAGCAGGTGCTGCGGGTTCGGCCGGTGCGGCCGGGCTTGCGGTGGTCGTCGGTGTCCCGGCCGGAGCAGAAGTCTGCGGAGCGGCCTCGGCCTTGCCGAAAATCGCGTTTTTGATCTTGTCGAAAAAGCTCATTGTGTCCTCTCCTTATCGGCGAAATGCACGCCCTACGGCGATGAGAATGCAGGCTCCGATGAAACCGGCGATGAGATAGCCAATCCAGCCTCCGAGCGAGATGCCCACGAGCCCCAGAAGGAAATTGGCGACGATGGCGCCGACTATACCGAGGATGATGTTCATGAAAACACCCATATTGCTTTTCATGAACTGTTCGGCGAGCCAACCGGCTACGCCGCCGATGATGATTGCTGCAATCCAGCCAACTTGTGCGTCTTCCATAACAGGCCTTTCCTTTGTGAGAGAGGTCAAAGGCATATGGACAGGCTTTTGCGCGCACTGATCCCCCCGCCTTGAATAGACCCCAGGCGGGTTGATAACGAAGATGCGGGCGATTGGTTCCGTGCGGGTGGGCCGGGCCTTCTATTCTTTAGCGCTGGCTCTGAAAATCCAGTCCGATATCCAGAACCGGCGCGCTGTGGGTCAGCCAGCCGACGGAGATGAGATCGACACCGCTTGCGGCGATGGCCGCCGCCGTCTGCGGATTGATGCGGCCGGAAGCTTCGGTGATGGCACGGCCCGCAACGATTCCTACCGCCTCGCGCAACTGTTCCGGTGTCATGTTGTCGAGAAGAACCGCGTCCACACCTTCGTCCATGGCCTCGCGCAATTGAGTGAGCGTATCGACCTCCACCTCGATCTTGACGAGATGGCCCACGCCCTGCCTTGCGCGGCGGATGGCTTCACGCACGCCGCCGGCCACGGCTATATGGTTGTCCTTGATGAGAACCGCATCGTAAAGCGCGAAACGATGGTTCATGCCGCCGCCGGCGCGCACGGCATATTTTTCCAGCGCCCTGAGGCCGGGTGTCGTCTTGCGGGTGCAGGCGACCGAGGCTTCGGTACCGGCGATGGCTGCAACGATTCTGGCGGTGACGGAGGCGATGCCCGACAGGTGGCCGAGGAAATTCAGCGCCGTTCGCTCCCCTGTCAGAAGCCCGCGCGAGGGACCTTCGATCGTTGCGATGATATCGCCGGGCGCCACGGCGGCGCCATCCTGCACATGCCGTTTCATGACGATTGCCGGGTCCACCAGCCGGAAGGCAAGTTCCGCGGCATCGAGACCGGCGATGATACCCGGTTCCCGCGCCGCCATGACGACGACTGAGCGATGGTCGGCGGGGATGACGGCGGCGGAGGTGATGTCGCCCGCAAGTCCCAGATCTTCCAGAAGCGCGTTGCGCACGAGCGGTTCGATGACGAGGTGTGGCAGGGGGGCAGGGGTCATGTCAGGCGCTCCGCGCAATGCTGGAAGGGGAAAGGCTGGATGAGGACAGGTCATGGGCAATGGCGATCACTTCGGTCAGGCCCAGCCTGCGCCGTGAGGCTGCTGCGTTCTTTCCGGGAAAATCGTCGCGGAAATGCGCACCGCGTGATTCCGTGCGCAGGAATGCGAAGACGGCGATGGCGAGGCCGACAAGGGCGGGATCGGATGCCGGGCCTTCCTGTTCGGCAAACGGCAGCAGATCCCGGATCGCTTCGCTCAACCCTGCGGCATGTCTCGAAATGCCGAGATGGCGGGAAACGATGGGGCGGATGATGGCAGGATCGGCGGCCACGAAACCGGGGGCTGTGCGCGACGCCGCAGCTGCCGGTCTTGTGGTGGGTGGCTGTCTGCCGGCGATATCCTGCGCGGCGCGCATGCCCAGCGCGGCCGCTTCCAGCAGGGAGTTGCTGGCAAGCCGGTTGGCACCGTGAAGACCCGTGCAGGCGGTTTCGCCGGCAACCCAGAGGCCCGGCACCGAACTTCGGCCTCTGCCATCCGTGGCGACGCCACCCATATGGTAATGCACGGCGGGGCGAACCGGCACGAGTTCCCGGGCGGGGTCTATTCCGGCCTCGCGGCAGAGCAGGTCTATCGAGGGGAAACGGCTGGAAAAGCCGGGGCCGAGCGCCTTGCGGGCATCGAGGAAGACCGCGCCGCCGCGCAGGATTTCGCGGTCGATGGCGCGGGCGACAATATCGCGCGACGCAAGCTCCGCGCCCGGGACGGCTGCCATGAAACGCTCGCCGTTTTCGTTGAGAAGCAGCGCGCCTTCGCCCCGCACCGCCTCGCTGACCAGCGCCAGCGGCCGTCTGGGCGAGGAAAGCGCCGTCGGGTGAAACTGGACGAATTCCATGTCGGCAAGGACGGCACCGGCGCGCGCGGCGAGCATGATGCCCTGTCCATAATTGCCGGATGGATTGGTCGTTGCCTCGTAAAGCCCGCCAAGACCGCCGGTGGCCAGAACCACCTGTGTGGCCGGCAGGGTGAAGCCGCCCTTGGGGCCGATGCAGACGAGGCCGGTGATCGCGCCGTCTTCCGTCAGCAGGCGGCGTACCTCCGTGCCTTCCAGAACCGTAATGGACGGCGTGCGAAGAACGGCGGCGGCGAGAGCCCTGACGATGGCCGCACCAGAGCCATCGCCTTCCGCATGCAGTATGCGCCGGCGGTTATGGGCCGCTTCCAGCCCGAAGACGGGCTTTCCCTCGGCATCGCGGTCGAAGCGCACGCCGGCCCGCTCCAGCGCATCGATGACGGCGGGGGCGGCGGAGACGATATCCGCAGCCATTTCCGCATCGCAGAGGCCGTCGCCCGCGGCGAGCGTATCGGCAAGATGCAGTGCAACGCTGTCGTCAGGGCCGAGACTTGCGGCAATGCCGCCCTGCGCCCAGGCGCTTGAGGTTTCACCGCCGAGCGCCCCGCGTGTCAGAAGCAGTACGGGTTGCGGCGCAAGCGCCAGCGCCGCCATCAGGCCTGCAATGCCGCTGCCGACAATGGCCGTCCAGTCCTGCGGCGGGGGAAGACGCTCGCTCATATCCGCAGCATCCTTTCCACGGCGCGGCGGGCGGCGACGGCAATGGCTGGATCCACCGTCACTTCATGGCGGTTTTCCTCCAATGCCACGCGGATATTGCCGAGCGTGATGCGCTTCATATGCGGGCAGAGATTGCAGGGGCGGATGAATTCGACATCCGGGTGATGCACGGCGACATTGTCGCTCATCGAGCATTCTGTCAAAAGCACCACGCGGGCAGGGCGTTCGCGGCCGACATAGTCCGACATGACGGCGGTGGAGCCGGAGAAATCCGCAGCTTCCACGACATCGGGCGGACATTCGGGATGTGCGAGAACGGTGACGCCGGGATGGCTTTCGCGCAATTCGCGAATGTCGTCGGCGGTGAAAAGCTCGTGCACCTCGCAATGGCCGCGCCAGGCGATCAGCTCGACATTGGTTTCACGCGCCACGTTCTTTGCCAGATATTCGTCCGGCAGCATCAAAACGCGCGGTACGCCGAGCGATTCCACCACCTGGCGGGCATTGCCCGACGTGCAGCAGATGTCGGACGCCGCTTTCACTGCCGCAGACGTGTTCACATAGGTGACGACGGGAACACCGGGATAGGCCTTGCGCAGAAGGGCGATGTCCTTAGGTGTGATGGAATCGGCCAGCGAGCAGCCCGCACCCATATCCGGAATGAGCACGGTCTTTTCCGGATTGAGCAGCTTTGCCGTCTCGGCCATGAAATGCACACCGGCCAGAACGATGATATCCGCTTCCACCTCCATTGCCTTGCGGGCAAGGGCGAGGCTGTCGCCGACGATATCGGCGACGCCATGGAAAATTTCCGGCGTCTGATAATTATGGGCGAGGATGACGGCGTTGCGCCTGCGTTTGAGCTCGAGGATCGCCTCCACATCGTCCTGAAAACCCATCCACTCCGCTTTTGGAATGACGCGGCTGACCCGGTCATAGAGGCTTGCTGCGGAAATCTGTTCGTTCACGGCGCTCTCCTATTTATACTCTTTTTGAGTATATCTAAGGCAAAGACATATTCTCATTGTGAGTATATGTCAATTGCGGGAGAGGGGCAGTTTCGTTCCGGAAAGGGCGCGCTCATCAAGGACGGTCTGGCGGAAGCGGAAAAGCTTCGCCGGGCGGCCGCCGGTTTCGGTCGCCATGTCGCCGGTTTCTTCCACCAGCTGCTGCTGTTCGATCAGCCGTCGGAAATTCTGCTTGTGCAGGGTCAGTCCGGCTAG
This sequence comes from Rhizobium rhizogenes, assembly GCF_002005205.3. The sequence continues at coordinate 878,621 of NZ_CP019702.2, read as the reverse complement.
CGCCTCGATGGCGCGCTGCAGCTGCAGCAGCGTGAAGGCATCCGCCATCAGTTCGAACACCACGGGGCGATATTTGATCTTGGCCCGCAGACGCGCGATGCCCGTGGCGAGGATGCGGCGGTGATCGGCGAACATCGGCCGGCCGAAATTGATCCGGTTTTCGTTCTGTGCCTCCTCGACCAGCCCGGCTTCATACAGCAGCTCATAACGCTGCAGGGTCAGCTCCTCATTCCAGCCGCCGCCATCGAGGCCGAAGGTGAAATCGGCGCGCAGGTGGCGCTGGTTCCTGCAGGCGGGGTCGGAATCCGCCCAGGCGCGCAGCCTGTCGATGATGGTGCCGAGAACCGCCGGGCGGCCCTGCCGATGATCCTCCCAGGGGAAATATTCATACCAGCCGTGCCACAGCGCATGCGCATTGCCGGAGGATTCCTGCTCGCGGACCAGCCCGAGATAACCGATGGAGATGGTTCTGCCGCCGGGAATGTCGTTGTTCCGGTCACGATCCGCGAATGTGTAGAGCTGTTCGAGATAACCGACCGGGTGATGGGTCTGTTCATGGATCCATTCCCGCAGCCCGCTTTGCAGCGTCCTGTGGCCGAATTCGAATGGGCCCGAGGGAAGCGCCGCGCCCGCCCGCACGGTCATCACCCGCGGTTCGTCTCCGGTAATGGCTGTGACGACGGCGATGAGTTCGGCATGGGCAAGCCCGATGGTCACGGCGACTCCTGTCTTCGGTGGCGATATCAACCTTCTTTGGCACAGGAAAACCGCTTCGCCAACAAGGGGTGGTGAAAGTGCTTTCAATATCTGCGTAAAATCTAAAGTAGGGCTTCGTCAGACAAAAGCATGAATTCTTGTGGTTAGTCATGCATCTTTTGTTATGTTATAAAAACGTTATAAGCACTCATATAGTGTAGAAAGCCGATGTTGGAAGATATATCTCTAGAAGAGACGCTTGTTGGTTATTATACGTGGAACATCGGGCAGAATCTGGTCTATCTGGATGCCGTGGCGTCGCGTCTGCGCGATTTTTCCTTTGAGGAGGCGTCTCGCGGCATGCCGGTGGAAGCCATTATCGCCCAGGTGGACGGCTGTTACCGGGCTCGCGTGGCAAGGGCGGTGCATAATTCGCTGACAAGCGGTGATTTTTATGATCAGGAATACCGCATCGGGCTCAAGGCCGGTGGCTTTCGTTGGCTGAGGACGACGGGAAGGGTCATCAACGATCGTGACGGCGTTCCGGTCATGGCCATGGGTACGGTGCGTGATGTCAGTGCGCGCAGGCTTCTGTTGATGTAATGCATCTCTCTCCTGCTCCGGCGCGCGGCAGGGTCCTGTTTCAGCTCTTTTATGTTTCGGTGACATGGTCCGGCAGATTGCAATTTTGCTGTTTCAGATCGTGCTGGTCACGGGGCTTGGCATTGCCGGCATACGCATCGCCTCGTTTTTCACCGGCGAGAATGCCTACGAAGCCTCCGGCCTTGCGGCGAACACCGAGATGCTGTGGACGACATCCCCGGTAAGGATCGATGTCCGCCGCCAGAATTATGAACGCATCCCGACCCCGCCCGATCCCTATCCGCTCAAAATGCATGCGGATCAGCGCCTGCGCGTGATCGCCAGCAACAGCTTCACCTTCAAGGGGCAGGAATTCCGTCTCGCCGGGGTGGAAGATGTCGATCGCAACCGCGTCTGCACCGGCACCGATGGCCGCCGCTATGCCTGCGGCCTGAATGCCTTCAAGGCACTGGAGAACCGGTTGCGTGGCAAATATCTCGAATGCCGGGTGGCGGAGGAGAGTGATGGCGTTCGTGCGGTAGAGTGCCTGATCAGGGGGCGGGACGTGCGGGCGCTATTGCAGGAGACGGTTATGCCGTTAGTCAGCCGATAGGGCGTCCGGGGATGTCTGTCTGTGAATGATTGTCGTTGTCCGGGAAGATTTGGTGGAGCTAAGCGGGATCGAACCGCTGACCTCTTGCATGCCATGCAAGCGCTCTCCCAGCTGAGCTATAGCCCCATAAGGGTTCCGGCATTTCGTCCGGTTCCGGGAACCGAAGCGGTTGTTGTTCCGTTCGGTGGCGGCTTACTACTGCGGCTTTCCGACGAGTGCAAGCATAAAAAACAGCCCGGCGTCATTTTTTTGTCGCCGGGCTGAATTATTCAATAAGATCAAGCTTCTTCGTCGTCGCCCGTTACGCCGATGATGCCGGACATGTCGTCGTCGTCATCTTCGTCGTCGGCTTCAAGGAAGGTGTCGTCATCGTCGTCGATTTCAACGTCGTCGTCATCGCCCATATCCGGAATCTCGTCGCCGCTGTTGTCGCCATCGGCATCTTCCAGCGATACGAGTTCGACTTCCGTGTTTTCGGTATCGACTTCCGCCACATCCTCTTCTTCAGCCTGCTCGAGCTTTGCCTGCGCCGTGCTTTCCTCGAAGAAGGAGAGCGGCCAGGACTTGCCGGTGTAGGGAGAAACGACCGGGTCCCGGTTCAGATCGTAGAACTTCTTGCCGGTATCGGGGTCTGTGCGCTTGGTACCAAGTTCCGCTTTTGCCACTGTCTAAGCCTCAAATTGTCGAATGAGTTTCGGTGTGTACGCCGTGAAACCGGCATAGACTGTAAAATTTCTAGCCGGTCCCCTTAATCGTTGCGGTCTTTCGTGTCAAAGACAAACTTCGGCCGTTGGCCCCGGCTGCTGCGCTTATATGCCGGGCTGCTGATAAAGATTGGAAGACCCTCTCGCGCCATATTATATGAATCGACAGACACACGGGCAGAAAGCTTAATGACATTCACGATCGCCATAGACGGACCTGCTGCGGCGGGTAAAGGAACCCTGTCGCGCAAGATAGCGCAGACCTACGGGTTCCACCATCTCGATACCGGCTTGACCTACAGGGCCACGGCCAAGGCCCTTCTGGATGCGGGATTGCCGCTCGATGACGAGGCGGTCGCCGAAAAGGTGGCGCTGGAGCTGAACCTTGCCGGCCTCGACCGTTCGGTGCTTGCCCGGCATGATATCGGCGAGGCCGCCTCGAGGATTGCGGTGATGACGCCGGTAAGACGCGCGCTCGTCAAGGCCCAGCAGCGTTTTGCCGCAAAGGAGCCGGGCACGGTGCTGGATGGCCGCGATATCGGAACGGTGGTCTGCCCGGATGCGCCGGTGAAGCTTTACGTCACCGCTTCGCCTGACGTGCGGGCGCGACGCCGTTATGACGAGATTCTCGCCAATGGCGGGGAAGCCGATTACGAGGCCATCTTCGCCGAGGTGAAGAAGCGCGACGAGCGTGACATGGGCCGCGCCGACAGCCCGCTGAAGCCCGCGGAAGACGCGCACTTGCTAGATACGTCGGAAATGAGTATAGAGGCGGCGTTTCAGGCCGCGCGGGCGATCATCGACGCCGCCCTGGAGAAATAGGTTTTTCGCGGAACCCGTTCATCCGGTCCGCGTTTAGTCCGGAATTGCCCGAAGACATGTCCTTGCGCCGGAAAGCCTTTTTGAAAAGGCGGGCATGGGTTCGGGTATCAACAACACCAGCCCACCGGCGCTTTTGTATTCGCCCTCGTGCGGATGCAATCAGGAGATTTCATGTCAGTATCTACCCCCACGCGCGAAGATTTCGCAGCGCTTCTCGAAGAATCCTTTGCCTCTAACGATCTTGCCGAAGGCTATGTTGCCAAGGGTATCGTAACGGCAATCGAGAAGGACGTTGCCATCGTCGACGTCGGCCTCAAGGTTGAAGGCCGCGTACCGTTGAAGGAATTCGGCGCGAAGTCCAAGGACGGCACGCTGAAGGTCGGCGACGAAGTCGAAGTTTACGTCGAGCGCATCGAAAACGCTCTCGGCGAAGCCGTTCTGTCGCGCGAGAAGGCTCGCCGCGAAGAAAGCTGGGTCAAGCTCGAAGCCAAGTTCGAAGCTGGCGAGCGCGTCGAAGGCGTTATCTTCAACCAGGTCAAGGGTGGTTTCACCGTCGATCTGGACGGCGCTGTTGCCTTCCTTCCGCGTTCGCAGGTCGACATCCGTCCGATCCGCGACGTGACCCCGCTGATGCACAACCCGCAGCCCTTCGAAATCCTCAAGATGGACAAGCGTCGCGGCAACATCGTTGTTTCGCGCCGTACGGTTCTCGAAGAGTCGCGTGCCGAGCAGCGTTCTGAAATCGTTCAGAACCTCGAAGAAGGCCAGGTTGTTGACGGCGTCGTCAAGAACATCACCGATTACGGTGCGTTCGTTGACCTCGGCGGCATCGACGGCCTGCTGCACGTTACCGACATGGCATGGCGCCGCGTCAACCATCCTTCGGAAATCCTCAACATTGGCCAGCAGGTCAAGGTTCAGATCATCCGCATCAACCAGGAAACCCACCGTATCTCGCTCGGCATGAAGCAGCTCGAGTCCGATCCGTGGGATGGCATCTCCGCCAAGTACCCGGTTGGCAAGAAGATCTCCGGTACGGTCACGAACATCACCGACTACGGTGCATTCGTCGAGCTGGAGCCGGGCATCGAAGGCCTGATCCACATTTCCGAAATGTCCTGGACCAAGAAGAACGTACATCCCGGCAAGATCCTGTCCACGAGCCAGGAAGTCGACGTTGTCGTTCTCGAAGTCGATCCGTCCAAGCGCCGTATCTCGCTCGGCCTCAAGCAGACGCTGGAAAACCCGTGGCAGGCATTCGCCTACAGCCATCCGGCCGGCACTGAAGTTGAAGGCGAAGTCAAGAACAAGACCGAATTCGGTCTGTTCATCGGCCTCGAAGGCGATGTCGATGGCATGGTTCACCTGTCGGATCTCGACTGGAACCGTCCGGGCGAGCAGGTCATCGAAGAGTACAACAAGGGTGACGTCGTCAAGGCAGTCGTTCTCGACGTTGACGTCGAGAAGGAACGCATCTCGCTCGGCATCAAGCAGCTCGGCAAGGATGCTGTCGGCGAAGCCGCTTCTTCCGGCGATCTGCGCAAGAACGCAGTCGTTTCCGCTGAAGTCATCGGCGTCAACGATGGCGGCATCGAAGTGAAGCTCGTCAACCACGAAGACCTCACCTCGTTCATCCGTCGCGCTGACCTTTCCCGTGACCGCGACGAGCAGCGCCCCGAGCGCTTCTCGGTTGGCCAGGTTGTCGACGCCCGCGTCGTCAACTTCTCGAAGAAGGACCGCAAGGTCATGCTTTCGATCAAGGCTCTGGAAATCGCTGAAGAGAAGGAAGCCGTCGCACAGTTCGGTTCTTCCGACTCGGGCGCTTCGCTCGGCGACATCCTCGGCGCGGCTCTGAAGAACCGCGGCGAATAATCGCTCGATCATTCGAAATGAAGAACCCGCCGGAATTTTCCGGCGGGTTTTTTATTTGCGTCGATTTTGACCGCATGGCGCGGCGCAGCCCTCTGGAATTCAGGGCATCCCGCTCATTTTGAGGTAGTAATTTTCCGCATTGTCGTCGTCGGCAGCCACGTGCAGAAGGGTTTCCGGCTCGCCATCGGCCTCCACCCGTTCCTCCGTCTCTTCCGGGCTTTCGGCATTTTCGCCCTCCGCCTCGCTTTCTGCCTCGTCTTCGGAAAAAGGGCCGCCTCCGCGCGGCGGTGTTTCCGATTCATAGTCTTCGTCCGCCGGCGGATAGGCGACGAGCGGCAGCGGCGTGCCGTCTTTGACGAGCGCGGCGGCGGCCAGCGATTGCGAAGCCGATTGTTCGAGCATCGCCATCCTCGTTTCCGGATCGACCGCGGTGCGGGGGAGGGGCAGCGGTTCGGGGCGAGCGGCGGTCGCTTCCGTTTCTTCGTCGGATGCGGGGGCAGGCGTCGCCATCGGGGTTTTTTCGGCCGGCCGAAGCTCTGTCTGTTGCGGTGGTATGGCCTCAGGCGCGGCGAATGGCTGTGCACCGGTTGCGGCTCTGGCGGGAAGCTTTCCGGCAAGGGTGGCAAGAAGCAGGTTTTCCACGGTCTTGGCATCACCTGCGGGCTGGCCTGAAGGGGAGGTCAGGACGGCACGCATCTCCTTCTGTTCCGCCTTCATCATCTCCCGATGCGGGAGTGCGGTGCGCATATCGCTGTTTTCGACCCGAGATGAATTCACCGGGCGCGCTTCCGCCGGAACATCTTTCGCCACGCTGCCTGCGGCCGGCTGCGGCGCCGTGCCTTCTGCTTTTCCATCCGGCCTCGTGGTTTGGGGCGAAGAACCGGGTTTGCCTGCAGCCGGGGCGGGAAGGTTCGCCGGCAGATCCGGCAGCGGCACCCGCGCCGCGATGACGCTCTTTATCGCCGCGCCACCGAGGGTAAGCGGGCTGATCAGCAGCGGCAGAAGCCGGTTGGCCGTTGCGGCGTTTGCCGGTTGCGCAGCAGCGGTCGCTGTCGCATTCGGCTGGCTCGTGGCATTCTGGTTTTGGGCGTTTTGTGGTCTCGGTTGCGCTGGTGCAGGGCTGGCCGGATTATTCTGCTGGTAGGAAGAAACCACCGCCTTTGCCGCGAGATCCGTGCCCTTGTAGCGGGAAAGCTCGATCAGCAGCGCGAGACGAGCCGCTTCCGGTCCGGTGGGCTGTTTCAGGATTTCGGCCAGCATCGCAAGGCTCAGCCCTTGCAGGGCCTTGCCGACCTGCTGTTCCAGCGCCAGACGCTGTGCGGCGGGCATGGCGCGCAGGGCATCCGTCAGGCGTACCACATAGGTTTCAATCGCCTCGCCGTCGCGCCGTGGCAGGTTCATCAATTTGCCGAGCGTTTCCGCAAGGACGGCGGTGCCGCGGGAAAGCTGGAATTCGCTGGTCAGGGAAGCGACCGCCGCTCTGGCAAAAATGCTGCCGTTATGGTCGGGAGCGGGATTGGCCGTCTGCGGCACTGCGGCTTCTTTCGGCTGCCCGCGCGGCGCCGGCGGAACCATGGCTCCATAGGTGGCATCGGCTGCCGGAATTTTCGGTACAGGCGGTAACATGGGTGCGCTCCATTCCTATCGATTACCGCCGCTGGCTGCGAAAGGGCCATTTCCGCTGGCTCTTTGATCCGTATCTGGCCCGTCTGTTGGGAGGTTGCCGCGCCGGTGATGTACAGGTGTCATCTCGCCCGCTCATGCGGGAGCGCCTGTATGTGCCGCTGGCGCGAATGCCGGGCTTTCCGCACATACAGAATCATCAAGTCGCAGCTTGCCGTGCAGATATTAATATTTGGCTAACCATAAAGTCGCGCCGGCGCATCTCGCTCAGGGCGAAACGCCGATGAACATGCGGTAAAGCCCGTTATCGTCGGAATTGACCGAGGAAATGTGATCGGGTTCACTGACTGTCACTTCCAGGGCCTCCGGCGGCATGGCATCGAGCCAGCTTGCCTTGGGAAAGCTTCTCTCCGGGCGGGTTTCCACGGGATCGACGGGATTGTCGTCCTCGCCGGAAGTAAGGAAGGCAGCGTTATCCGGGGCGAGCGGCGGGGCGGCCATGGAGAGCAGCGCCTGTGCCGCATTCGGTTCGGCATCGAGGCCGGTGTTGCCGGATAGGGCGGAAATATCGGACATGTCTGAACTCACATCATGTTTCGCTCAAAGACTGTTGGAAGCGGCAATCATGCCGCCTTTTTCTTCAGCAGTTCATAAAGACCATTGTCATCGATAGAGATCGGCACGATGGCGTTGCGGGCGTCATCGACAACCGCCAGCGCATCGAGCAGCTTTTCTGCGTCATCCTCCGCCTCGGCCGGCGTGGCGGCTGCGTTTGCCTTGGATGGGGTGTTATCGTTTTTAGCCGGGACGGCTTCCTCGGCCGGTGCGGCGGCAAGCACGGAGATGAGGGTGATTTCCGATGAGATATCGACCGGGCCCTGCCCTTCGGCACCATCCGTTTTGTCATCGGCGGAAGCGTCGATATGCTCCTTCACGACGTCCTGAAGTTCCTGCACATCCTCGAGTTTGCCCTGCGCATCGCGGGTCTGGATATCCTGTTCCCGCTCGGCCTTTACTTCGGCATCGTTGATTTCGCCGATGCGATCCTCGCCGCGTTCGGCCTGCAATTCTTCCTTGGTCTTGGGGTCAGCGACATCTTCCAGCCGCTGGATGACCTTCAGGGCCTCGCGCGTCATGAAGCGGGTGCCCTGCGCCTGATCGTTCAGCGCATCCTTGACCGCACGCGCCGCGTCACCGAAGGGATTGGCGATGGCGGCGATCATCTGTTGCGCTGAAATGCCGAGTTCCTTGAGGCCGGTGGCTTTTTCGAGTTCGGTCACGTTTTTCGGCGCGGTCGCGCGCATGTCCATGATGGCTTTTGACATCTCGCCGCCGAAATCCTCTTCCTTGCCCGTCAGGCCGGCGCTCTGGGCGATGCGGGCTGCAAGGGCGGCCATGGGATCGGTTTTGGCGGTTGCGCCGTTGTTCAGCACGTCCACGACCTGCGCTTCCGAAACACCGAAGGATGTCAGGGAGATCGTCGTGGCTTTTCCCTGTGCGTCGGTCTTTCCGAAACTTTCGGTCAGGGTCAGCGCGTCCTGAAGCCTCCGCGCGAAGGAGAAGCTCGATTCGTCCGCTTCCTGGGTGATGCCGAGAGCAGACGAGAAACGGAAGACAAGCGAGACGAAGGCATCGGGGTCCTGCTTCATGAAGCCGAACAGATAGGCGCTTATCTTTTCATTGGCGACCCGCTGGCTTTGGTCGGGTTGCGGCTGTGTCTTGACCGCATCGTCCTTTTTGGTGCCGTTCGCCTTTTCCTGCTCTTCGCGCTGGCGTTCCTCGATGGCTTGCACCATCGACCGCATGAGATCGCTGACTGCTATGCCCGCCGTCTGCTGTAGCGGAGTAATCATCTGGAAAGTCCCCGGCCGCCCAAAGTTGCGGCCGAGAATAGGCAATTTCGGTAAATCAGAGCTTAAACGAAGCGTGAAAACGCTCAGCTATGGGCGAAAATGTCGGTTTCTTCCCAGCCGAGAAGATCGAGCTTCGCGCGGGTCGGCAGAAACGCGAAACAGGCGTCGGCGTGCTCGAGGCGACCGTCACGCACAAGGCGCTGGGTCAGCTTGTCGCGCAGCGCGTGCAGGTAGAGCACGTCGGAGGCGGCATATTCGAGCTGCGCGGGCGACAGCGTCTCCGCTGCCCAGTCGGATGATTGCTGCGCCTTGGAGATATCGACCTCCAGCATTTCCTTCAGATTGTCTTTCAGCCCGTGCCGGTCGGTATAGGTGCGGGTGAGGCGCGAGGCGATCTTGGTGCAGAAAACCGGTGTGGTCGTCACGCCGAATGTGTGAAACAGAACGGCGATATCGAAACGGCCGTAATGAAAGATCTTCTGGCGCGCGGGATCGGCAAGCATGCGAACGAGGTTGGGGGCCTCCTTCTGGCCGGCGGCGATGCGGATGACATCCGCCGTGCCATCGCCCGGCGAAAGCTGGACGACGCACAGACGGTCGCGGCGCGGTACCAGCCCCAGCGTTTCCGTATCGATTGCGATGGCGCCGGTGTAACGCGCGGCGTCTTCGGCGGAAATATCGCCTTCGTGGTAACGGATGGGTGCGGCCATGTCTTGCTCCAGGAATTCCAGTTCGTTGCTCCGGCTATAACGGAAAGAGCGGCCGGACGATACCGCTTTTATAGGTTGTTTCCGTGCTGCTTCGGCTTGCCTTTGCGAAAGCCCCCGGGTTAGGTTCGGGAAATTCCATTCTTCCAGATTGCATGAATTCCCGATGACAAAGAAAATCTATCTCGCCGGACCGGAAGTCTTCCTCCCGAACGCGCGGGAAATGCTCGATCTCAAGGCATCGCTTGCGCGGGAAGCCGGTTTTACGCCGCTTTCGCCGGGCGATTTGCAGATTCCGCCGGCAGACACCCGGATCGGCCATGGCTGCAACATCAATGAAGGCGATGAACGGATGATGCTGGAGGCGGATGCGGTGATCGCCAATCTCACGCCGTTTCGCGGCATCGCCGCCGATACCGGAACGAGTTACGAGCTGGGCTTCATGTGCGCTCTGGGCAAGCCGGTTTTCGCCTACACCAATGTCGCGGCCAATCATTTCGCCCGTATCAAGGCGCATTACGGCGGCGCTGCCGCCATGGATGAGACGGGCCGCTATCGCGGGCCGGACGGGCTGTCGATCGAGAATTTCGACATGGTCGACAATCTGATGCTGCACGGCGGTATCCTGCGGCGCGGCGGCGTGATCATTGTCGGCAATGCGCCTGAAGAGGCCCTGTATACGGATATCGACGCCTACAGGCGCTGTCTTGCGGCGGCAGCGGAAAGATTATTGGGACAGACTGATTCTGACAGAACGAAGCTAGCGGAGGCATCATCATGAGCGGCACCATCCTTATCACAGGCGCGACGTCCGGTTTCGGACAGGCCACGGCGCGGCGTTTCGTCAAGGAAGGCTGGAAGGTCATCGGCACGGGCCGGCGCGCGGAACGGCTGGAGGCGCTGGCGGCTGAACTCGGTTCGGCCTTTTATGGCGCCGCCTTCGATATCACGGATGAGGACGCGACCGAAAAGGCGCTTTCCGCTTTGCCGGAAGGTTTCCGGGATATCGACATTCTCGTCAACAATGCCGGCCTGGCGCTTGGCACCGCGCCTGCGCCGCAGGTGCCGCTCAAGGACTGGCAGACCATGGTGAACACCAATATCACCGGTCTCCTGAACATCACCCATCATCTTCTGCCGACGCTGATCGAACGCCGGGGCATTGTCGTCAACCTTTCGTCGGTTGCGGCGCACTGGCCCTATACCGGCGGCAATGTGTATGGCGGGACAAAAGCCTTCCTGCGGCAATTCTCGCTCGGCCTCCGCTCCGACCTGCATGGCAAGGGTGTGCGGGTAACCTCGATCGAACCCGGCATGTGCGAAACGGAGTTCACGCTGGTGCGCACCGGCGGCAATCAGGATGTGTCGGACAATCTCTATAAGGGCGTGAACCCGATCACGGCCGACGATATCGCCAACACGATCTATTGGGTCGCCTCGCAGCCCAAGCATATCAACATCAACAGTCTCGAACTCATGCCGGTCAACCAGTCCTTTGCCGGTTTTCAGGTGCACCGGGAAAGCTGATCTCCTTCGGGTTTGGCGGGAGTGCTGAAAAACCAAGCAGGAATTCTCAAGCTATGCAGAAATGCAATGCTGCATTGCGAGACTTGCTCTGTTAAAAATCGCCGATGTCGCTATATTCCAACCATCGAAGCGACGCACTCCTCCTCCCAGCGTCGCTCGATGTGGATCGGTGACACTCCTCCTCCCAGTCGCCGATCAAGTTTGAAGCCTGCCGCACCTCCTCCCGCGGCAGGCTTTTTCCTTTTCAGGGCCTTTTTTGAAGTGTTTTCATCCGCGCGTTTCCGCGCGCCGGATATGCGTCGCGGGGACTCCGGTGTCTTCCCCTTGGATTTCCGGGGGATTTTGGTTTCCTCCGTCAAGGTGACGAGTGCGGGAATCGGACGCGCGTCGATCACGATTTCGTTATGTCTAGATAAATATGCACAGTTTTGTGGCGGTGGAAGGTGCAGGCCCATTGCTTAGCCTCCGGCCTGTGGTTAAGCATGGGCAAAAGAACGCTTGGGAGGTTGCCGGCACGTTGTGCCTGTGCGCCCGAAAGCGGCGGGGAGAGAATGGCAGACTTTCAAGAGGCGCTGAAGCGGTTTCAGCCGATCGCGGTTTCATCGATCGCTGAAGACGAATTCAGTTTGCGGCTGCGCGGACTTCAGGCGCGGATGATCCAGCAGAATGTGAAGGCGGTCTGGCTCGATGCATCATCGTCGCTGACCTATTATACCGGCCTGTCGCTTGGCCTTTCGGAGCGCATTCATGGCGCCCTGGTGCCGGCCGAAGGCGCGCCGGTCTATATCAGCCCGACTTTTGAAGAGCCGAAACTCCAGACCCTGATCCGTATTCCGGGCGAGGTCGCTGTCTGGGAAGAGGATGAAAGTCCTTTCGATCTGATGGCGGGGCGTATCGGCTCTCTTGCCTGTCCCGGTCATCTTGTCGCCATCGATCCCGCAACACCCTTCGTTTTCGCATCGGCCCTGATGCAGCGTCTGGAAGGGCGGATCATTTCCGCCCAGCCGCTGATCGTTGCCCAGCGGCAGGTCAAGTCCGCCGCTGAAATCGCCCTCATCCAGACGGCGATGAATGCAAGCTACGGCGTGCAGAAGGCGGTGTTCGAAGGGCTGCGTCCGGGCATTTCCACCACTGAAGTGGCGGATTTCGTCAACGCCGCCCATATCGCGCTTGGCCTGAAGCCGCTTTTCGTGGCGGTGCAGTTCGGCGAGGCGACGGCCTATCCGCACGGCGTGCCCTATGCGCAGACGCTGAACGAAGGCGATATGGTGCTGGTCGATCTCGGTGCCATTCTTCACGGCTATCGTTCCGATATCACCCGAACCTATGTCTTCGGCAAACCGACCGAGCGTCAGCGTTTCCTCTGGAACGCCGAGCGCGACGCGCAGGCTGCGGCCTTCGCGGCGGCCCGTATCGGCGCTGCCTGTTCCGATGTGGACAGGGCCGCGCGCGACAGCCTGAAAGCGGCCGGTTTCGGCCCGGATTACCAGCTTCCCGGCCTGCCGCATCGCACCGGCCACGGGCTTGGGCTGGATATTCACGAAGAACCCTATATCGTTGCTGGAAATGCCACGGCTCTTCAACCGGGCATGTGCTTTTCCATCGAGCCGATGCTGTGCGTTTATGGCGAATGCGGCGTCCGTCTCGAAGATATCGTATATATGACGGAGGCGGGACCGCGCTGGTTCTGCCCGCCGGAAACGAACCTCGACCGGCTGTTTCAGCCGGTCGCCGGGTAATTGGTCGGGAGGCAAAGGACCGAACGGCGACACGGGTTGCGCGTCGCCGCTGACCAGAAGAGGTAGGCCCCCGAACGGGGCCGCAGGAACTCAGAAAAAGAGGGAAAGGACCACCAGATGAAAACGCTGACCCGCAGTTTGCTTATCGCCTCTGCGATTGCGATCACTTCCGCCATGCCTGCCATGGCGAAGACCTTCGTTTATTGCTCCGAGGCATCGCCGGAAGGCTTCGATCCGTCGCCCTACACCGCCGGCGGCACCTTCGACGCTTCCGCGCATCCGGTCTACAACCGTCTGACCGAGTTCAAGAAGGGCACGACCGAAGTTGAGCCGGGCCTTGCCGAGAAATGGGATGTTTCGAGCGATGGTCTCGAATACACGTTCCACCTGCGCAAGGGTGTGAAGTGGCACTCCAACGAGAAGTTCACGCCGAGCCGCGATTTCAACGCCGATGACGTGATCTTCAGCTACAACCGCCAGGGCGACGCCAAAAACCCGTGGAACCAGTATATCGCAGGCATCACCTACGAATATTACAATTCCATGGAAATGCCATCGCTGATCAAGGAAATCGTCAAGGTCGACGATTACACAGTCAAGTTCGTGCTGACGCGCCCGGAAGCGCCGTTCCTCGCCAATATCGCCATGCCTTTCGCATCGATCGTATCGAAGGAATATGCCGATACGCTTGATAAGGCCGGCACCAAGGAAGACTTCAACAACCTGCCGATCGGTACGGGTCCGTTCAAGTTCGTCGCCTATCAGAAGGACGCGGTCATCCGTTACCAGAAGAACGCCGACTATTGGGGCGAAGCGCCGAAGATCGACGACCTGATCTTCGCGATCACGCCTGACGCCGCCGTGCGCCTGCAGAAGCTGAAGGCCGGCGAATGCCACCTGATGCCTTACCCGGCCCCGGCTGACCTTGCCGCCATCCGCGCCGATTCCAACCTCAAGCTCGATGAGCAGCCGGGTCTGAACGTCGCCTACTTCGCCTACAACACGACCGTTGCACCTTTCGACAAGCCGGAAGTCCGCAAGGCGCTGAACATGGCGATGAACAAGCAGGCGATCATCGACGCCGTGTTCCAGGGCGCCGGCCAGGTTGCCAAGAACCCGATCCCGCCGACCATGTGGTCCTATAACGACAGCATCAAGGACGATCCGTACGATCCGGAAGCCGCCAAGAAGGCTCTCGAAGCCGCTGGCGTCAAGGATCTGTCGATGAAGATCTGGGCGATGCCGGTTCAGCGTCCCTACATGCCGAACGCACGCCGCACGGCCGAGCTGATCCAGTCGGATTTCGCCAAGGTTGGCGTCAAGGCCGAGATCGTCTCCTTCGAGTGGGGTGAGTACCTCAAGAAGTCGACCGAAGTGAACCGCGACGGCGCCGTCATCCTCGGCTGGACCGGCGACAACGGTGACCCGGATAACTTCATGGGCGTTCTGCTCTCCTGCGCCGCAACCGGCGAAGGTGGTGCAAACCGCGCGCAATGGTGCAACAAGGAGTTCTCCGAGCTGCTTTCCAAGGCAAAGCAGACCACTGATGTTGCCGAGCGCACCAAGCTTTATGAGCAGGCGCAGGTGATCTTCAAGGAACAGGCTCCGTGGGCGACGCTTGCGCACTCCACCCAGTTCGTTCCGATGTCCGCCAAGGTTTCCGGCTTCACCATGAGCCCGCTTGGCGACTTCACCTTCGAAAACGTCGACATCGCGGAGTAATCCCGAACAACCGGACGCGCGGAAGAACCCTGTTCTTCCGCGCGTCTTTTCAGGAAAAAACCATGATCCGGTTCATTCTCGGCAAACTTCTTTATCTCGTTCCGACATTCCTCGGGATCACCATTGTCGCCTTCGCCTTCGTGCGCGTCCTGCCGGGCGATCCCGTGCTGCTGATGGCGGGTGAACGCGGCATATCGCCTGAAAGGCATGCGCAGCTTGCCGAACAGCTCGGCTTTGCCCAGCCTGTCTGGCAGCAATATCTTCATTTCCTCGGACGGCTGCTTCAGGGCGATCTCGGCAATTCGCTGGTCACCAAGAAACCTGTTCTGACCGAGTTCCTGTCGCTCTTCCCCGCGACGGTCGAGCTTGGTCTTGTTGCCATCATCATCGCCACCCTGATCGGCGTGCCGGTCGGCGTCATCGCCGCCATCCGCCGTGGGTCGTGGTTCGACCAGATTTCCATGACGACGGCGCTGGTGGGTTTCTCCATGCCGATCTTCTGGTGGGGCCTGCTGCTGATCATCATGTTCTCCGGCATCCTGCAGTGGACGCCGGTGTCGGGCCGCATCTCGCTGATGTATTTCTTCCCCTCCGTCACCGGTTTCATGCTGATCGACAGCCTGATTTCGGGGCAGAAGGGCGCTTTCGTCTCGGCCCTGTCGCATCTCATTCTGCCGTCGGTGGTGCTTGCCACCATTCCGCTTGCCGTCATCGCGCGCCAGACGCGCTCGGCCATGCTGGAAGTTCTGGGTGAGGATTATGTGCGCACGGCACGGGCAAAAGGCATGTCTGCGTCCCGCGTCGTCGGCGTGCACGCGCTGCGCAACGCCATGATCCCGGTCATCACCACCATCGGCCTGCAGATTGGCGTGCTGATGGCGGGTGCCATCCTGACCGAAACCATCTTTTCCTGGCCGGGCATCGGCAAGTGGATGATCGATTCCATCTCGCGCCGCGACTATCCGGTCGTGCAGAGCGGCCTGCTGCTGATTGCGGGTCTGGTAATGGTCGTCAACCTGCTTGTCGATCTGACCTATGGCCTCATCAATCCGAGGATCCGTCACAAATGAGCGATGTGACCACCACCCCCGGCGTCCGCCTTTCGGACGCCGCCATCCGCCGCCGGATGCTCGCCGATTTCTGGTTCTACTTCCGTCAGAACCGCGGTGCCGTCATCGGCCTTGCCGTCTTCATTCTCCTGGTGCTGGTGGCGGTTTTCGCGCCGCTGATCGCGCCACATGATCCGACACAGCAATATCGCGATGCGCTGCTTGTCCCGCCGGTCTGGCAGGAAGGCGGCCGCGCCGGCTTCTTCTTCGGCACCGATGCCGTCGGTCGCGACATGCTGTCCCGGCTGATCTACGGCGCGCAATATTCGCTGTTCATCGGCATTGTCGTTGTTTCCATCGCCCTTGTCGGCGGCATCGTCATCGGCCTCGTCGCCGGCTTTTTCGGTGGCTGGGTGGATACCGTCATCATGCGCGTGATGGACGTCATCCTGGCGTTTCCGTCGCTGCTTCTGGCGCTGGTGCTGGTCGCGATCCTCGGTCCGGGGCTCACCAATGCCATGATCGCCATCGCCATCGTTTACCAGCCGCATTTCGCGCGTCTGACGCGTGCTGCTGTCATGAGCGAGTTGCGTCGCGAATATGTCACCGCCGCGCGTGTGGCCGGCGCCGGCAATTTCCGGCTGATGTTCAAGACAATCCTGCCGAACTGCCTTGCGCCGCTGATCGTTCAGGCAACGCTGTCCTTCTCGTCCGCGGTCCTCGATGCGGCCGCCCTCGGCTTCCTCGGCATGGGCGCGCAGCCGCCCGCCTCCGAATGGGGCACGATGCTGGCCGAAGCGCGTGAATTCATTCTGCGCGCCTGGTGGGTCGTCACCCTTCCCGGCCTGACGATCCTGATCTCGGTGCTCGCCATCAACCTGATGGGCGACGGCCTGCGCGATGCGCTCGATCCCAAACTGAAGCGGAGCTGAGCGATGAGCCTGCTGAAAATCAAGAACCTCACGGTTAAATTCGCCACCGCCACCGGCGCCTTCACCGCCGTCAACGGCATCGATGTCTCCGTCGACAAGCACGAAGTCTTGGCCATTGTCGGCGAATCCGGGTCCGGCAAGTCGGTATCGATGCTCGCCGTCATGGGGCTTCTGCCCGATACGGCGACGATCACCGCCGATGAGATGACCTTCGACGGCAAGAACCTGCTGACCATGTCGCCGCAGGAGCGCCGCAGGGTGATCGGCCGCGAGATCACCATGATCTTCCAGGAACCGGTCGCCTCGCTCAACCCGTCCTTCACGGTCGGGTTCCAGATCGAGGAGGTGCTGCGCCTCAATCTCGGCATGAGCGGCTCGGCCGCCCGGGCGCGGGCGCTGGAACTGTTCCGCGCTGTCGGCATTCCCGAGCCGGAAACCAAGCTTAAGGCCTATCCGCACCAGATGTCCGGTGGCCAGTGCCAGCGTGTGATGATCGCGATTGCGATTGCTTCCAAACCGCGTCTCCTGATTGCCGACGAGCCGACAACCGCGCTCGATGTAACGATTCAGAAGCAGATCCTCGATCTCCTGATGAACCTGCAGGCGGAATACGGCATGGCGCTGATCCTCATCACCCATGACATGGGCGTGGTGGCGGAAACCGCAGACCGCGTCGTGGTGCAATATAAGGGCCGCAAGATGGAGGAGGCGGATGTCTTGAGCCTCTTTGAAGCCCCGCAGCATCCCTATACCAAGGCATTGCTTTCGGCCCTGCCGGAAAACGCCACCGGCGACCGCCTGCCCACGGTTTCCGATTTCTTCGGCAAGGAGGGCGTTCAATGAGTATCGTTGTCGAAGGCAAGGGCATCACCCGCGACTATCACGTTCCCGGCGGCCTGTTCGGCGGCGCCAAGACTGTTCAGGCCCTGAAAGGCATCGATTTTGCCGTCGAGCGGGGCAAGACTTTGGCGATTGTCGGCGAATCCGGTTCGGGCAAGTCGACGCTTGCCCGCATCATCGCCCTGATCGACCCGGCATCCGGCGGCGAGCTGAAGATCGACGGCCAGCCGGTCGATATCGCCAGGCGACGTCCGGACACGCAGATGCGTTCCAAGGTGCAGATGGTGTTCCAGAACCCCTATGGCAGCCTCAATCCGCGCCAGAAGGTGGGTGACGTGCTGATGGAGCCGCTGGTCATCAATACGAAAATTCCGGCCTCCGAGCGCCGCGAGCGGGCCGAAGCCATGCTGGTGAAGGTCGGCCTCGGTCCTGAACATTTCAACCGCTATCCGCACATGTTCTCCGGCGGCCAGCGCCAGCGCATCGCCATTGCGCGCGCGCTGATGCTCAATCCGGCGCTGCTGGTGCTGGACGAGCCGGTTTCCGCGCTTGACCTTTCGGTGCAGGCGCAGGTCTTGAACCTGCTCCGGGATCTGCAGGAGGAATTCGAGCTGACCTATGTCTTCGTCAGCCACGATCTCTCGGTGGTCCGTTACATCGCCGACGATGTGATGGTCATCTCCAAGGGTGAGGCAGTCGAACAGGGAACGCGCGAGGAACTTTTCGCCGATCCGAAACACCCCTATACGCGCCAGCTCTTTGCGGCGACACCGATCACGGATGTCGATGCCATCCGCGCCCGCGTGGAGCGCCGCAAGGCGGCGCGGCAGGCCGCCACGGCCTGAGCGGCGGGATTGTATTGCAGGCTAAGCCTCCCGGCTTAGCCTGCTGACAGACTTCCCTCACACGCGACGTCATCCTCGGGCCTGTCCCGAGGATCCACGCACGTATCGTAAATCGGAACGGCGCAGATGCTCGGGACAGGCCCGAGCATGACGATGGAGCGTTTCTCGCCCACTCATTTTCAGGACTTCAAAAAACGCTCAATGGCGCCCAGCGCAGTAAGTTCCCGAATGTCGCGATAAGCGGCTTTCAGTGTCGACACGAAGTTTTCGTTGCCCGGCAGGTCATCGCCGAATGTGCGCCTGAAGGTGAGGAACCGGTCCACGACAGCATCCGGCGCCATTGCCAGCTGGTCCGGCGCATCCCATTCCTTGAAAGCGGGGTCGAGTATGGTGATCGGCTGATCCTTTTCATCCCGGTCTGCGCAGGATCTGATCCATAAAGCGACGGCAAAAATAACGGCGCGACTGGCGGCCTCTTCTTCCAGCAATTCGCGCAAGGGGCCAAGAATACGCAGCGGCACCTTCTGCGAGGCATCGGAAGCGATCTGCATGGTCTTGTGCTGCAGCGAGGGGTTGGCAAAACGTTCCCTGAGGCCGGCTGCGAATTCGGCGCCGTCGACGGCAGGATCGAGCGTCCGGTCGACTTCGCGCCAATAGGCATCGATGAAATCACACACGGTTTTTTCGCCCCATGCGTCGGCAACCGTCGTAAGGCCGGCGATCTGGCCTATGGCGGCGATGGCGCTGTGGGAGCCGTTCAGCATTCTGAGCTTCATATGTTCATAGGGCTCGACATTGCTGACGAACTCCACGCCCGATCTCTCGAGCGCCGGTCTTCCGTGCGGAAAATTGTCCTCGATGACGAAGCGGAAGTAGGGCTCCGCCACCACGGGCCAGGCATCGCGCACCCCAAGTGCTGCCGATATCGCGTCCCGATCCGCGTCGGTGGTTGCGGGAACGATGCGGTCCACCATGGAGCAGGGGCAGGCGATATTGGCTTCGATGAACGGGGCCAGTTCGGGATCGGCAAGTGCGGCGAACTCCAGCAGCAGCTTTCGCAACACATGTCCGTTGGCGGGCAGGTTGTCGCAGGAAAGAAGCGTTAGCGGCAGGGAGCCTTCCTTGCGCCTGCGCCGTGTGGCAGCCAGAATGAAACCGAAGATCGAGCGTGGCCGGTCCGGATTTTCAAGATCGTGGACGATATCGGGGTGATCGCGCAGCAGGCTGCGGGAGGCGAGATTGGTGACATAACCCTTCTCCGTCACGGTCAGGGTAACGATGAGAACGCGCGGATCGGACATCCTGTCCACAAGCCGTTCGGGATTTTCCGGTGCGACGATGGTTTCCATGATGGAGCCGATGATGCGCAGGCGCTCGCTCTTTCCGTCGCGCAGGCAGAACGTGTAGAGATTGTCCTGTGGCTCGATGGCGTCGCGCGTCTCCGGGCTGCGCAGCGATGCAGCGACGATGCCCCATTGCGTCTCGCCGCGATTGAGGCAATCGTCGATGAAAACCGCCTGATGCGCCCGGTGAAAGGCCCCGACCCCGAGGTGAACGATGCCGGGCGTTACGGCCCGGCGGTCATAGGCGGGCCTTGCCACAGATTGCGGCAGGCGGGGAAGGGCGGCAGCGGAAAAGCGGTCTGTCATCGATGCGAAATCTCCGTCTGGAACGAGCCAGTCGTGGTTCGCCCCGCCGGACTTACGGCGCTCGGGTTTTCGCGCATGTCAGTTCCTCCCCTGCTTTCTGAATGGATCAGGCACCGGCTTCTTTGAGCAGCCGGACCTGACGCAGCGTGTTCTGGCGGCTGCGCTCGAGATGCCGCCACAGGGCATCGACGATCTGGGCCTTGCTGCCGGCGGCGATGGCGTCGGCAATATTCTGGTGCTCTTCCACCGAACGGGCGTAATCACCGAGAATCGAGACGAAAACCGTATGGGTCTGGTCGAGGATACGCTCATGCGAACCGGAAATGACCGGAATGCGGGCCGCTGAAACCAGTGTCGTGTGAAAGCTGCGGTCGTAAAAAAGCGCTTTCGACAATTCGTCGAGCGTCGGGCCTTTGGCGAATTCGCGATGTTTGGCAAGGCTTTCCAGCAGCTGCGCATGCAGCGTCCCGTCCAGTTGCCCGGCATCGAACGCCACTTCGACGGCGCCTTTTTCGAGCAGCATTCTGGCGGCGTAGAGCTCTTCCACATCCTCCACCGTGAAATCGCGCACCACCATGCCGCGCCTTGAAGAGTTGACCACCAGCCCGTCGGCCTCGAGTTTCACGCAGGCTTCCTTGACCGGGGTGGGGCTGATGCCGAGATCGGCGGCAAGCTCGTTGGGCAGCAGCCTTTCGCCGCCGCGCAATTTGCCGCTGACGATGCGCGCGCGCAGTTCCCGGTGAGCCTGTTCGGCGAGCGTGACTTTGACGAGTGTGTTCATGGCCGCATCATTGCCCAGCTTCGGAAGACAGGCAACAATCAAATATTAAAAATAAAAAATTTTTTATTTTACAAAATCCGTTTTTCCGTTAGCTCTATCTGCCATCGGAAGCTGGCTGCCGGAGGAGGGCGGTCCGGCGATCCCCTGACGGTTCAATTCCCGCAACCATTGGGCGCGGAACAATGACGCGACTTCACCCGCCAATCGGCGAAGCGCCGCTCAGAAAAGGGACTTCCGCCTTTCCTCCCCAGAAGCGTTCAAGCATCGAGGAATGACCGATCATGAAAATTACCGCTGTCGAACCTTTCATCCTGCATTTGCCGCTCACGTCGGAGTCGATTTCCGATTCCACCCACAGCATCACCCACTGGGGCGTCGTCGGCGCAAAAATCACCACGGGTGACGGCATTGAGGGCTATGGTTTCACCGGCACCCACGCGCATCTGCCGTCCGACAGGCTGATCACCTCCTGCATCAGCGATTGTTATACTCCCCTGTTGCTGGGTGAGGATGCGTCCGAGCATTCACGGCTCTGGATGAAACTTGCCCGTTATCCCTCGCTGCAATGGGTCGGCCGGGCGGGCATCACCCATCTGGCGCTTGCCGCCATCGACGTGGCGCTGTGGGATTTGAAGGCGAAAAAGGCGGGCGTGCCGCTCTGGCAATATCTCGGCGGTGCGCGCACGGCAGGCGTGGAAGCCTATAACACCGATATTGGCTGGCTTTCCTTTACGCTGGAAAACCTGCTGGCCGGCAGTGCAAAGGCCGTGGAGGAGGATGGCTTCACCCGCCTGAAGCTCAAGGTCGGTCATGATGATCCGAATGTCGACATTGCCCGGCTTGCCGCCGTCCGCCAGCGCGTCGGCTCCTCCATCCGCATCGCCATTGACGGCAACGGCAAGTGGGACCTGCCGACATGCCAGCGTTTCTGCGCCGCGGCGAAGGATCTGGATATCTACTGGTTCGAGGAACCGCTGTGGTATGACGACGTCACCAGCCACGCCCGGCTGGCGCGCGGCACATCCATCCCCATCGCACTGGGCGAGCAGCTTTATACGGTGGATGCGTTCCGCTCATTCATCGATGCCGGCGCGGTCGCTTATGTCCAGCCGGATGTGACCCGGCTTGGCGGCATCACCGAATATATTCAGGTGGCTGATCTCGCACTCGCCCATCGCCTGCCCGTGGTGCCGCATGCGGGTGAGATGAGCCAGGTGCATGTGCATCTGAGCTACTGGCATCCGGCTTCGACCATTCTCGAATATATTCCGTGGATCAAGGATCATTTCGAAGAGCCGATCCATGTGCGGGATGGCGTTTACAGGAGGCCGGAGCAGCCCGGCGCCAGCACGACGCCGCTGGCGGAAAGCTTTGCCCGTTATGGCAAGGCGGTGAAATAAAAAAGGCGGCGCAGAGACTGCGCCGCCTTGCTCATTTTCAGGACCAGCCGTTAGCGCCAGCCGAGAGCCGGCGCCACCTGCTTCAGGATCGTCTCGATCACATGGGCGTTGTAGTCGACACCCAGCTGGTTCGGCACGGTCAGGAGCAGCGTGTCGGCCTCGGCAATGGCTTCATCGGCTTTCAGCTGTTCGATCAGCGCTTCAGGCTCGGCGGCATAGCTGCGCCCGAAGATCGCACGCGTCTTGTCGTCGATATAACCGATCTTGTCGTCGCCTTCGTTGCCGTAACCGAAATAGGCCCGGTCGCGGTCGTTGACGAGAGCGAAGATGCTGCGGCTGACCGATACACGCGGCTCGCGGGTGTGGCCTGCTTCCTTCCATGCTTCCCGGAAGATGCGGATCTGCTGCGCCTGCTGGACATGGAAAGGCTCGCCCGTTTCATCCGTCTTCAGGGTGGAGCTTTGCAGGTTCATGCCAAGCTTTGCCGCCCATACCGCTGTCGCATTGGAGCTCGAACCCCACCAGATGCGCTCACGCAGCCCTTCGGAATGGGGTTCCAGCCGCAAAAGGCCGGGCGGGTTGGGGAACATCGGTCTCGGGTTCGGCTGCGCGAAACCATCGCCCTTCAGAAGCTCCAGGAAGACCTCGGTATGCTGCCGCGCCATGTCTTCTTCGCTCTCGCCCTCGGCCGGGCGGAAGCCGAAATAACGCCAGCCATCGATCACCTGTTCCGGTGAACCACGGCTGATGCCGAGTTGCAGGCGTCCACCGGCGATGAGGTCGGCCGAACCGGCATCCTCCGCCATGTAGAACGGGTTTTCATAACGCATGTCGATGACGCCGGTGCCGATCTCGATCTTTTTCGTTCTGGCGCCGATGGCGGCCAGAAGCGGAAAGGGCGAAGCAAGCTGGCGGGCGAAATGGTGCACGCGGAAATAGGCGCCATCGGCGCCCAGTTCTTCCGCGGCCACGGCGAGGTCTATCGATTGCAGCAGCGTGTCCGCAGCCGAGCGGGTCTGCGACTGGGGTGAGGGTGTCCAGTGGCCGAAGGACAGGAATCCGATCTTTTTCATGATGACCTTCCAGATGTCGGAGGATGCCGGCTTTCACAAACCGGCTTCGTTGTTGTCATTCATATAGGCAAGCGGGCGCATCCTCCAATCGGCCACCCGTAAACACGGTGTCGCCGAAATGTGAACGATGGCCGTTTCAGGCAATCGTCCTTCGGTCGAGGATGAAGAGATTTTCGTGGGCACGTGCCGTCGTCAGGATGAAATCCATCAGCGAGCGCACGCGCGGCACGTTGGCGAGATCGTGATGACTGGTGAGCCAATAGCCGCGCCGCAGCTCCACTTCACCGGCAAGCACCATCTGCAGGTCCGGAAAGCGTGCCGCGATGAAGTTCGGCAAGATGCAAAGGCCACGGCCGCTCAGCGTGGCGGTGAGCTGCGCAAAAATGCTGGATGACTGGAAATTGGGCCTGAGGCCGGGCAGCACGTCGCGCATGTAATCGAGGCCCGGCGAAAAGATCAGGTCCTGCACGTAACCGATGAAGAAATGGTCGAGCAGGTCCTCGCGCCGCGTGATCTTCGGCCGCCCGGCGAGATAGGAACGCGAGGCATAGATATGCAGCGTATAGTCGATGATCTGTTCATTGATATAGGGACCGGCTTTCGGCGGATCGAGCGTGACCGCCACATCCGCCTCCTTTCTGGAAAGCGCCATGATCTGCTGGATCGTCACCATTTCCACCATGATGTGGGGATGGGTCACGGCGAAGTCTTTCAGCCTTTCCACGAAGAAAAAATTGGAAAAACCTTCAGGGGCGCTTAAGCGCACCACGCCGCGCAGCAGGCTGCCGCTTTCGGAAATATCCGATTGCAGTCTTTCGGCTTCCGCTTCTATGCGCTCGACCGTATCGACCAGCCGCCGTCCCACCGTCGTCAGTTCGTAACCGCGCGGGTTGCGCTCGAACAGCTTGGTTTTAAGCGAGAATTCCAGCCGGTCGATATGGCGGGAGACGGTGGCGTGGCTGGTGCGCAGGCTTCTCGCCGCAGATGAAAGTTGTCCCGTGCGGGCCACGGCCAGGAAATATTGCAGGTCGTCCCAGGTAAAAGGCGTGGCCATTTCCGTCTCCATCACAAGTTCTGTTCAAAAATGAACAGTTCCTGTTCGCAATTTGATGATGCCCCGCTCTTGTGTCAACGGCCGAATTCGAGAAGTCTAGGCTCAGGATGCGCCGCTTTGAGGAGGGCGGCGTGACCGTTTCGCTGCAAGGATGAAGAAGCCCACTACGGGGGTTCGTTCACCCCTGCACAGACAATCTGAGGCTCGCAATCATCTCTGGGAGGAGAAGTCATGCGCAAGAGTATCGTTTTATCCACGGCCATGGCACTGGCCGCCGGCACCGCCGCTTATGCCGCCGAGATTTCGGACGGCAAGGTCAAGATCGGCATTCTGAACGACCAGTCGGGCGTCTACGCCAATTTCGGCGGCAAATACTCTTATGAAGCCGCGAAGATGGCGGTCGAGGATTTTGGCGGTAAGGTGCTGGACGCGCCGGTGGAAGTGGTGACCGCCGACCACCAGAACAAGGCGGATGTCGCCTCCAACATCGCCCGGCAATGGTACGACACCGAACAGGTCGATTCGATCATGGAATTGACCTCGTCTTCGGTCGGCCTGGCCGTGCAGGCGCTCTCCAAGGACAAGAAGAAGATCACCGTCAACACCGGTGCGGCAACCACCGAACTGACCGGCAAGCAGTGCAGCCCCTATGGTTTCCACTGGGCTTATGACACCTATTCGCTGGCGGTTGGCACCGGCGGCGCGCTGGTGAAGCAGGGCGGCGACAGCTGGTTCTTCCTGACTGCGGACTATGCTTTCGGTTATTCGCTGGAAGAAAACACCGCCAATTTCGTCAAGGGCAATGGCGGCAAGGTTCTGGGCTCCGTGCGCCATCCGCTGGCAACGACGGATTATTCCTCCTTCCTGCTGCAGGCGCAGTCTTCGGGCGCGAAGGTCATCGGTCTTGCCAATGCGGGCCTCGACACCTCCAATGCCATCAAGCAGGCGGCTGAATTCGGCATCGTTGCCGGCGGCCAGCGGCTTGCGGCGCTTCTCTTCACGCTCGCCGAAGTCCATGGCCTCGGTCTTGAGGCGGCGCAAGGGCTGACGCTGACGGAAGGTTTTTACTGGGACCGCGACGATGAATCGCGCAAGTTCGGCGAGCGTTTCAAGGAACGCACCGGCGCCATGCCGAACATGGTGCATGCCGGCACCTATTCCGCCGTGCTGCACTACCTGAAGGCCATTGAAAAGGCAGGCACTGATGATGCCGATGCTGTCGCCAAGGCAATGAAGGAAATGCCCGTCAACGACGTTTTCTCCAAGGACGGCCATGTGGCCGCCAATGGCCGCATGATCCACGACATGTATCTCATGGAAGTGAAGAAGCCGGATGAGAGCAAGCAGCCGTGGGATTATTACAAGGTGCTCGCCACCATCCCCGGCAAGGAAGCCTTCATGGACCCTGCAAAAAGCGGTTGCCCGCTGGTGACGCAATAAAAGACTGACGCAATAAAGGGGAAAGTTTCATGACGATCGCTCCCGCCCCCGCCGGGCAGGCCGAACCTCGCGTCGTTCTTTCGGCGCGTGGTCTCAGCAAAACCTTCGGCGCATTCGCAGCCGTGAAAAACGTCGATCTCGACGTTCACCATGCCCGCGTTCATGCGCTGATCGGCCCAAACGGCGCCGGCAAGACTACGGTCTTTAATCTGTTGACCAAGTTTCTCCAGCCGACGGGCGGAGCGATCACCTTCATGGGAACGGATATAACAAGGACGCCACCGGACAAGGTGGCGCGTCTCGGCCTCGTCAGGTCTTTCCAGATATCGGCGGTGTTTCCGCATCTGACGGTTCTGGAAAATGTGCGGGTTGCGTTGCAGCGTCCGAATGGCCTCGCAACGCAGTTCTGGCTGCCACTCTCCTCGCTCGACAGGCTGAATGCCCGCGCCGAGGAGCTGATCGCAACGGTTGGCCTGACACGGGAAAAACATGCGCTTGCGGCCGATCTTTCTTACGGCCGCAAGCGGGTTCTCGAAATCGCCACCACGCTGGCGCTCGATCCGAAGGTTCTGCTGCTGGACGAGCCGATGGCCGGCATGGGTGGGGAAGATGTCTCCCACGTCGCCGAGCTTATCCGCGAGGTGGCAAAGACACGCGCGGTGCTGATGGTCGAACATAATCTGAAAGTCGTTGCCGATATCTGCCATCACGTCACGGTGCTGCAGCGCGGTGAAATTCTGGCGGAGGGCGATTATGCCGCCGTTTCCGCCGATCCGCGTGTGCGCACGGCCTATATGGGCACGGAGGAGGCTTGATATGGCGGCAATGCTCGAAGTCTCCAACCTGAAATCCTGGTATGGCGAAAGCCAGGCCCTGCACGGCGTCGATCTGACCGTTGGCGAGGGGGAAACCATCACCATTCTCGGCCGCAACGGCGTGGGCAAAACCACGACGCTGCGCACCATCATGGGCATCATCCGCAACCGCAAGGGTGTGATCAAGCTGGGCGGCAAGGATATGATGCCGGTGCCGCTGCATCGCACGGCGAAATACGGCATCGGTTTCGTGCCGGAAGAGCGCGGCATCTTCGCGACGCTGAGCGTCGAGGAAAACCTGAAGCTGCCGCCCGTCGTCGCATCCGGCGGCATGACGCTCGATGAAATCTACGAGCTGTTTCCCAATCTTTACGAACGCCGCACCAGTCCCGGCACGAAGCTTTCCGGCGGCGAGCAGCAGATGCTTGCCATGGCGCGCATCCTGCGCACCGGCGTGAAGGTGCTGCTGCTTGACGAACCGACCGAGGGGCTCGCCCCGGTTATCGTGCAACGCATCGGCGAAGTGCTGCAGAAGCTGAAGAGCCGCGGCATGACCATTGTTCTGGTCGAACAGAATTTCCGGTTTGCAAGCCGCATCGCCGACCGCTTCTACCTGATGGATCATGGCCAGATGGTCGGCAATTTTCCGGTGAGCGAACTTTCCGGCCGCATGGGCGAACTCAACAAGGTGCTGGGGGTTTAACGATGACGATGATCTTCGGCGTTCCGATTCAGGCCCTGCTCGGGCAATTGCTGATCGGCCTCATCAACGGGTCGTTTTATGCGCTGCTGTCGCTCGGCCTTGCCGTCATTTTCGGCCTGCTGCGCGTCATCAATTTCGCGCATGGGGCGCAATATATGCTCGGCGCTTTCGTCGCCTTTCTCGGCCTGCAATATTTCGGCATCAATTTCTGGATGGCGCTTGTCGTCACGCCGCTCGTCGTCGCGCTGTTCGGCGCGATCGTCGAACGCTTCCTGCTGTCGCGGCTTTATGATCTCGATCCGCTTTACGGGCTGCTTTTCACCTTCGGCCTGGCGCTTGTGGTGGAAGGCACGTTCCGCTGGCTTTACGGCGCTGCCGGCCAGCCCTATTCGGTGCCGCGTGAGCTTGCCGGCGGCACCAATCTCGGCTTCATGTTCCTGCCGAATTATCGCGCCTTCGTTGTCGTCATTTCGCTGGTCGCCTGCCTTGCCACCTGGGCGTTGATCGAAAAGACGCGTCTCGGCTCCTATCTGCGCGCTGCCACCGAAAACCCGACGCTGGTGCAGGCCTTCGGCATCAATGTGCCTGTTCTCCTGACGCTGACCTACGCGCTGGGTGCCGGCCTTGCCGGCTTCACCGGGGTTCTCGCCGCGCCGATCTATCAGGTCTCGCCGTTGATGGGCACCAACCTCATCATCGTCGTCTTTGCCGTGGTCGTGGTCGGCGGCATGGGATCGATCATGGGCGCCATCGTCACCGGTTACATGCTGGGCGTCGCTGAAGGCCTCACCAAGGTGTTTTACCCTGAGGCCTCCAACATCGTCATCTTCGTCATCATGGCCTTTGTGCTGCTCATCCGCCCCGCCGGACTTTTCGGAAAGGACGCCTGATATGTCCAAAGCCACCCATAGCCCCACCGCTGGAGCAATGCCGCAGACGGAAGTTTCGACGACTGCCGGAACCATCAAGACCGTGCTCATTCTGGCGGGGCTTGCCGTGCTCATCGCCGCGCCGATGTTCGTTTACCCGATCTTTCTGATGAAGCTCCTGTGCTTTGCGCTGTTTGCCTGCGCCTTCAATCTGCTGATCGGTTACACGGGCCTGCTGTCCTTCGGGCATGCGGCATTTTTCGGCGGGGCCGCCTATTTCACCGCCTATTCGGTGAAGGAATGGGGCGTGACGCCGGAGATCGGCCTTGTCATCGGCATGGCGGGGGCGGCCCTTCTCGGGCTCGTCATCGGTTTTGTCGCCATCCGCCGCCAGGGCATCTATTTCGCCATGATTACGCTCGCGCTGTCGCAGATGTTTTATTTCTTCTGCCTTCAGGCGCCGTTTACCCATGGTGAGGACGGCTTGCAGGGCGTGCCGCGCGGCCATCTCTTCGGCCTTCTCGATCTCAACGTGCCACTCAACATCTATTACACGGTGCTGGCGGCCTTTGTTCTGGCGCTGTTGGTCATCTGGCGCTTCGTCAATTCGCCCTTCGGCATGATCCTGAAATCCATCCGCGAAAACGAGCAACGCGCCATTTCGCTGGGTTACAGCGTGCAGCGTTACAAGCTCGGCGCCTTCGTCATGTCGGCGGCGCTTGCCGGGCTTGCGGGCGGTCTGAAGGCGCTGGTCTTCCAGTTCGCGACGCTGACGGATGTGACCTGGCAGATGTCCGGCGAAGTGATCCTGATGACGCTGCTCGGTGGCATCGGCACCATGATCGGCCCGATTTTTGGTGCGGGCCTCGTGGTCACCCTGCAGAACTATCTCGCGACATCGGATTTCCCGGTCACCATCATCACCGGCCTTGTGTTCATGGCCTGCGTTCTGGTGTTCCGGCGCGGTCTGATCGGTGAATTTTACGCGTCGCGGCTCGGGAGAAAACTCGGCTTCCAGCACCGCGGCTAGATATTTTTGAAAACACAGACAAGGCCTCCTCCGCGTCCGGGACGACGCGGTAAGGGCGGCGTATGGAGAAGAGCATGGGCGAATATGACTATATCGTCATCGGAGCGGGGAGTGCCGGATGCGTCCTCGCCAACCGCCTTTCGAAAGATCCGAACAACCGTGTGCTGCTTCTCGAAGCGGGGGGCAACGACAATTACCACTGGATCCATATTCCGGTCGGCTATCTCTATTGCATCAACAACCCGCGCACCGACTGGTGTTTCAAGACGGCGGAAGAACCGGGCCTTAACGGCCGTTCGCTGATCTATCCGCGCGGCAAGGTGCTTGGCGGCTGCTCCTCCATCAATGGCATGATCTATATGCGTGGCCAGGCGCGCGATTACGACATGTGGCGGCAGCTCGGCTGCGAGGGCTGGGGGTGGAACGATATCCTGCCCTATTTCCTGAAGTCGGAGGATTTTTATCGCGGCAAGAGCGAGATGCATTCCGCCGGCGGCGAATGGCGCGTGGAAAAGGCGCGCGTGCGCTGGGATGTGCTTGATGCCTTCCAGAAGGCGGCGGGCGAGGCCGGCATTCCCGCGACCGATGATTTCAACCGGGGCGACAATGAGGGCGCCGGTTATTTCGATGTCAACCAGCGGGCCGGCTGGCGCTGGAACACGGCGAAAGCCTTCCTGAAACCGGCGCTCGGCCGCAAGAACCTGACGGTTCTGACCAAGGCCCATGTCAAGCGTCTCATCATCGAAGAAGGCCGCGTTACGGGTGTCGAGTTTCACCATGACGGCGTTTTGAAAAAGATGCGGGCGCGGCGCGAGACGGTGCTGTCTGCCGGCGCCATCGGTTCGCCGCATGTTCTGGAGCTTTCCGGCGTCGGCCGTGGCGATGTGCTTCAGGCGGCCGGTATCGATACGGTGGCGGAGGTTCAGGGTGTGGGCGAAAACCTGCAGGACCATCTGCAACTGCGCATGGTCTATAAGGTCTCCGGTGTTCTGACGCTGAATGAAAGGGCTTCCACCCTGTTCGGCAAGGCAAGGATCGGCCTTGAATATGCGCTGACGCGCTCCGGGCCGATGTCGATGGCGCCGAGCCAGCTCGGCGTCTTCACCCGTTCTTCGCCGGAAAAGGAAACCGCCGATCTGGAATATCATGTCCAGCCGGTTTCGCTCGACAAGTTCGGCGATCCGGTTCACACTTTTCCGGCCATTACCGCAAGTGTCTGCAATCTGCGGCCGGAAAGCCGGGGCTCAGTGCATGTGAAAGGACCGGATTTCGCCATGCAGCCGGAAATCCGCCCGAACTATCTTTCCACGGAAGGCGACCGCCAGGTGGCCATCGATTCCATGCGGCTGACGCGCCGCATCGTCGCCCAGCCGGCCTTTGCCCGGTTCAAGCCACAGGAATACCGGCCCGGCCCCTCGTTTGAAAACGATAATGATCTCGCCAGGGCGGCGGGCGATATCGGCACCACCATTTTTCATCCCGTTGGCACGTTACGCATGGGGTCGGATGTGGAAAGCGTTGTCGATAACAGGCTGAAATTCCGCCGGCTCGCCGGGCTGCGCGTCGCCGACGCATCGGTGATGCCACGCATCACATCCGGAAATACCAATTCCCCGACGATCATGATTGCCGAAAAGGCCGCCGACATGATCCTTGCGGATAATCGCTGAAAGGAGCGCTTCCATGAAGACCGTCGCTTTTATCGGGCTGGGACATATGGGCCTGCCCATGGCCGCCAATCTCGTCAAGGCCGGATATGCCGTTCAGGGTTACGATCTTTCCGAAGCCTGCCGCGCGGCGGCGAGAGAGGCGGGCATTCCCGTTGCTGCGGGTTCCGCAGAGGCCATCGAAGCTGCCGAGGTGATCATCACCATGCTGCCGAAGGGCGAACATGTCGTTTCCGTCTATGGCGATCTGATTAAAAAGATATCTGCCGACACGCTGCTTATCGATTGCTCGACGGTGGATATGGAAAGCGCGCTGAAGGCGCATGAACTGGCCGCTTCCGCCCACTGCCCCTCGGTCGATGCTCCCGTCTCCGGCGGAACGGGCGGGGCTGCCGCTGGCACCTTGACCTTCATGTGCGGCGGCGAGGCGGAGGCTTTCTCTGCGGCAAAGCCGGTGCTGGAGGTGATGGGCAAGAGGATCGTGCATTGCGGCAAGGGCGGCAACGGCCAGGCGGCGAAAATCTGCAACAACATGATCCTCGGCATTTCCATGATCGCCGTTTCCGAAGCTTTCGTGCTGGGCGAAAAACTCGGCCTTTCGCATCAGGCGCTGTTCGATGTCGCCTCCACCTCTTCGGGGCAGTGCTGGTCGCTCACCACCTATTGCCCGGTGCCGGGGCCGGTGCCGACATCGCCCGCCAACAAGGATTACCAGCCCGGATTTGCGGCGGCCCTGATGCTGAAGGATCTGAAGCTTTCACAGGAGGCGGCCAATGGAGCCGGGGCTTCCACCCCGCTCGGTGCGGCTGCGGCGGCGCTTTATGAAAACTTCGTCGGCGAAGGAAGCGGCGGGCGCGATTTCTCCGCCATCGTCGAAATGCTGCGCGAGGGCGAAGCATGACGGACGCCGCGCCATCCGACATCTTATGGGTGCCGCCGGAGAAGAGGCTGGAGCGTTCGGCGCTTTTCGCCTTCGCGACGAAAACGGCAAAGCTGCACGGGCAGGCCGCCGATGACTATGCCGGCCTGCTGTGCTGGTCCAACGACGCGCCGGATGAATTTTACGATGTGCTGTGGGACGAACTCGGCATTATCGGCACGCGCGGCGATACGGCATTCAAGCCCGGCAAGACCATACGGGAGGCCGAGTTCTATCCGGGCGCGAGGCTCAATTATGCCGAAAACCTGCTGCGCGATGCAGATGAACGGCTGGCCATCATCGCCCATCGCGACGATGGCACACGGCGCGAGATAAGCCGCAGAGAGCTTTACGAGGAAGTGTCCCGCATGGTGCAGGCGCTTACCCATGCCGGCGTGAAGGAAGGCGATCGCGTCGGGGCCATCGTCACCCATGATATCGAGGCGATCGTCAGCTATCTGGCTGTCAGCGCCATCGGGGCGATCTGGTCTTCGTGCTCGCCGGATTTCGGCCCGGCGGGCGCTTCAGACCGTCTGTCGCAGATCGACCCGAAAATCCTCATCGCCGTGCCGGAATATGGTTATGCCGGCAAACGCATCGACGTAGGTCCCACCATCCGCGCCGTGGCGGAAAGTGCGGCTCCTGAAAAGATCGTGCTGATCGTCGATGCCGTTCCCGAAAGCCTTGCCGATCTCGGCTGTGTGACGCTTACGGATTTCGTCGCGCCCTATGCGGCGGGCGAGATTGCCTTCAACCGTCTGCCCGTCAAGGCGCCGCTGGCGATCCTTTATTCCTCCGGCACGACAGGCAAGCCGAAATGCATCACCCATTCTGGCGGCGGTTTGCTTCTTCAACACATGAAGGAGCTGAAACTGCAATGCGATATTCAGGAGGGCGAGCGCTTTTTCTATTTCACCACCTGCGGCTGGATGATGTGGAACTGGCAGGTCTCCGGTCTGGCGCTCGGCGCTACGCTCGTCACCTATGATGGCAATCCCGGTTATCCCAACCCCGCGCGGCTGATCGATCTCATCGACGCCGAACGGATCGCGACTTTCGGCACGTCGGCGAAGTTTATCGACGCCTGCCTGAAGGCCGGGCTGAAGCCGTGTGAAAGCCACGATCTTTCGTCGCTGAGGACAATTCTCTCCACCGGCTCGCCGCTCATCCCGCAATCCTTCGATTATATCTATCGCGACTGGAAGGCCGACGTGCATCTCGCCTCCATTTCCGGCGGCACGGATATCTGCGCCTGTTTCCTCGGCGGTAATCCGTTACAGCCCGTGCATCGCGGCGAATTGCAGGGCGCGATGCTCGGCATGGATATCGACACGCTTGATGACGAGGGCCGTTCCGTTCGCGGCGTTGCCGGCGAACTCGTCTGCCGCAATGCGCACCTGTCCATGCCGGTCAAATTCTGGGGCGATGAGGACGGTTCGCGGTATCGGGCCGCCTATTTCGACCGGTTTCCGGGCATCTGGGCGCATGGCGACTTTGCCGAAATGCGCCCATCCGGCGGTTATGTCATCCATGGGCGTTCGGATACGACGCTCAATCCCGGTGGTGTTCGCATCGGCACGGCCGAAATCTACCGGCAGGTGGAAACCGTGCCTGAAGTCGAGGAAGCCATTGCCGTGGGGCAGGATATCGAGGGCGACCAGCGGGTCATCCTTTTCCTGCGCATGAAGGAAGGTGCGGCCCTGACGGAGGAATTGGAAAAGACCATCCGTAGCCGCATCCGTTCGGGCGCGACGCCACGGCATGTGCCGGCGAGGATCATTGCCGTCAGCGCCATTCCCCGCACCCGTTCGGGCAAGATTTCCGAAATCGCGGTGCGCGACACCATCCATGGCCGGTCGGTGAAGAATGCCGATGCGCTTGCCAATCCCGAAGCGCTCGAACTTTACCGCAATCTGCCGCAGCTGAAGGACTAGGCCGATGGAGGATCAACCGAAAACCGTGCTCGTCACGGGTTCCACCAGCGGCATCGGGCTCGCCATCGCCAAGCGTTTCGCCGAGGCGGGATTTCTGGTTGCTGTGCATGGCATAGAGACGGCGGAGGAGGCGACGCAGGCCCTGGAGATGGTTGCGAAGGTGGCGCGGCACAGGCCGGTCTATTTTTCGGCCAACCTCGCAAACTACGACGAGAGCGTCCATCTGCCGGAAACCGTCATCGCCGAATTCGGCCACATCGATGTGCTGGTCAACAACGCCGGCATCCAGAAGGTCGCGCCGATCGACGAGTTCGATTTCGCCGATTTCTCCCGCATCGTCGCCATCTCGCTCGACAGCGCGTTTCACACCATCCACGCAGCCTTGCCGGGCATGAAGGAAAGGGGTTGGGGCCGCATCGTCAACATCGCTTCCGCCCACGGCCTGCGCGCCTCGCCCTTCAAGGGGCCTTATGTCGCGACCAAACA
Organism: Rhizobium rhizogenes; assembly: GCF_002005205.3. Next base: position 844,675 of record NZ_CP019702.2, on the reverse strand, counting down.
TGCGGTGGTGGGGCTGACGAAAAGCGTGGCGCTGGAAGTGGCCGAACTCGGCATCACCTGCAACGCCATCTGCCCCGGTTACGTCTGGACGCCGCTTGTTGCCGCACAGGTTGCCGATCAGGCGCGGGTGCATGGCATGAGCGAGGAGGAGGTGGTGAAAAAGGTGATGCTTGCGCCGCAGCCGACCAGACGGTTTGTGCAACCGGAAGAAGTGGCGGAAATGGCGCTTTATCTTGCGGGCGACATGGCGCGGTCGATCACGGGAACGACTATTTCCATCGATGGCGGCTGGACCGCGAAATAATTTTCGCGCACCCGCCTCCAGCGAACCGTCTCGCCGGCATCCGGCATTGTTAGGCGATTTCAATCCTGTATAGTTTTCGCGGACGGCGGGGTCAGCGCCGTGTTCACGGAACAGCTGATAATAATGAACACAGGGTCTTTTGAAGCGCCGCTGGCGCGCTCGCGCTTCGATACACGTCAGGTGCCGAAACGTGATGCGCTGACGTTGTGGCAGGATTCGATCAACGTGCTGTTTGACGCGCGCCTGCGCAGATCGCCGGATGACGGTTTCTCTGCAAGCGTGGACGCCGCTTTCATCGGCAATGTCGCGCTCGGCCGCACCCAGTCATCGGCACAGGATTTCGACCGTTCGCGCCACAAGCTGGCCCGCGATGGCATGGACGGTTTTCTCCTGCAGTTTTACGCCCGGGGACAAAGCATGTCGCGGCGCGGAACGGGTGAAACCGCCGGTTCGGGAGATCTCTATATCATCGACATGGCGCAGCCCCTCGCCACGGCCACGACGGATCACGATCACCTGAGCCTTGTCGTGCCGCGCCGGCTGCTGGAGGGCAGGCTCATCGGCTCCGGCAATCATCATGAGCGCGTGCTGCCGGCGGGTCTGCCGCTGGTATCGTTGCTGCGGGAAACGATGACGAGCGTTTACCGCCATTTTGATGTCATGACCGCCAGCGACGGCGCGGCCACGGTCTCGCCGCTGCTGGAACTCGCCGCGGCTGCCATCAACAATCACGTTCGGGAGGACAATGCCGAAGGCGTCCAGCGTGCGTTGAGGGCATCCATCCGGCGTTATATCGACAGTCACCTTCTCGATCCTGCCCTTTCAGTGGGGAAGATCATGGCCGAATTCGGGGTGTCGCGCCGCACCGTTTATCGGCTTTTTGAGCCGCTGGGCGGTTTTTCGGCATGTATCACCCATCGGCGGCTTGAGCGGGCGATGGATTTCCTGCGGTCACCGCAATCGGGCCATATGACAATCGCGGAGGTGGCCGCGACCTATGGCTTCACCAATCCGGAAAACTTCAGCCGCGCTTTCAAAAAGACCTTTGGTCTGTCGCCGCGCCAGCTGCGTCATTTCGCGTCGGAAAGCCGTGACGCCACATCGGATATACTGAAGCCGGACAGCGCCGAATGGACGCGATGGATCGTGCAGCTTGGCCGCTGACAACGGGTTTTGCGGTTGATCTGACACTTTATGCCGGTTTGCTGGCACAATCTGACCATTCGCTGTGGTTGTGAAGCCACGGGGGGTGCACATTGCCGGCGAACATGTCACAGTGGGAACGCTGTTTTAGTTGATATTTATTTCCGACAATCATGATGTTTAGAATTCTTACTTTTCTGGAAATGCTGCCGGTATGGCGCAGCCGCCGCATTGAGGCAAAAAAATACCGGGCCGCCGGCGGACATTTCGAACTCGGCGCGGCACGCGTGCCTTTGCGGCCAAATCAGACCTTTGCCGGCGCGGCGGGAACCGAAACCTTGCCGGATACGCTGCCCGACATGGAAGATGCCGATGCGCGGCAGGCACTTTCCTGGCTGGGGCTTGGGCAGAACTTCAGCGCGGTCGATATGGCCGCCGGCGGCGATCCGGATGTCGGCTGCCATCCGGCAGAATGTAACTGAAGGCGTTCCCGGGCTGTCTGGAACCAAACCGTGACCCTGTGGATTAAATCGACAGGGTTACAGGGAGTAGACGACATGGCCAGAGAAAATGCCAGCTATCTTCACGGTCGCGACGCACCGAAAAGAGAGACGGCAACACGGGCACGGCAAGGGTCCAGCGGACGCCCGGTGCTTGTGATCCTGATTGTCAGCTTTCTTCTTGCGCTGGTGGTCTGGGCGGTCGTCGAATATTCGGTTTTCGAACCGGATGAAAACCGCCCGCAAAACACGCAGACCGAGACTGCGCCCGTGCCACAGCAGCCTTCCGGAACGGGAAGCTTCGACAACAATCCCGCCAATGGCGGCGCTTCGCCGCCCGCCTCGACGGACGCAAACCCCTCGCGTCAGGACTCGACGGGGGCGCCGCAGAACCCGTAACGACCATGGCGTGAAATTTTTCACGACAAATGAACAGTTTGTATGGAACCAGATTGGCCCCGATTTCATTTCACGCAAAGTGACAGGAATCGGGGGTTTCATTCATGGCAGTCACCGTCACTGCAGTTGTTCTCACGCTGATCGGCCTTGCGCTGTTCGGTTTCGGCTCCCAGCTGGTGATGCTGGGCGGCAGTTTTTATTATGTTCTTTCCGGACTGGCCTTCCTTTTGACGGCCATTCTGCTGTTCAAGCGCAATCGCGCCGCACTCCATGTCTATGCTGTCTTCATTGTCGCGACGCTCGTCTGGGCTGTCTGGGAAGTCGGCTTCGACTGGTGGCAGCTTGGCCCGCGTGGCGGCCTCATCATTCTCATTGGCCTGTGGCTTCTGGTCCCGTGGGTGAGAAGGCCGCTTGGTTTTGCCAGCCCGACCGGCCTGAATTACGGTCCCAATGCCTGGCCGCTTGCGCTGTCGGTTCTCGCTTCCATCGTGGTGGCGGGATATTCCATGACGCAGGATCCGCATGATCAGGCGGGTTCCCTGCCTCAGGAGACGGCGTCCGCGGCGCCGGCCTATGGTGGCAACGTGCCCGATGGCGACTGGCATCAATATGGCCGCACGCCCTATGGCCAGCGTTATTCACCGCTGACCCAGGTGAATGTCGACAATGTCTCGCAGCTCAAGGAAGCCTGGCGTTACCAGACGGGCGACGTGAAGCTGCCTGACGATGTCGGCGAAACCACCTATCAGGTGACACCACTGAAGGTCGGCAACACGCTTTATATCTGCACGCCGCATAATTGGGCGATTGCCATCGATGCGGCAACCGGCAAGGAAAAGTGGAAATACGACCCGAATGTCGGTCTCAATCCGGACCGCCAGCACCAGACGTGCCGCGGGGTTTCCTATTATGCCGAGCCGAATGCCGCCCAAGGCACGGCATGCGCCGAGCGCGTCTATCTGCCGACCTCGGATGCGCGGCTGATCGCGCTTGATGCCGCGACCGGTCAGGTCTGCACCTCCTTTGCCGATCAGGGTGTTCTGCATCTCGAACAGGGCATGAAATACAATCCTGCCGGTTATTATTATTCGACCTCGCCGCCCGTCATCGCGGCGGGCAAGATCATCATCGGCGGCGCGGTGAACGACAACTATTCCACGCAGGAACAGTCTGGCGTCATCCGTGCTTTCGATGTGAACAGCGGTGCCTTGATCTGGAACTGGGATTCCGGCAATCCGGAAAAGACCGAGCCGATTGCGGCGGGCGAGACCTATACCACCAACTCGCCGAACAGCTGGTCGGTGCTGAGCTATGACGAGAGCCTTGGCCTCGTTTACGTTCCGCTCGGCAATCAGGTGCCGGACCAGCTCGGTATGGGCCGCAGCGAGAATGTGGAGAAATACTCCTCCTCCATTGTCGCGCTCGACATCAACACGGGCAAGGACCGCTGGGTGCGCCAGACGGTCCATCACGACCTCTGGGACATGGATGTTCCGGCTCAGCCGGTGCTGCTTGACATCACCAAGGACGGCCAGAGCGTGCCGGCCCTTGTCGGACCTACCAAGCAGGGCGACATCTATGTGCTGGACCGGCGCACCGGCGAGCCGCTTCTGCCGATCACGGAAGAACCGGCACCGGGCGGGGCGATCCCGGAGGACTTCACCTCCCCGACGCAGCCGACGACGGCCCTGTCTTTCAAGCCGGCGCCGTTGCAGGAAAAGGACATGTGGGGCGTCTCCATGTTCGACCAGCTTGCCTGCCGCATCCGTTTCCATCAGCTGAACTACAAGGGTCGCTATACGCCGCCCTCGCTCAATGGCTCGATCATCTATCCGGGCAATTTCGGCACGTTCAACTGGGGCAGCGTGGCGGTGGATCCGGAACGGCAGGTCATGTTCGGCATGCCGACATATCTTGCCTTCACCTCCAGGCTCGTTCCGCGCGATCAGATCCCGCCGAAGGGGCAGGATGAGAAAGGCAGCGAGCAAGGCTTGAACCGCAATGATGGCGCGCCCTATGGCGTCTTCATGGGGCCGTTCCTCGGTCCGCTGCAGATCCCCTGCCAGGCGCCGCCATGGGGTTATGTCGCGGGTGCCGATCTGCGCACCGGCGATATCGCCTACAAGCACAAGAACGGCACGGTCTATGACATGACACCGCTGCCGCTGCCCTTCAAGGTTGGCGTGCCGGGCATTGGCGGTCCGATGATCACCAAGGGCGGCGTGGCTTTCCTCGGCGCTGCCGTCGACAACTACCTGCGCGCCTATGACCTCACCACGGGCAAGCAGCTGTGGGAAGCGCGTCTGCCGGCCGGCGGACAGGCCACCCCCATGACCTACGCGCTGGATAACGGCAAGCAATATGTCGTTATGGTTGCGGGTGGCCACGGTTCGGTCGGAACCAAGCCGGGCGATTACGTGATCGCCTACACGCTGCCGTAATTTTCACCGGCTTCAAGACAATAAAAACCGGAATGGGTGACCATTCCGGTTTTTCTTTTGCTTGTCCTGAATGGCCTCACGCCGCCTTTTTCCGGGCGGCGGCATTGACCGAGGTCCTGGCGCGCGTCCGTTTGCCGGAGCCACCCAGAGAAAACGGAAAAATCCCGATGTCCTTCAGCGCCATCGCTTCCGTTTGACACGGCGCTCCTCCCAGAACGACGTCAGCTTTCCGGTGTGGTTCCGCCGTTTTTCAAGGGGTGTCATCGCCGGGCGCAAATGAATAGCGCGCAATTTTTACCGGAACAAACGGGCAAGTCGCGCTGTTTTATCCGCGATGCAGGGGCGGCTTACCCCTGATGCAGGGGAGGCGGCATGACAGCCAGACAGAGCGGCGGTGAATACACAGGCAACGATGAACACAGGGGTTTCTGGTCGATCGACTTCGGCCATTCGCCCGTTGTCGGAACGGCCATTCACGACGGCCACTTCATCCGCCCCGACATAGCCGGCCGCATGGCTCTGTCCGCCGACGAACGGCTGCGGGAGGAAGACCCCTTTACCGGACAGATGATCGCGGGGCTGACGAACCGTCTCGTCGTTCACCATTCCCGTTTCGAAATCGATCTCAACCGTGCCGCCGATCAGGCGATCTATCTGAAGCCGGAACAATCCTGGGGGCTCGAGGTCTGGAAGGAGGAGCCATCGCGAGAGGCGGTCCGGCAATCGCTTGATTTTCATGCGGATTATTACGCGATGCTTGAAGCGGTTCTTTCAGCTGTCGAGCGGCGGCACGGCGCTTTCGTGGTGCTGGATGTGCACAGCTACAATCATCGCCGGCAGGGCGCTGCCGCGCCGCCGACGGCACAGGCCGAGGCGCCCGACATCAATATCGGCACCTTTTCCATGGATCGCAGCCGCTGGGGCGATATTGTGAGCGCGGTCGGGCGCCATTTCGCCTCGGCGACCATCGGCGGACGCCGCCTCGATGTTCGAGAGAATGTCGCCTTTCAGGGCAAGGGCGAGCAGACCCGTTTCATCCATGAGCGTTTTGCCGAAAACGGCTGCGCCATTGCGATTGAGTTCAAGAAATTCTTCATGGACGAATGGACGGGAAAGCCGGATACGCGGGTGATCGCGGATATCGGCGATACGATCGCAGCCCTACAGCCGGTTCTCGAAGAATGCCTGAGGTCGCGGCGATGAGCGTTTCCTCCGCTCGCAGCGCACCTGCCCCCCTTGCCGATCTGGTGGATGATGTCGTGTCCTGCCTGGCGTCGGGCAAGGCGATCCGCCGTGATCTCGGAAAGGATGGCCGGCTGCATATCGACCGGCCATTGCCGTTCCTCTGTCTGCATCTGACCGGCGGCATGAAAGATCTCGCCGCGCGTGATATCGCCGCTGCCCATGCCTCCTATCTCATCGCTTCCACCATTCAGGAGGCCGCACCGCTGATCGAGGCGGTTGGCGCCGCCATGCGGCAGCGTTTCGGCGCCTTCATCGTTCTCGATATCGGCGAGCTGGAACACGATATCCTGCTGGCGGACGACTCGCCTTTCCTTCCACATTATGAGGTTTCCGTTTCGGCGACCTCGGAGCCGGAAACGCAGAAAGCACAGCGGATCTTCATCAAGGCGGTCTGCGATGCCGAAGTGCGCTTTCGCACGCCGCGCATCACCCGGCCGGAGCCGGAATCCGATCCGATCCTCAGGTTTCAGAATACCGGTCTGGATTTCCCCTGCATCAGCGTGCGTTTTGCGCCGATCTATCGCCAGCCGGAATCCGGTGCCGATTATCCCGGCCTGCGCGAGACGATGATCGCCGATCTTTTCGATGCGGGTCTGCAGGCCTTCTCGTCCTTCTCTTCCGGTATGGATGCACTGAAGGTCACCAGCCACCGGGCGCTTGGCCGCAAGGCCTTTGTCGATGCCGTCAGACGCGCCGACCGGTCGATCGACGACATTGTCTCATCCTTCGATTTTCTTTTGTCCGTCACGCCCATCAACGCCCGCCGGGCCTTCGAGGAATTTCGCGACGGCGGCTTCCAGTTCGCGCCGCGCCTGCTTTACCGGCCGCTCGGCGTCGATGTCGAGGAGCAGAAACGCAAGCTCTATTCCGTCGTTTTCGACCATCTGGAAGATCCCGTACTCTATCATCTCTACCGGGAAAAACAGCAGGAAATCGATCTGCAGCTGACGATGCTCGCGAACCTGCATCATCGCACTTTCACCGATTTTTCGCGTGCCTTGTACGGTGCGGTCGAACCGGCTCTCTTTCAGCTGGCGCTACGCGTACTTGCGGATTGCCCGCGCAGGGAGGAGGGCGGCGAAATCGCCATGGTGGATTGTTACGCCGTCGCCAAGAAGTCGCGGGAGATGGTGGAGACCTATCTTGCGGAAGACCCGGAGTTCAAGGCGCGCGTCGAAATTCGCGACGACCTGCCGCCGGGCCTGATGGTGACGGGCGAGAAGCTTCTGATTTCCCGCCATACCGTCATGGAACAGCGTCGTGTCGAGGCGCTGCTGTCGCATGAGATCGGCGTGCATCTTCTCACCTATTTCAACGGCTCGTTTCAGGGGCTGCGGCTCTTCCGCACCGGCCTTTCCGGTTATGAGGGCGTGCAGGAGGGACTGGCGGTGCTGGCGGAATATCTGGCCGGTGGCATGACGCGTGAGCGTCTGCGGTTGATCGCTGGCCGTGTCGTCGGCTGCGCCGCCATGCTGGATGGGGCGACTTTCGTGGAGACCTTCCGCACCATGACCCGCGAGCACGGTTTCGATGAGGCCGGGGCCTTCAACATGGTGCTGCGCATCTATCGCGGCGGCGGTCTTTCCAAGGACGCGATCTATCTGCGCGGGCTGGCTGAAGTGCTGGACCATCTGCGCAGGGGCGGGGCGCTCGATCCGTTCTGGATGGGCAAGATTGCCGCCGCCCATTTTCCGGTGATGCAGGAGCTTGCCCTGCGCGGCCTGCTTCGCCCGCCGGGCGTCAGACCCGCATTCCTGCTGCCCGCCAAGGCCAATGAACGGCTGGAAAAAATACGGGCGGGATTATCCATTGCCGAACTGGCGACATTATAGGAGGGGCTTCATGCGTATCGCATTTTTTGTCAATTCCATCGAAACCGAGGGGTCGAACTACGCCACCGGCCTGCTGGCCATGGCTGCACTCAATCGCGGCCATGAGGTGGTCTATCTGACGCCCGGCGATTTCACTTTACGCTCGGACGACAGCCTGACCATTCATGCCACCGTGCTGCCGAAGGGTAAAATCAAGAAAGGCGAGACGTTCCATTCCACGCTTCAGGACAAGGCGCTGGAGCGGCGGACCATGGATGTGGAGGAAATCGATGCGCTGATGCTGCGCAACGATCCCTCGCTCGACCAGACGACGCGGCCATGGGCGGTGCATGCCGGCATCCTGTTCGGGCGGCTTGCCGAACAGCGTGGCGTCGTGGTGCTGAACGATCCCGAAGGTCTGGCGCTGGCGCAGAACAAGCTCTATTTCCAGAGCTTTCCCGAAATTGTCCGCCCGACCACGATCATTTCGCGCAATGTCGAGGAAATCCGCGCCTTTGCCGATGCGCACCCCAAGGGTGTCATCGTCAAGCCGCTGCAGGGCTCCGGCGGCAAGAACGTCTTCAAGATCGGCTCCAGCAAGGAGACCAATCTCAACCAGATTTTCGAGGCGGTCAGCCTTGAGGGTTATCTGATCGCGCAGGCCTATCTGCCGGCTGCGAAGGATGGCGATATCCGCTTTTTCATGATGAATGGCCGGCCGCTGATGCGGGACGGCAAATATGCCGCCCTTCGCCGTGTGCCTGCCAAGGGTGATCTGCGCTCAAACATCCATGCCAAAGGCACCGCCGAGGCCGTGAAGGTGACGGATGAGATCGTAGCGCTTGCCGAAATGGTGCGACCGAAGCTGGTGGAGGACGGCATGTTCCTCGTCGGGCTCGATATCGTCGGTGACAAAATACTGGAAGTGAACGTCTTTTCTCCGGGCGGACTTTCCAATATCCGCGATCTCACCGAGATGGATTTTAGCGACACGATCATCGAGGCCGTGGAAACCAAGATCACCATGCAGAGCGCTTCCGGCGGCACCATATCCAACCGCCTGCTGGCGACGCTGTGAGGTTATTCCCGTAATTCGGCCGGATGCATCTCGCGATACCAGGCGACGAGGGCCTTGATGCCCTCCTCGACCGGGGTTTGCGGCACGTAACCGGTGAGGGCTCTCAGCAGATCCGGCGAGGCGAAGGTGCGGGGCACATCGCCCTGCTGCATCGGCAACATGTTGCGGATCGCCGGTTTCCCGACCGCCTTTTCGACTGTCTCTACGAAATGCATCAGTTCCACCGGCTGGCCGCCGCCAATATTGACCACGCGGAAGGGCGCGTGGTGCGAGAGCGTATCGATGACGCCTTCCTGCGTGACGCGGTTTTCCTCGGAAGGGATGACCGCGCTCAGCCGGACGATGCCTTCCACCAGATCATCGATATAGGTGAAATCGCGGCTCATATTGCCTTGCCCGTAAATATCGATCGGCCGGCCGTTGGAAACGGCGTCGACGAATTTGATCGGCGCCATGTCCGGCCGTCCCCATGGACCGTAGACCGTGAAGAAACGGAAGGCCGTGGTGGGCAGCTTGTGCAGATGGGCATAGCTGTGCGCCATCAGCTCCATCGATTTTTTGGTGGCGGCATAAAGCGTCATCGGCTCGTCGGCCTTATCGCTCTCCGCGAAGGGGATTTTCTCGTTGGCGCCGTAGATGGAGGAAGTAGACGCCAGCATCAGGTGCTTGACCTCAAGGCTTCTGGCGAGCTCCAGCATGTTGAACGAGCCGATGAGATTGGAATCGATATAGGCGCGCGGATTTTCAAGGCTGTAACGGACACCCGCCTGTGCGGCGAGGTGGATGATGATCTCAGGTTCGCCGGCCTCAGCCGCGCGCTTCAGCGCATCCGTATCTTCCAGCATACCGATTTCGGCCCGGAAACCGTTGGAGCGGGAAAGAATGGCGTGGCGTTTTTCTTTCAAGCTGACATCGTAATATTTCGTCATGCCGTCGAAGCCGGTCACGAAATGGCCGGCATCCAGCAGCCGCTTTGCGACGTAAAAGCCGATGAAGCCAGCCGTGCCGGTAACCAGATAACGCATGATGATTATGTCCCGAATCCGTTGGTGCGTTTGCGGTTTAACCGAAGCGCAAAAAACCTTTTAATGAAATTGCGAAGCGAAACCCTTAAGCGCCGTTGCCGGAACCGCCTTCGTGCGGGCGACCGACCGCGGCATAGATGAAGCCATGCGCAGCGACCTCATCCGTGCGGTAGATATTGCGCAGGTCCACCAGAACAGGGCTTTTCATGATTGCCTTCAGGCGCGGCAGGTCGAGCGCGCGGAACTGGTTCCATTCCGTCACGATCACCACGGCGTCGGCGTCTTCCGCCGCTTCGTAGGGGCCGGCCGCGTATTCGATATCTTCCATCAGGTGGCGGGCATTCGCCATGCCTTCCGGATCGTAACCCACCACTTTCGCGCCGCCATCCTGCAGGGTCTGGATGATGGCGATTGCCGGGCTGTCGCGCATGTCGTCGGTATTCGGTTTGAAGGTCAGGCCAAGCACGGCGATCTTCTTGCCGCGCACATCGCCGCCCACCGCATTGATGACCTTGCGGCCCATGGCGCGTTTGCGGTTGTCGTTGATGGCGATGGTGGTCTCGATCAGCCGCACCGGTGCATCATAGTCCTGCGCGGTCTTCGCGAGCGCCAGCGTGTCCTTCGGGAAACAGGAGCCGCCATAACCGGGGCCGGCGTGCAGGAATTTCGAACCGATGCGGCCATCGAGACCGATGCCGCGCGAAACATCCTGCACATTGGCGCCGACCTTTTCGCACAGGTCCGCCATTTCGTTGATGAAGGTGATCTTCATCGCCAGAAAGGCGTTGGCGGCATATTTGATCAGTTCGGAAGCGCGCCTCGTCGTGAAGAGCAGCGGCGACTGATTGAGATAAAGCGGGCGGTAAACCTCGGTCATGACGGGGCGGGCACGCTCGTCCGAAAGGCCGACGACGATGCGGTCCGGCCGCTTGAAATCTTCGATGGCGGCGCCTTCGCGCAGGAATTCCGGGTTGGAAACGACGGCGAAATCGGCCGAGGGGTTTTCCTCGTGGATGATGCGTTCCACCTCATCACCGGTGCCGACGGGAACGGTGGATTTGGTGACGATGACGGTGAAACCATCAAGCGCATGGGCGATCTCTTTCGCCGCCGCATAGACATAACCGAGATCGGCATGGCCATCGCCGCGCCGCGAGGGCGTGCCGACCGCGATGAAGACGACATCGGCATTGGCGACGGCTGCGGAAAGGTCTGTGGTGAAGCTCAGCCGCCCGGCCTTGGCATTGTTGGCGACGATGACATCGAGACCCGGCTCGAAGATCGGGATATGGCCATTTTTCAGGGCTTCGATCTTCTCCGGCATCTTGTCGACGCAGACCACGTCATGGCCGAAATCCGCAAAACACGCGCCGGACACGAGGCCGACATAACCCGAACCGATCATCACAATCCGCATTCTTTTTCCTTTCGGTTAGCGAGGCCATGTTAACGCGGCAATACCAGCCGGGGAAACCGGCGGGCGAAAAACACACGATAATATTTAGCCGCCTTCATGCCCGTCGCCAAGCGCCACGATCAACACCGGCTAACCTCTTTCCATGACGGGGATGTGATGGCCGTGGCGGGACAAATTTGCCGCACCTTGCAGCCATTTGCACCGGTCGTGTTCAATCGGGTCATTTTGCGGTTTTTCCGGCTTGCACTCATAGGTAGCCGGGTCTAGCCATAGGGTGAGGATCAAATCTGCCAGACTGTCTGTCCCACAAAGGGGCGTCCGGGTCGCGTTTAACGCGGCCGGGAGAAACTTTGCGTTGCGGTCGGTGTTCGGGGAAGTCAAATGCAAAAGGGTTTTCTGCTCGGTCTGTTCGCTTATGCGACCTTTTCCATGGGCGATGCCACCATCAAGTCGCTTGGATCGCAGATCAGCGTTTTCGAAATCGGCTTCTTCAGCATCCTCTTCTCCGGCATCTTCATCTTCTTCAGCAAGCCGCGTGAGGAAAGGTGGCGTGAATTCTGGCGCATGAGCCGGCCCTTCGCCGTGCACGGGCGCGCGATTTCCGGCCTTTTCGCGGGTATTTTCGGCATCTATGCCTTCACCACCATTCCGCTGGCGGAAGCCTATGCGCTGATCTTCCTGTCGCCGCTCTTCGTCACCGTCCTTTCCGCCGTGGTCCTGAAGGAGAATATCGGCCCATGGCGCTGGGCGGCGGTTCTGGCGGGCATCGTCGGTGTTATCCTCGTCGTGCGGCCGGGCTTCAAGACGCTGGAACTCGGGCATTTCGCCGCCATCGGCGTTGCGTTCCTCGCGGCAATGACCATCGTTCTGCTGCGCTCGCTTGCGGGCAAGGAAAAGCGCACCTCGATCATGGGCGTGCTGCTGATCTACGGCCTCACCTTCAACGGTATCGCCGCCATTCCCGATTTCGTCATGCCCAACCTGCATCAGCTATTGGCCTTCGCCTTCATCGGCCTTTGCACGGCGACGGGGCAGATTACCCTGCTGGTCGCCACCCGCATCGCGCCGGCAAGCCAGATCGCGCCGTCGCATTATTCGCAAATCCTCTGGGCCGTGGCGATTGGCATGGCCTTTTTCCACGAATATCCGGATGCGGTCGCCGTGCTTGGCCTGGCCGTCATCGCCGCATCGGGACTGCTGACGATGATTCGCGAAAAGGTGAGGCTCGGCACCGTGCGCTGGAACCCGTTTTTCCGCAATCGCCTCTGAATTCACCCTTGATCGGAAACAGTGCGTCAACCGAAGCGCGGCTTGTGAAGCGGCGGCAACCCGGCCCATAAGGCTTTCATCTTTAGATGAACGGGGAGCCGCAAATGCTCGTGGATGGAAAATGGACCGCCGAATGGCATCCGGTGCAGGCGACCGACAAGAAGGGTGGCTTTGTCCGTCAGACCTCCGGCTTCCGCAACTGGGTAACGCCTGACGGTTCGGCGGGGCCGACGGGCGAGGGCGGCTTTGCGGCCGAGCCCGGCCGCTATCATCTTTACGTCGCGCTGATCTGCCCCTGGGCATCGCGCACGCTGATCGGCCGAAAGCTGAAGAAGCTGGAAGAGGTGATTTCCGTTTCCGTTGTCGAGCCGGCGCTTTCCGACGAGGGCTGGAAATTCGGCGACTATCCGGGCTCGGACCGCGATACGCTCAACGGCTTCACCTATATGCATGAGGTCTATACCAGCGCGGATCCCCATTATACCGGCCGCGCCACCGTGCCCGTGCTTTGGGACAAAAAGACGAAAACTATCGTCAACAACGAATCCGCCGATATTCTGCGCATGTTGAATTCCGGTTTCGGCGATCTGGCCGACAATAGCCTGGACCTGTATCCGGAAGCGCTGCGGGATGAGATCGACGCTCTCAATGACCACATCTATCCGCGCCTCAACAACGGCGTTTACAGAACCGGTTTCGCCACCACGCAGGTTGCTTATGAAGAGGCCTTCGCCGATGTGTTCGAAACACTTCAGGAACTCGAAAAGCGCCTCGTCTCAGGCGGACCTTTCCTGTTCGGCGATCTGCTGACCGAAACGGATGTCCGGCTTTTCGTGACGCTGGTGCGGTTCGATGCCGCCTATTACGGCCTGTTCAAATGCAATCTTCGCCGCATCGCCGATTATCCCGCGCTGCAGGCCTATATGATGCGGATACTGAACGTTCCGGGCGTGCGCGACACGGTCAATATCGACCATATCAAGCGCGGTTATTATTCCATCAAGGCGCTCAATCCGACCCGCATCGTGCCCGTCGGCCCTGATCTTCCGGGGTTGGATGATGTTTCCCTCCGCCCTTCGAACTGAGCGAATGACGGATTACACCGGCTTGCCGACCTGATCGAGCAGCCAGGCCTGAAAGGCGCGGGCGAGCGCATTGTCCTGCCGTCCTTCCGGCAGGGCGACGTAATAGCTCTTGTCGGTCTGCAGGGGGATGTCGAAGACGATTTCGAGGCGGCCCGAGACGATTTCCGCCTCGATGAGATATTTCGGCAGAAGGGCAAAACCGATGCCGCTTGCGGCGGCCTCGATGATCATCGAGAACTGGTCGAAACGGCTGCCCTGATAGGCATTCTCCGCCGTCACCCCGTTCATCTCCAGCCATTCCGTCCATAGCTTTGGCCGCGTCGTCACATGCAGGAGCGGTTGCCCGGTCAGATCCTGCACGCCGCCCACGCCGGCGCGGCTGAGCAGGGCCGGGCTGGCGACGGGGACAATCACCTCGTTGCACAAAAACGTGCAGGTGCCATGTGCCCAGACCGGCTGGCCATAATGAATGGCGAGATCGAAGCCTTCCTCGTCAAAATCGAACGGATGGGAGCGCGAGCCGATGGTGATCGTCATGTCGGGGTTGGCATCGATGAAGCGGTGGAGGCGCGGCATCAGCCAGCGGCTGCCGAAGGTCGGCAATGTGGCGACGGACAGAGATGCATGTGAAGTTCCGGCCGAGACCGCGCGCACCATCAGCTGCTCGGATTGCTGCAACAGGCGCCGCACATCCGGCAGGAATTTGCGCCCCGCCTCCGAAAGCACGACCCGCCTGCGGATGCGCTCGAAAAGCTGCATTCCCGTCTGTGCTTCCAGTTCGCCGATCTGCCGGCTCACCGCGCTCTGCGTGAGGTTGAGTTCTTCCGCCGCACGCGTAAAATTGCCATGCCGTGCCGCGCATTCGAACGCCTGCAGGGTGACGATGTCAGGGACCAGTCTTCTGCGCGGATCCATTCCATTCTCGCATCAACTTACCCGCTTTCCTCATTGGAAAAGGGTCATTATGGCCATATATGATTACGGGAAAGAATGGAACGGTGCAAAACGCCAGTTTCACATAACGAATGACAAATTCGGGGAAAGACGAGTGACGGGAGTTGAAAGCGCCGTATCGAAACGGCCTTTCCTCCCCTTTCAACCAAAAGGACCATGGACATGGATGCGACCACGAAGCTTGACGTGAAACAGGAAGCCGCCGCCCTGCTCGACAGGATGGGCGTTGCCCGTGATCTTTATACCGGTGGCGATATGGCGTCCTTCAGCCCGGTGACGGGTGAGCAGGTAGCCAGTCTCAAGACCGTTTCGGTTGAAGGTGTCGCAGCCGTGGTCGACCGGGCCGATGCCGCCTTCAAGCAGTGGCGCAACGTGCCGGCACCCCGTCGCGGTGAGTTGATCCGGCTGCTCGGCGAAGAGCTGCGCGCCTTCAAGGCCGATCTCGGCCGTCTCGTGTCGCTGGAAGCGGGCAAGATCCCGTCCGAGGGTCTCGGCGAAGTGCAGGAAATGATCGATATCTGCGATTTCGCCGTCGGTCTTTCCCGCCAGCTTTATGGCCTGACCATCGCCACCGAACGTCCCGGCCACCGCATGATGGAGACCTGGCATCCGCTCGGCGTCGTCGGCGTCATCTCGGCCTTCAACTTCCCCGTCGCCGTCTGGTCGTGGAATGCAGCGCTCGCCATCGTCTGCGGCAACTCGGTGGTCTGGAAGCCTTCGGAAAAGACGCCGCTGACGGCGCTTGCCGTTCAGGGCATCTTCGAACGCGCCGCCGCCCGCTTCGGCGACGCGCCGGAAGGTCTGTCCCAGCTGCTGATCGGCGATCGCGCCGTGGGTGAAGCTCTGGTGGACAATCCCAAGGTGCCGCTCGTCTCGGCCACCGGCTCCACCCGCATGGGCCGCGATGTCGGCCCGCGTCTGGCGAAACGTTTTGCCCGCGCCATTCTGGAACTCGGCGGCAATAATGCCGGCATCGTCTGCCCTTCCGCCGATCTCGACATGGCGCTGCGCGCCATTGCCTTCGGCGCCATGGGCACAGCCGGCCAGCGCTGCACCACGCTTCGCCGTCTCTTCGTGCATGACAGCGTTTACGACCAGCTCGTGCCGCGCCTGAAAAAGGCCTATGCCTCCGTCTCCGTCGGCAACCCGCTGGAAACATCGGCACTTGTCGGCCCGCTGGTCGACAAGGCGGCTTTCGATGGCATGCAGAAGGCGCTCGAAGCGGCGAAAGCCCATGACGGCGTGGTGAATGGCGGCGGCCGCGTGGATACCGGCGCGGCGGATGCCTATTATGTGAAGCCCGCTCTGGTCGAAATGCCGAAGCAGGTTGGCCCCGTGCTGGAAGAGACCTTCGCGCCGATCCTCTACGTCATGAAATACAGCGATCTGGATCAGGCAATCGACGCCCATAACGCCGTCGCCGCCGGCCTTTCGTCGTCGATCTTCACCCGCGACATTCAGGAATCGGAACGGTTCCTGTCGTCGGAAGGCTCCGATTGCGGCATTGCCAATGTCAATATCGGCACCTCCGGCGCGGAGATCGGCGGTGCTTTCGGCGGTGAAAAGGAAACCGGTGGCGGCCGTGAATCCGGTTCGGATGCGTGGAAGGCCTATATGCGCCGCGCCACCAACACGGTCAATTATTCCAAGGCTCTGCCGCTGGCGCAGGGCGTTTCCTTCGATATCGAATAATCGCCCCGCCAATCGCATCGGCGATAGAGAAATTGATCCATCATGCCGGCGCGGCGTCATCCGCGCCGGCATTTCCATGCGATGGCTCAGACGGGAACGTCCACGACGATTTGCGGAAAAGATGCATTTGCGCGAAATTTTATTCCCGCAACATTGCTCACATTGAATTATCGTCTCTCTATCGTTTTAATAGAAAAACCTAGCATTGCTCCATATCGCAGGCTGGCCAGAGGGGCTGGTGACAAGGAGATGAAATGCCAGCCATTACCCGCCAGCAGGAAACCGCCGATCGCTTTTATGGTCTCGGCCTGATCCCGAAACAGATCAGCATCAAGGATGCCGCCTGGTCGGGCGCGACGAACTGAGCCGGAGGAAACGCCGTGAGCACCACAAAGCGCATCGGGATTGACGGAGCCACGGGCTGGCTGCTCCCCGCACTCATTCTTGCAGGCTGGGAGGCGGCGGCGCGTGCCGGTCTGATTTCCGCCAATGTGCTGCCGGCCCCTTCCGCCGTCGCGGAAGCCTTCTGGCGGCTTCTGCTTTCGGGGGAGCTTGTCGCCAATATCGGGGTCAGTTCCGCCCGCGCACTGGCTGGTTTCGCTATCGGCGGTTCCATCGGCTTCATCTTCGGGCTGGCCAATGGCCTCTCGAAATTCTCCCGCAGTTTCACCGACACGACGCTGCAGATGATCCGCAACATTCCGCATCTGGCGCTTATTCCGCTGGTCATCCTCTGGTTCGGCATCGATGAGGAGGCGAAGCTGTTCCTCGTCGCGCTCGGGGTGTTTTTTCCGATTTACATCAACACGCTGCTCGGCATTCAGGGTATCGATCCGCAACTGGTGGAAATGGGCCGCACCTATGGCATGTCGCCCTTCACGCTGTTCCGGCGAGTGATCCTGCCCGGCGCGCTGCCCGCCATTTTCACCGGCCTGCGGTATGCACTCGGCATCATGTGGCTGACGCTCATCGTGGCCGAAACCATCTCTTCCTCGTCCGGCCTCGGCTATATGGCCATGCAGGCGCGCGAGTTCCTGCTGATCGACGTCGTCGTGCTGTCGATCCTCATCTATGCGCTTCTCGGCAAGCTGGCCGACAGTTTCGCCCGCTTCCTCGAAAGCATCTTCCTGCAATGGCATCCAGCCTTCAAGAAAGTCTGAGGTAACCCATGTCGACCGGTAATGTGACGACGCTGAGACGCCCGGATGCCCCGCCATCCCTCCCGTCGCAGGGGAAAATCGAACAACGCGAGAAAACGACCGAAGGCAAGGTCGCCTTCAGCTTCCGCAATGTGGTGAAGAGCTTCGGCGACAAACCGGTTCTGCGCGGCATCGATCTCGATGTGCGGGAAGGCGAGTTTCTGGCCATCATCGGCAAGAGCGGCTGTGGCAAGAGCACGCTTTTACGTATTCTGGCCGGCCTCGACACGCCGACGACCGGAACCGTCTCGAAGGATGTATCGAGCCGCACCCGCATGATGTTTCAGGAGCCGCGCCTTCTGCCGTGGGAACGTATCGCGAGCAACGTCTCCGTGGGGCTGACCGGCATCGCCAGAGGCGAGGCGGCGCAGGAACAGGCGCTTGCCATTCTCGACGAGGTGGGACTGAAGGACCGGGCTGGCGAATGGCCCTATGTGCTTTCCGGCGGCCAGAAACAGCGCGTGGCGCTGGCGCGTGCCTTGGTGGCCCATCCGCAAATCCTGGCGCTGGATGAGCCGCTCGGCGCGCTCGATGCGCTCACCCGCATCGAAATGCAGCTTCTGCTGGAGCGCATCTGGCGCAAGCAGAAATTCACCGCCGTTCTCGTCACCCATGACGTCTCGGAGGCCGTGGCGCTTGCGGATCGCATTGTCGTCATCGATAAAGGGCGCATCGCGCTCGATCTCGATGTGAAGTTGCCGCGTCCGCGCCGTCATGGCACGGCGGAATTCGCAAGGCTGGAAGAGCAGGTTCTGAACCAGCTCTTCGGCCGTGGCGACAGCAACGGGTGAGGCATGAGCCGGCAGGGCCGAGACCCCGCCCGAACCTGATTTAACCAATGCTCATCAGGCTGGCATTGCCGCCGGCGGCCGTGGTGTTGACGCTGACGGAGACTTCTTCCACCAGCCAGTCGAGATTATAGGGCTGGCTTTCCCCGGAAAGCACTTCCGTCGTCGCGGCCTGTACGAGAACCAGCGGGCCGGGCAGGGCGGCGATCTTTTTGTTGACGGCCACGATACGCTCCGCATCGCCCTCGACCAGCGCGCCGGCGAAGGGACCGGACTTCGCCCAGTCATCCGCCCAGACGATGCGAGAGGTCACGGTTGCCGGCAAGCCGTAGATCGACTTTTCCAGTCCCGAAGCATTGTCGATGACAACCGCGTTTCCGGTCGCGAGCGCTGCCGCAAGCTGGCGGTAAAGCCCCTGTTCGGTTGCCGGGACCAGCAGAACCTTTCCACGCGGATGCAGCGCATAGACATTGCGCTCGCCGACGGGACCCGCCAGCTCGGTTTCGAAGCCGAGGCCGGAAAGAACTGCCGTCTGCCGTGCGGCTTCGGCCGCAACGGTTTCGCCGTTTTCATCCAGCCAGCGGGCAAGATCGACTGCGGCCTGATCCTGCTGGCTCGCAACCCGGTCTATCTTTGGGGCAATCTGTGTCATGCGGCCGAGATAGAGCGGACCGCCGGCCTTGGGGCCGGTGCCGGAAAGGCCGCGCCCGCCAAAGGGCTGCACGCCGACAACCGCGCCGATGATGTTGCGGTTCACATAAAGATTGCCGGCCGCGACGCGTGACAGCACATGCTGGATCGTATCGTCAAGACGGGTATGCAGGCCGAAGGTCAGGCCGTAACCGGTGGCGTTGATCTCATCGATCAGCCGGTCGAGATTGTCGCGCTTGAAGCGGATGACGTGCAGCACCGGACCGAAGACTTCGCGCTTCAGATCGGCGAGCGATTTCATCTCGATGATGGTCGGCGGCACGAAGGTGCCCTTGCCGGTTTCGCCGGCAAGCGTGATCTGTTCGATGCGATGGCCGAGCCCGCGCATGCCCTCGATGTGCTTTTCGATGATGCCCTTCGCCTCGGCGGTAATGACGGGGCCGACATCGACGGAAAGCTTGTCGGTGCGGCCGATGCGCAATTCATGCAGCGCGCCCTTCAGCATGGTCAGCGTGCGGTCCGCCACATCTTCCTGCAGGCAGAGGATGCGCAATGCCGAGCAGCGCTGGCCGGCGCTGTCGAAGGCAGATGCGATGACATCGGCGACGACCTGTTCGGCGAGTGCGGAGGAATCGACGATCATGGCGTTCTGGCCGCCGGTTTCGGCAATCAGCGGCACCGGCTGGCCATTGGCGAGAACCCGGCCGGCAAGCTGGCCCTGAATGAGCCGCGCCACTTCCGTCGAGCCCGTGAACATCACACCGGCTGTAAGGGGTGAGCCAACAAGTGCGGCACCCGTCTTGCCGTCGCCCGGCAGAAGCTGCACGGCATCCTGCGGAACGCCGGCCTCATGCAGCAGGCGCACGCCCTGCGCCGCGATCAGCGGCGTTTCTTCGGCGGGTTTTGCCAGAACCGGATTGCCGGCAACCAGCGCCGCCGTCACCTGACCGATGAAGATGGCGAGCGGGAAATTCCATGGGCTGATGCAGACGACCGGGCCGAGCGGGGTTTCTCCGCTCTTGAAGTTCCTGCGGGCTTCCGCCGCGTAATAACGCAGGAAGTCGATGGCCTCGCGCACCTCGGCAATGGCGTTCGGCATGGATTTTCCCGCCTCGCGCATGATGAGGCCGAGCAGGGCGGGCATTTCGGCCTGCATGGCGTCAGCGGCCCGCTCCAGGCAGGCGGCGCGTTCTTCCACCGGGGTGGAGGGCCAGTTTGAGGCCGCTGCCCGCTGCATTGCAGCTTCGACATCGTCTTCAGTCGGCTCGGTCACATGGCCGACGATATCATTGTGGTCGCCGGGATTGAGAACCGGGCGCGTGTTGCCACCTGCCTGCGGTGCCGACGCTTTCCACTCCGTCGCAGCACCAGCCTTCAGGGTTTTGTCCAATGCGGCGAGCGTCGTTTCGCTGGAAAGATCGAGGCCAGCGGAATTTTTGCGTTCCGGGCCGAACAGGCCTTCGGGTGCGGCGATGCGGTCGTGACGCGCGCCGGGTACGGCATAGGCCTTGACCACCGTGACCGGGTCTTCCAGCAGCGAATCCACCGGCACGGCGGGATCGGCAATGCGGTTGACGAAGGAAGAGTTCGCACCGTTTTCCAGCAGGCGGCGAACGAGATAGGCCAGCAGCGTCTCATGGGTGCCGACGGGGGCATAGAAGCGGCACGGCCGGTCAAGCTTCTTCTTGCCGACGACTTCGCTGTAAAGCGGTTCGCCCATGCCGTGCAGGCACTGGAACTCATAGTCGCCGAGTTTGAAGCCGGGGCCGGCGAGATGGTAGATCGTCGCCATGGATTGCGCGTTGTGGGTCGCAAATTGCGGGAAGACCAGATCGCGCGCGTCGAGCAGCTTGCGGGCGCAGGCAATGTAGGAAACATCGGTGTGCATCTTGCGGGTGAAGACCGGGAAGTCTTCCAGCCCCTCCACCTGCGCGCGCTTGATTTCCGCATCCCAATAGGCGCCCTTGACAAGACGCACCATGATGCGGCGGCCCGAGCGGCGGGCGAGATCGATGATGTAGTCCAGAACGAAGGGGCAGCGGCGGCCATAGGCCTGCACCACGAAACCGAGGCCGTTCCAGCCTGCGAGGTCCCTGTCTAGCGCCAGCTCCTCCAGAAGATCGAGCGACAGTTCCAGCCGGTCGGCTTCTTCCGCATCGATGTTGAGGCCGATATCGTATTTCTTGCTGAGCAGCATCAGCGATTTGACGCGCGGAAGAAGCTCCGCCATCACCCGCTCGGCCTGCGCGCGGGCGTAACGCGGATGCAGCGCCGAAAGCTTGATGGAAATGCCCGGGCCGCCATAGATGCCACGGCCGGCGGACGCCTTGCCGATGGCGTGGATGGCGTTTTCGTAGTCCTTGTAATAACGCTCCGCATCCTTGGCGGTGGTCGCGGCTTCGCCCAGCATGTCGTAGGAATATTGGAAGCCTTGCTCTTCCAGCGGCTTCGAACGCTTGATCGCCTCGCCGATGGTTTCGCCGGTCACGAATTGCTCGCCCATCATGCGCATGGCCATATCGACGCCACGGCGGATGACGGGTTCGCCGGCGCGGGCGATCAGCTTGGTCAGCGCCGCCGAAAGGCCTCTGTCATTGACCGTCGAGGTCAGCTTGCCGGTGATGACGAGGCCCCAGGTGGCGGCGTTGACGAAGAGCGAGCGCCCGCCGCCAATATGGGACTTCCAGTCACCGCGCGCGATCTTGTCGCGGATCAGCGCATCGCGGGTGGCGGTGTCGGGAATGCGCAGCAGCGCTTCGGCAAGGCACATCAGCGCCACGCCCTCATGGCTGGAAAGCGAATATTCCTGCACCAGCCCCTCGACGCCGGTGCCCCTGGTCTTGGCGCGCAGAGCCTCGATCAGCTTGCGGGCGGTGTCGCGAATGGCTTTCGCCTCCTCAGCCGTCACCGTCGCCGCCTCGATCAGCGGCGCCAGGCATTCTTCCTCCGGGCGGCGATAGGCGGCGGTGATCGCCTTGCGCAGCAGGCTCTGCTCGCGCACCGGCGGCGCAAAATTCTGGAAGATACCGTTCGCCACTACACCGGCGTTGCTTGCACCATCGGCCATTCTGAAAAATCCTGAAAACGCTGTTGAAGACAGACCTTCGGCGGCCGCGTGTCCTCCGCCCGCCGCTTGTCATCCTGTGGCAGACAATATCATCACCGCAGAAATTGCTATGGCCCTATTTTCAGGATAAAACAGGCAATATGAACTTTTATTTTTGAGATATGGCGTAAAATCGCATGGCTAATAGTCAAAAAACAGACGATCTGGATCACTTCGATCTCAAGATTCTCGAGGCGCTGAGCGAAGACGGGCGCATGTCCGTGCTGCAGCTCTCGAAAAGGGTCGGCCTTTCCAAGACGCCCTGCCAGACGCGGCTGAAGCGGCTGGTGGATGAGGGCTATATTCTCGGCTTCCGCGCCATGCTCAATCCGCAGAAGCTCGGTGTCGATCACATCGCCTTCGCCGAGGTAAAGCTCTCCGATACGCGCGAAAAGGCGCTGGAGGAATTCAACGCGGCGGTGCGCAAGATCAAGGAAGTGGAGGAGTGCCACATGATCGCCGGCGCCTTCGATTATCTTCTGAAAGTGCGCACCAGCGACATCCGCAAGTATCGAAGGGTGCTCGGCGAGAAAATCTCGAGCCTGCCATCGGTCGCCAACACCTCGACCTTCGTGGTCATGCAATCGGTCAAGGAAACGGGTATCTGAAGGGGCAACACGGAGACAGTGGTTGGCGCGCGCTCGCCGTATCATCCGCACACCGTCACCCCGGACTAGATCCGGGGTCCAGTGCGATCAAGTCATTGATCGCGAGAGAGTCCTTTCACGGCGCAGACACGCCGTGGCTGGATGCCGGATCAAGTCCGGCATGACGGAGGAGAGGTTTGCGGCCTTTGTCATCGTTTTAACGGGCAGACGCAGGCCTGCCCGTTCGCCACTGTTCGAATTCAGCGCTCTCAGCGCGCCGTGGCGGCGGCGGTGACCGCGCTCATCTGCGCGTCCGGGCCGAATTCGTTTTCGTTTTCGATGCCAAGCAATTCCTGCAGACGCAGTCTTGCGCGGCTGACGCGGCTCTTGATCGTACCGACAGGGCAACCGCAAATCTCGGCGGCTTCCTCATAGGCAAAACCCGAGGCGCCGATCAGCAGGATCGCTTCCCGCTGGTCATCCGGCAACTTTGCGAGCGCGGCGCGGAAATCCTGAAGGTCCACGGAACCATGCTGTTCCGGCGGCACTGAAAGGCGCGACGTATAGACCCCATCCGTATCCTGCACTTCACGTCCCGACTTGCGGATCTGGCTGTAGAATTCGTTGCGCAGGATCGTCACCAGCCATGCCCGCATATTGGTGCCCGGCTGGTAGCTGTCCTGTTTCGCCCATGCCTTCATGATCGTATCCTGCACGAGATCGTCGGCACGATCCCTCGAACGGATGAGTGAGATCGCGAAGGCGCGCAGGTTTGGCAGCGCCGCCAGCATTTCCCGCTTGAAATTGTATTCTGTCTGCTCCGGCTCTTTCGCCATCATTCCTCCGAAGCCTTCATTTTGGCTTTGCTTTCGGCTTCATCGAGTTTTTCGAGAAGGTCGAGGAATTTGTCAGGGATGCCTTCATCCTGAACGGCATCATAAAGCTCCCTGAGCTTGCGGGAAATCACCGCCCGCCCGGAGTGCGGAACCTGGGGGGCGGCCGAATTATCCGGCTGGTCTTGGTCCGATTGAAATATGCTCATAACGTCCGGTATTCCTTTTGTGTCGTGGCAAAGAATGCGCGGTGAAAAAAATAGTTCCGGCGGCCCGGAACTTTTTTTGCGATGCGCACGTTGCTATCTTGGGTTTGCGTTGCAGACCGCATGAAAGGGGAGAATTCCATGTCAGTTTCTACACGCATCGCACCGCACCTGCCATATCTGCGCAGGTTCGCGCGTGCCGTTTGCGGCTCACAATCCACGGGCGATGCCTATGTTGCGGCAACACTCGAAGCTCTGATCGCCGATATCAGCATCTTCCCGCAGACAACCAGCGATCGCGTTTCGCTCTATCAATTGTTCGTATCGATCTTTAGTTCCGTCACGATCAATATTAAGGCCGACGAAAACCTGTCGGGATGGGAAAAGCGCGCTTCCGCGAACCTCTCCGCCGTGCCGCCGCTTGCCCGCCAGGCCTTCCTGCTGACGACGGTTGAGGAATTCACGCCTTCGGAGGCCGCTGAGGTTCTGAAAGTGTCGGAAGACCAGGTCGGCGGACTGATCGACGAAGCGGCTTCCGAAATCGCCCGCCAGGTCGCGACCGATATCATGATCATCGAGGATGAACCCCTCATCGCCATGGATATCGAACAGATGGTCACCGATCTCGGCCACCGTGTCACCGGCATCGCCCGCACACATACCGAGGCGCTCGACCTTTTCCACCGCACCCAGCCGAAAATGATCCTTGCCGATATTCAGCTTGCGGACGGCAGTTCCGGTCTCGACGCGATGAAGGACATCCTGCAGATGACCACCCTCCCGGTCATCTTCATCACGGCCTTCCCCGAGCGTCTTTTGACGGGCGAGCGGCCCGAGCCGACATTCCTTGTGACGAAACCCTTCAATCCGGACATGGTGAAAGCGCTTATCAGCCAGGCCCTGTTTTTCAACGAAAGCTCTCGCGTCGCAGCGTGAAATTTGCCGAAACTGCGGGCGGGCCGGGAACCAGTACGGTCCCCGGGCGTTGGCGGTTACGGTCGTGGGCTTGACCTGCGGCTTTCTGCAAGGAGACGAATTTGCATCGGCTGGCATGGCATAACGCGGAGAGGGACGAGGGCGAGCTGCACGATTCGCTTATCCTTGCCTTGCTCGATTCGGGTGAGACAGTCCTGCTCCAGGACTGGAACCGCGACTATATATTCGTTGCCAATCTTCCCGATGTCTGGAAGCTGCCAGCCGATTCCCATCCCACCGATGAAATTCTGTTCGGCAATGACCTGTCGGTCCGGCTTGCCGAGCTGAAAAAGGATATGGTGACGGCGGGCAGCCGTGGCATGCTGGAAGTCAATGCCGGCAAGGACCGTGTCTTCCAGTTCCAGGTCCATTCGACCTTCAATCAGTCAAACCAGATGGTGATGAAAACCACCATTCGCGAAGTGACGGCGGAAAGGCGGCGCGAGCAGCTTTTGCGCTCGCTGCTGCGCGAGGTCAGCCACCGCTCCAAGAACCTTTTGGCGATCATCCAGAGCCTTGCCGGCCAGACGGCCCGCTTCAGCCTCACCAAGGATGATTTTTTGCGCAAGTTCCGGGGCCGGCTGCACGCGCTTGCCCAGAGCCAGGATCTCATCACGGATTCGGACTGGCGCGGCGCGCGCATATTCGAGCTTCTCCGGCAGCAATTCGATCTCTATGTGCCGGAATATCCCAACCTCATCCACATGGAAGGCGAGAACCTTCTGCTCAACCCGAACGGGGCGCTTTATATCGGGCTCGCCTTTCACGAACTGGTGGTCAATACCGTCAGCCACAGCGGCAATCTCGCCTATCATCCGCCGATCTCTCTTCAGTGTCGGCAGGACGGCGATTTTTATATCGTCGAGTGGAACGAGCCGATGATGCCGTCGAAGGAACCGGTGGAGGCCCGGCGCGGCAGCTTCGGCAGCGTGGTGCTGGAAAAGGTGGTGCCTTCCGCCCTCGGAGGGAGCGCCGAATACCAGCTGACACCGGAGCGGATCGTCTACCGCCTGAAGTTCCCTTCGGGTGACGGCGCGGATTCCTGACAGAATTGTGGGGGGCGTGGATGATGCCGGGCGCCCGTCTCCCATAGCGCAGGAGCATAATAAAAAGCACGGCCCATAGGAGAGCCGTGCTATTTTATGACGGGTTTTCAGGGGCGAAACCCGTTTATATTCAGCCAAGCTTCAGGCGGGGACGGGGGAATTGCTTGGCCTGCAGTAAAAATGCGCACTGCCGCATTCGGTTCCCGGAAAATGCAATTTTTTTGACAATCGCCAAATTCAGTGGCCAAATTCAAGCGGCCCGCGAGAGGACGCCTCAATGCGTCTGCTCGGGCCGCTTGGGGGCGAAATAGCGCATCGGCGCTTCCAGAGACCATTCAAAACCGGTGTCGCGATATTCCGTCGTCACATGCCCGCCGAACGCGCCTTCCGCGTGTCGTTTGATGACGGTGGTACCGAAACCCTTGCGGCTCGGCTCGGTCGCGGGTGGCCCGCCTGTTTCCGTCCAGACGAGATGCAGCATCTGCCGACCGTCTTTTTCGAGCGGCTTCCAGCTTACAATTATCTTTCCGGCCGGAACCGAAAGGGCGCCATATTTGATGGAGTTCGTCGTCAGCTCATGCACCACGAGCCCGAAATTCTGCGCCGCTTCCGGCGAAAGCATGAAATCCTCTCCCTCCAGCACGACACGTTCGGCCACGGTGCCGAAAACGTCGAGATGGGTCTCGATCAGCTTGCGGATCGGCAGGCCCTGCCACTGAACCTCCGCCAGTGCGCGGATGGACATGCCGAGACCGCGCAGGCGGTGGTCGACCTCCTTCTGGAACTCCGGAATGCTTTTATTTTCCCGGCCCAGTTGCCGTATCATCGCCTGAACCAGCGTCAGGATGTTCTTGGAGCGGTGAACCAGTTCGTGCAGCAGCAGTTGCAGCCGCTCTTCCGACTGGCTCCTGTCGAAGGAGGCGTTGGAAAGCGCGATGGCGACCTGGTTGGCCTCCTTTATCTTGGTATCGACGGGGGCCACGATCTCGCCTTCACCGATACGCTCGGCCATGTGGGTCAGATCGCGGATGGAACTGCGCAATTGCCGGCCGACCAGATAGGCGCCGCCGATGGCGATCAGCACCAGCACAAGGCTGCCGATCATCATCTGCCGCCAGGTGTCGATCAGCGCCGCCTGGCTTGCGGCCAGCGGTCCCCACATCACGGTCTTCCATTGCCAGCCCGGCAATTGCGCATAGGCGTAGAGATTGCCCTTGCCATCGAAAAAATTGCCGCTGAAGGCCTGCATTTCCGAAAGTATGGCGGGGTTGACAAAGGGCTTGCCCACTTCCGCCTCATCCTGCGCGCTGGAAACGACGACGCGGTTGGTGCCGTCGATGATGGCGACCGCCCAGTTGCGCGGCAGGTTTTCCGTGGGAATGAGCCGGCTGAGATCACTGGCATTCTGCGTCAGGATCAGCGCGTCGCCGGCCGATCCGAGGTCCGGATCGAGCGGCATGGTGACGTTGAATACCCATTCCTTGCTGGTAGAGCCGAAAAACATGTCGGAAACGGTGATACGGCCGGAATCGATCGCCCTGGCCAGATTTGCCTCGGCCGGCACCTTGCCGAGAGGCTGGCCATAGGGCAGCCGGGTGTTGAGGCGCTGCTGGCCGTCCTTGGTGGCAAGAAGGGCGTAAAGGCCCTCCCTTTTCAGGCTTTCGGCGACACGCCCCTGAAACGCCGCGAGATTGCCGCTCTCAAGCTCGGGAAACTGCGACAGCAGGTTGAGCGAGGTGGCCATTTCCTGCAGGCGACGGTCGATGTTGCGGCTGACGACCCGGACATCCTCGATGGTTTCCCTCTGCAGGTCGTCGCGTTTTTCGGCTTCAAGCCGCAGCATCAGATAGCCGACGAAAAGAATCAGCGGCAGGGTGATGACGGTTGCCATCACCACCAGATAGGTGCCGATTGAGGCGGTCGGGAAAAAATTCGCGCTGCGCCGACGCAAAGCCGAGATCATGTCTTTCAGTCTGTCGCCGGGTGGAGGCATACAAAAAACTCCGGCAGTTATGGCATTGTTACGGCAGGGATAATAGCGCGCTGTCCCCCGTTAGCAATGCCTGTTTTTTACCTTCGGTTGTTGCAACACGCGACAATTGCATCGGCGTGACCGGAAAAAATCGGAACTATTTCAACGACGAGCCCGTTTGCAAAACGAACAGGCCCGGGAGCGAAAGTAAAATCAATCATCGTCCGGCCAGTTGAGAACGATGAAAGGAAGGTACGAAATGACAAAGAAACTTACGATACTCGTCACCGCCGCCCTGATGGGCACGACGGCTTTCGCGCCGCTGGCCATCGCTCAGGGCACCACCCAGCCCGCACCGGCAAATCCGGGCGCGCAGACAGAGCCGGCAACGCCGCCTGCAACTCCGATGACGCCTGCCGCCCCTTCGGCCAATGACAGCGCTGCCACGACCACCGGCGGCGCCTATATAACCGAGCAGGGCGAAACCCAGATCAGCGCCAATGACTATATCGGCAAGTCGGTCTACACCGCAGCCGATGAGAGCATCGGTAACGTCACCAATCTCATCATGGAAGAAGATGGCGGCCTCGTCGCGGCCGTGATCGGTGTCGGCGGTTTCCTCGGCATCGGCGCAAAGGATGTGGCCGTGCCGATGGACAAGGTGACGATGACCCGCAATGCGCAGGACGGTACCATCCGTCTGACGACCACGGAAACGGCGGAAACGCTGAAGGCTGCGCCCGAATTCAAGACGCTGGAACAGAAGGCCAGCGAGAAGAATGCGGTAACTCCGGCTGTGCCGGACAGCACGACGACATCCGCGACCAAGCCTTGATCCCATACCTGGGAGGCAGGAGCGGGGCCGGGCTCTCAAAAGCCGTCCCGCGGGAGACACCGGCCCTCGGCCGGTGTCTTTTTGTTTTGGCCTGCGGGCTGCTCAATCTCCGGCGTTGCGCGAGGAATGCCATGCCCAGGCGGATCTGATGATATCCGACAGCGAATAACGCGGTTCCCACCCGAGAACTTCTCTCGCCTTGTCATTATTGGCGACAAGGGTGGTGGAATCGCCGTCGCGCCGCCCGGTATATTCGACCGGGAAGGGGCGGCCGGAAACGTCGGATATTGCTGCCAGCAGTTCCTTTACCGTGGTGCCGGTGCCTGTGCCGAGATTGAGTTCCACGGTTTCGCCGCCGGCGAGCAGATAATCCACCGCCCGCACATGCGCATCGGCAAGGTCGAGAATGTGAATGTAGTCACGCACACAGGTGCCGTCGCGCGTGTCGTAATCCGTGCCGAACACCTTGAAGCCCTGACGCCGTCCGAGAGCCGCCTCGATGGCCAGCGGGATCGCATGGGTTTCGGGCTTGTGCCATTCGCCGATCCGGCCTTCGAAATCCGCGCCCGCGGCATTGAAGTAGCGCAGCATGACCGAACGCAGCCCCTTATAGGTGCTGTAGTCCTTCAGCGCCTGCTCCACCACCCATTTGGTGCGGCCATAGGGGTTGATCGGCGCCTGCCGGTGCGTCTCGTCGATCGGCACCTGTTCCGGCAGTCCGTAGGTGGCGCAGGTGGAGGAAAACACGAAGGCGGTGACGCCGGCATCGATGGCGGCCGAGAGCAGGTTGAGTGAGCCGATGACGTTGTTGTCGTAGAAGGCGACGGGCTGCTTGACCGATTCGCCGACTTCGATCAGCGCGGCGAAGTGCAGAACGGCTTCCGGCCGGTGTTTGGCGAAGACTTCGTCGAGCCGCGCCCGGTCGCGGATATCGCCCTGTTCGAAGGGCCCCCAGCGGACGAATTCCTCATGCCCGTTGGACAGATTGTCGAAAACGACCGGTTCATATCCTCGCTCAGACAGGAGAAGGCAGGTGTGCGAACCGATATAGCCGGCACCGCCGACGACAAGGACTTTCTTCTTCATCAATCGCCTTTCAGAAAATTACGGACGCGCCGAGACTGTATGTCACTTTGTTCAAATAAGGGCGGCGTGGCGCAGGATGCCATCAACCAATCTATCCTTCGCGGGTAACATAAAAAAAACCGCGCATCCATGCTGTGGATGCGCGGTTTGCCCTGTCATGCCGCCAAGAAGTTACTTGGGCTTTTTCGTATTGACCCTGGTGGCCAGAAAACCGGCAGCGACAGCCACGGCGAGCGTTGCATAGGGCCGTGCCTGAATGGCAAGCGTCAGCAGCGACTGCAGGGCCAGAGGCGCTGCCGTTAGCGGAGCAGCGGCCGTCAGCGGGGCGACCGGTCTTGCGGCATAGGCTTTCGGGCGTTTAACGATCGCCAGCGCCACCAGCATGATGACGCCAAGCAGGAAGGCCGAGCCGGCAACGACCAGCGCCGCCGGGCCTGCCCCGACATGATGCGCGAGGTAAATGGACCCCGCCACCACCGCGGCCACGAAGGCGATCAGGAAAAAGACCGCGGTCAACACCCAGAGGATGATGGTGGCGCGCAGGCGCCGTGTGACCACGCGTCCTTCGCGCTGGGTGTCTCCCAGATAGACCAGCAATGCCTCAAGCATGAGCGGCCGCCTTATCGACGTGTGAGAAGGGCAAGCACGAAACCGACGCCGACGGCGATGCCGAGGGACTGGAGCGGATTTTTCTGGACGTGGTCTGTCAGATTGTCGTTCAGCGTGGAGATTTCGCTGCGGACGCTGTCGGCCATCTCTCCGGAAGCAGTGAGCGCATCATCGGCCACCCGGGCTGCCTGCGCCTTCAGTTCGTGCGATGCTCCGACGCCGAGCGCCTTCACGCTCTTGGCAAGATTTGCCAGATCTTCGCGAAGCTGGGCGAGCTGCGCTGCCACATCGGCCGCATCACCGTTTTCGAGGGATTGCTGGATCTTGTCATTCACGCTGCTACGCACGCTTGCCATAGGTGAAGTCCTTCCTGAACATCGTTGATGGGAATGGCGGCATGTTCCAGGCTGCCGCCGCTCACGAACCTTCGTTACGGCGGTTGAACACCCGCCTGTCCGCCATTCAAACGCACCCATGCCGGCTTGGTTCCGCAAGGGGAGGTGTTTTCTTCACAGGCATTTCGGCTCGGGGGCGATTTTCCGGGAATTCGGTGCCGGACATTTGTTTTCCTGTCACAAGCATCCTATAAGGCCCATCATCGAGACGTACCTTGACTTCAATCAATATGTGAAACGACATGCTCCAGACGCCCTATTACCTCATCGACAAGACAAAACTTCTTCGCAACATGGAGAAGATTGCCTATGTGCGGGAAAAATCCGGCGCCAAGGCGCTCTTGGCGCTGAAATGCTTCGCCACATGGTCGGTGTTCGATTTCATGTCGCAATATATGGATGGCACCACCTCGTCCTCGCTTTACGAGGTGCGTCTCGGCCGCGAGAAATTCGGCGGCGAGACCCATGCCTATTCCGTCGCCTATGCCGATTATGAAATCGACGAGGTGATTGCGAATGCCGACAAGATCATCTTCAATTCGATCGGTCAGCTGGAGCGTTTCGCCGACAAGGCGTCCGGCATTACGCGCGGTCTGCGCCTCAACCCGCAGGTCAGCTCCTCAAGCTTCGATCTTGCCGATCCCGCGCGCCCGTTCAGCCGGCTGGGCGAATGGGACGTGGCCAAGGTCGACAAGGTCATGGACCGCATTTCCGGCTTCATGATCCACAACAATTGCGAAAACGGCGATTTCTCCCTGTTCGACCGGATGTTGACGCAGATCGAGGAAAAGTTCGGATCGCTGCTGTCGCGCGCCGAATGGGTGAGCCTCGGTGGTGGCATCCACTTCACCGGTGACAATTATCCGCTCGACCAGTTCTGCGACCGATTGGCGGCGTTTTCGGAAAAATACGGCGTGCAGGTCTATCTGGAGCCGGGCGAAGCCTCGATTACGAAGAGCACGACGCTGGAAGTGACGGTTCTCGACACGCTGTTCAACGGCAAGAATCTGGCCATCGTCGACAGCTCCATCGAAGCCCATATGCTCGATCTGCTGATCTATCGCGAAACCGCCAAGGTTTCGCCGAACGAGGGCGAGCATCCCTATATGGTCTGCGGCAAGTCCTGCCTTGCCGGCGATATTTTCGGCGACTTCCGCTTCGACAAGGAACTGAAGGTCGGCGACCGCATCTCCTTCCAGGATGCGGCCGG
The DNA here is from genome assembly GCF_002005205.3 of Rhizobium rhizogenes. The sequence goes on along the minus strand of NZ_CP019702.2, from coordinate 812,814 downwards.
CTACACCATGGTCAAGAAGAACTGGTTCAACGGCGTGAAGATGCCGGCGATCGCCATCAAGGAACTGGACGGCACCGTTCGCGCCGTTCGTGAATTCGACTTTGCCGATTTCGAGCAAAGCCTGTCTTAAACCCTGTTTTTAACATGAAACGAAGCTCATCCCCGCGGGGAAAAGGAGGCATCACCTGAAATGAAGAAGAACGTTCTGATCATCGGCGCCGGTGGCGTAGCACAGGTCGTGGCGCATAAATGCGCCCAGAACAGCGATGTATTGGGAGACATTCATATTGCGTCACGGACTTTGGGAAAGTGCCGCAAGATTGTCGAGTCCGTACGCGAAAAGAAGAGCCTCAAGACAGATGTGAAACTTGAGGCCCATGCGCTTGACGCGATGGATATCGAGGCGACGAAAGCCTTGATCAGGAAAACCGGCGTGGAAATCGTCATCAACGTCGGTTCGGCTTTCGTCAACATGTCCGTTCTTCGTGCCTGCATGGACACGGGTGTTGCCTATATGGATACCGCGATCCACGAGGATCCGACCAAGATTTGCGAGACGCCGCCGTGGTACGGAAACTACGAGTGGAAGCGCGCGCAAGAGTGCAAGGAAAAAGGCGTGACCGCCATTCTCGGCGTCGGCTTCGATCCGGGCGTGGTGAACGCCTATGCGCGTCTCGCCAAGGATGAGTATTTCGATAAGGTCACCTCGGTCGATATCGTCGATATCAATGCCGGCAGCCACGGCCGCTGGTTCTCCACCAATTTCGACCCGGAAATCAACTTCCGCGAATTCACCGGCGTCGTTTATTCCTGGCAAAAGGGTGAATGGCAGACGAACCAGATGTTCGAAGTCGGCCAGGAATTCGACCTGCCGGTCGTCGGCAAGCAGAAGGCCTATATGACCGGCCATGATGAAGTGCATTCGCTTTCCAAAAATATGGATGGCGCCGATGTGCGCTTCTGGATGGGCTTCGGCGATCATTATATCAATGTCTTCACGGTGCTGAAGAACCTCGGCCTGCTGTCCGAAAAGCCGGTCAAGACGGCCGAGGGTCTGGAAGTCGTGCCGCTCAAGGTGGTCAAGGCCGTCCTTCCCGATCCGTCTTCGCTGGCGCCTGATTATGTCGGCAAGACCTGCATCGGCGATGTCGTCAAGGGCATCAAGGACGGCAAGGAACGCGAAGTCTTCATCTACAACGTGGCCGACCATAAGGAAGCCTACGAAGAAGTCGGCTCGCAGGGCATTTCCTACACCGCCGGCGTTCCGCCGGTCGCCGCTGCCATGCTCATCGCGACAGGCGAATGGGACGTGAAGCAGATGGCCAATGTGGAAGAGCTGCCGCCGAAGCCGTTCCTCAACCTCCTGAACAGGATCGGCCTGCCGAACCGCATCAAGGACGAGAACGGCGACCGCGCGCTCACATTCTGAGTGATGGTGTTCTGATCTGTCGAGACAATGGAGCCCCGCGAAAGCGGGGCTTTTTAATGGCGGCCTCAGCTTCTGGTGAGCTGCCCTATGAACAGATGCAGCGTTTTGTGCATTGCCTCCGAAGGAGGCTCGGCAACATGCCATTCCGGAAAATGTCCATCGATTGCCATGCGGGCAAGGCCATAGACCAGCGCGCGGGCGCCCAGCACGAGTTGATCCAGATCGAGGCCGTGGGGGAGCTGGCCGTTTTCACGCGCCTGCATCAACAGGCTGATCATCAGGCGCCTTATGGCGTCGTTCTGCTTACGTAAAATATCGGACGAATTGAAGTCGATCAGCGTTCGCGAACTTATGACCTCAAAATGCGTCGGATTGGCCAGCGCCCAGCGCAGATAACCGTGGCCAATGGCTTCGAAGGCGACAAGCGGCTCCTCATCGCCGGCCTGCGCTCTCGCGGTTTCGACGGATTCCGTCAGCCGGTTCATGGCCTGCTCCGCAACAGCGGTCATCAAGGCCGTTTTTGAACGGAAATGCCTGAATGGCGCTCCCGGCGAGACGCCGGCACGCTTGGCGGCCTCACGGACGGAAACATTTTCAGCGCCCCGTTCCTCGATGATTGCGATCGTTGCCGCAACAAGTTCATCGACAAGGTTGCCGTGGTGGTAGGGCCTGTCGCGCGCCGTCTTCTTGTCCTGAGCTTTTTCCATAAGCCTTGGGGTAGCACCAAATCGATATGTAATCACTGATTATTTTGTTGTGTCGAAATGAAGCTTGATGTAAGCATCGATTACATTGAGATATGGAGATTTCAATGGTGCACCCGGTTTTAAAAATCACTCTCGCATTTGCATTTTTCCCGATCGTCGCCGCCCATGCGCAGGACAGCCCGAAGCTGGAAATCGTGTGGCCGCAAGCGGGCGATGTCATCGAATTGGGTCATGATCCCGAACGGGCCATCGGCGTCGTCGTGAAAAGCAGCTTCAAGCTGCTTCCCGCCGGGCAGTGTGGAGGAGACGGCCAATGCGGCCATGTGCATATGAAAATCGACCCTTCGGGCGATACATGCAACATTCCCGGCCGGGCCTATAACAGTATGAACAGCGACTTCGGCGGTGATCTCATCAAGGCAAGGTTCGGACATTGCCCAAGCCCGACCGGCCGGCACGTCATCGGCATTCTGCTGGCAGATGACCACCACCGGCCCGTTCTGGTCGACGGCAAGCCGGTCACGGCTCTTGTCGAAGTGACAACCAAAGACTGATCGCAGGAGTGCCGGCAGCGGTCGTGTTGCGATGACGCAATAAAAAAGGTCCCGTGCAAACGGGACCTTTATCTCGATAAAGCTGAAAGCCGGGGCGTCCTCAGCCCTTCGTCGGCTTCGGTCCACGCTTTTCGAAGGGCTTGTCCTTCTTGCCCTCGTATTTCGGCTTGTCGCCGAAGGGCTTCTTCTTTTTCCAGGGCTTGTCGTCACCACCCTTGCGGTCGTCACGCTCGCCGCCGGCATGGTCCGATTTGCCGAATTTGCGCTGCGCCTTTGCCGGGCGCGTGTCTTCGCGGAAGCCGCCGGTCATTTCCGGCTTGCCTTCGAGCGCCTTCAGGCGAATGCCCTTTTCGAGCGTCATGTCCTTGCCGATGGCGGAGGTGAAGCGATCGACGGCATCGGCCGCCAGTTCCACGAAAGTCTCCGTCTGCTGCATGCGGATCGCGCCAATATCCTGGCGGGTGATCTTGCCGAAACGGCAGAGCATGGGGATCAGCCAGCGGGGCTCGGCGCTCTGCTTGCGGCCGACGGACAGCGAAAACCAGGCGCTGTCAGCGAAATCGGAGCGTTCGCGGCGCGGCGCATTGTTTTCGACCGTCTCGAAACTGTCGCGGCGCGGCTTGCGATTGTTGTCCAGCGAGACTTCGGCGATGTCTTCGGGCGCGGAACGTCCGGCGTGGTAAAGGCGCACGAAAGCGGCGGCGACTTTTTCCGCGCCGTGCTGTTCGAGCAGTCTGGTGACGAAATCGCGTTCGTCCTCGGCCACGGCCTCGGTGAGCGACGGATCGGCCAGAAGACGGGCGCCATCACGCTCGACGATCTCTTCGGCCGATGGCGGGCGAACCCATGCCGGGCTGACCTTGGCGCCGTCCAGCAGGCGTTCTGCCTTGCGGCGCTGGTTGACCGGCACGACGATGGCGCTGACGCCCTTCTGCCCGGCGCGGCCGGTACGGCCGGAGCGGTGCAGAAGCGTTTCGGAATTGGTCGGCAGGTCGGCATGGATGACGAGTTCGAGACCCGGCAGGTCGATGCCGCGGGCGGCAACGTCGGTCGCCACGCAGACGCGGGCGCGGCCGTCGCGCATGGCCTGCAGCGCGTGGGTGCGCTCGTTCTGGGTGAGTTCGCCGGAGAGAGCAACGACGGCAAAGCCGCGATTGTTGAGCCGCGCCGTCAGATGGTTCACTGCCGCACGGGTGGAGCAGAAGACGATGGCGTTGCGGGCTTCGTAAAAGCGCAGCGCATTGATGATGGCGTTCTCGCGGTCGGCCGGTGTTACCAGCATGGCGCGATATTCGATATCCACATGCTGCTTCTGTTCGGAAGCGGTGGCGATGCGTACTGCGTTCTTCTGGTAGCTTTCGGCCAGCTTGGCGATGCTGCGCGGCACGGTGGCCGAGAACATCAGGGTGCGGCGGGTTTCCGGGGATTCCTCCAGAATGAATTCCAGATCCTCGCGGAAACCGAGATCGAGCATCTCGTCCGCCTCGTCCAGCACCACGGCGCGGATCGAGGAGAGATCAAGCGCGCCGCGCTTGATGTGGTCGCACAGACGCCCGGGGGTGCCGACGACGATATGGGCGCCACGCTCCAGCGCCCGGCGCTCGGTGCGGATATCCATGCCGCCGACGCAGGATGCGATGGAGACCCCGGCGAATTCGTAAAGCCATTCCAGCTCGCGCTTCACCTGCATGGCCAGTTCGCGGGTCGGCGCGATGGCAAGCGCCAGCGGTGCGGAAGCCTGACCAAAGCGGCCATTTTCCGGCAGAAGGGTCGGCGCCAGTGCAATGCCGAAGGCGACCGTCTTGCCGGAACCGGTCTGCGCGGAAACCAGCGCGTCCTTTTCGGCCAGTTCCGGCGCAAGCATGGCCTTCTGCACGGGGGTCAAGTCTTTATAGCCGCGTTTTTCCAACGCCTGCGCGATCGCCGGGGCGATACCCTGGGTGTCTGTCATCTACCGTCTTTCGGATATGAAGCTGCCCGCATCCGCCCGAAACCAATAGGTCCTAAAGTCTCCGGGGCAGCCGATACAGGCCATTTCGGCCATCTGGCCGGTTGCATTGCCGCGCTCATACTGCGAATGGGCCGGTTTGTACAGTGCACTGCGGTACGCTCTTTTACGGGTGCTTTATCCGCCCGCCGTTTTCATCGCGTCATTGTTCACGTCCGGCGCTGCGAAAAAGGCGTACCGCATGGTTCATAAACGGCATTGCGTGCCCCCCTCCTTTTCGCTAAGAGACCCGCAACTTGAGGCTCTTTGTCAGGAAGGGCCGACTGGGTTTGTTCTTGTCCGTCCGCTCTTCGAACGAGCCGGCGGGAAAATGGGATGGTACTGGTCAAGGCTATGGCTCGCATTGTCATGAAATTCGGCGGCACGTCCGTCGCGAACCTCGAACGCATTCACAATGTCGCACGGCATGTGAAACGCGAAGTGGATGCCGGCCATGAAGTGGCCGTGGTCGTTTCCGCCATGTCCGGCAAAACCAACGAGCTGGTGGACTGGGTGCAGAATGCTGCGAAAGTGGCCGGCACCAACGCCGCCTCTTTTTATGATGCGCGCGAATATGACGCGGTTGTCGCATCCGGCGAGCAGGTAACCTCCGGTCTGCTGGCGATCACCCTGCAATCCATGGGCATCAATGCACGCTCCTGGCAGGGCTGGCAGATTCCGATCCGTACCGACAATGCGCATGGCGCCGCCCGTATTCTCGAGATTGACGGGTCCGACATCGTCAAGCGCATGGGTGAGGGACAGGTTGCCGTCGTTGCCGGTTTCCAGGGCATCGGCCCGGATAATCGCATCGCGACGCTCGGTCGGGGCGGCTCGGACACCTCGGCCGTCGCCATCGCCGCGGCCGTCAAGGCGGACCGTTGCGACATCTATACCGATGTCGACGGCGTCTACACCACCGACCCGCGCATCGAGCCCAAGGCTCGCCGCATGAAGAAGATCGCCTTCGAGGAAATGCTCGAAATGGCCTCTCTCGGCGCGAAGGTTCTGCAGGTTCGCTCGGTCGAGCTTGCCATGGTACACAAGGTGCGCACCTTCGTTCGCTCCAGTTTCGAGGATCCCGATGCGCCGGGCATGGGCGACCTCATCAACCCGCCCGGTACTTTGATTTGTGACGAGGATGAAATCGTGGAACAGGAAGTCGTAACCGGCATCGCCTATGCCAAGGATGAAGCACAGATCTCGCTGCGCCGCGTGGCAGACCGTCCGGGCGTTTCCGCCGCGATCTTCGGTCCGCTCGCGGAAGCGCATATCAATGTCGACATGATCGTGCAGAACATCTCCGAAGACGGCTCGCGCACCGACATGACCTTTACCGTTCCTTCGGGCGACGTTGCCAAGGCGCTCAAGGTTCTGGAAGACAACAAGGCCCAGATCGGTTTCGATGTCGCGCAGAACGAGACGGGTCTCGCCAAGGTTTCGGTCATCGGTATCGGCATGCGCAGCCACGCCGGCGTTGCCGCAAGCGCCTTCAAGGCACTTGCCGAGAAGAACATCAACATCAAGGCGATCACCACCTCCGAGATCAAGATTTCGATCCTGATCGACGGCGCCTATGCCGAACTTGCGGTTCGCACTTTGCATTCCGCCTACGGTCTCGATAAGAGCTAAGCCGAGACATCGGTTCCCGATACTCCGATTCTTCGGAGTTGCGTTCTTCCGATGTGGCGTTTCATGAAAGCGTGTCCCTTGCGGGACGCGCTTCTGGCGCTATAAATTTTTAAATGACGTTTCGATTCTCGAATATTATGACATTCGGATCGGAAGTGTCGGGGAGCAAACGCGATGAGAGACCTTTCCGCAGGTCCGCGCGTCCTGCTCAAGCGGCTGCGCGAAATGATGGCGGAGCACCTTGAACCGCAGGATCGTCTGGACCAGATCGTCCGTCAGATTGCCAGCAACATGGTGGCGGAGGTTTGCTCGGTCTACGTGCTGCGTTCCGACAGCGTGCTGGAGCTTTACGCCACCGAAGGTCTCAACAAGGATGCCGTGCATCTTGCCCAGCTGAAAATGGGGCAAGGTCTTGTCGGCACCATCGCCGCTTCCGCCCAGCCGCTCAATCTTTCCGATGCGCAGGCGCATCCCGCTTTCCGCTATCTTCCTGAAACCGGTGAGGAAATTTATCATTCCTTCCTCGGCGTGCCGATTTTGCGCTCCGGTCGCACTCTTGGCGTTCTTGTGGTCCAGAACAAGGCCAGCCGAACGTACCGGGAGGATGAAGTTGAAGCGCTCGAGACAACCGCGATGCTTATCGCTGAAATAGTGGCGAGCGGCGAGTTGAAGAAGATCACCCGCCCCGGCGTGGAGCTGGACCTGACGCGCGCCGTCTCCATCGATGGCGACGCCTATGGTGAGGGTATCGGTCTTGGTCACGTCGTGCTGCACGATCCCCGCATCGTCGTCACCAATCTGCTCAATGAGGATGCGGATACGGAAATCCGGCGTCTTGCCGACGCCATCGGTTCGCTGCGGCTCTCCATCGACGACATGTTGCAGCGCCGCGACGTGCCGACCGAAGGCGAGCACCGCGAGGTTCTCGAGACCTACCGCATGTTCGCCCATGATCAGGGCTGGGTGCGGCGCATGGAAGAGGCGATCCGCAACGGCCTGACGGCGGAAGCGGCGGTCGAGAAGGTGCAGAGCGACACCAAGGCGCGCATGATGCGCCTGACCGATCCTTATCTGCGCGAGCGCATGCATGATTTCGACGATCTCGCCAACCGGCTGCTGCGGCAGCTGATCGGTTTCGGCGGTCGTGGGCCGGAGCAGGATTTCCCGCTCGACGCCATCGTTCTGGCGCGCGCCATGGGTGCTGCCGAGTTGCTCGATTACCCGCGTGAAAAACTGCGTGGTCTGGTGCTCGAAGACGGCGCGGTGACGAGCCATGTCGTCATCGTGGCGCGTGCCATGGGCATTCCGATCATCGGGCAGGCGACCGGTATCGTCGCACTCGCCGAAAACAACGATCCCATCATCATCGATGGCGATGACGGTCAGGTGCATCTGCGCCCGATGTCGGATTTGCAGCGCGCCTATGAGGAAAAAGTGCGGCTTCGCGCCCGGCGGCAGGAGCAGTTCCGCGCGCTGCGCAATGTCGAGCCGATCACCAAGGATGGCCAGAAGGTCAATCTGAAGATGAATGCGGGCCTTCTGGTAGACCTGCCGCAGCTTGACGAATCCGGCGCCGACGGCATTGGCCTGTTCCGCACTGAGCTGCAATTCATGATCGCCTCCAACATGCCGAAGGGCGAGGAGCAGGAGGCGTTCTATCGCTCCGTTCTGCGGCAGGCGAAGGGCAAGAGCGTCACCTTCCGCACGCTGGATATCGGCGGCGACAAGGTCGTTTCTTATATGCGCGGCCAGGAAGAGGAAAACCCGGCGCTGGGCTGGCGGGCGATCCGCCTGTCGCTCGACCGGCCGGGCCTGATGCGCACGCAGATGCGCGCGCTGCTGCGCGCTGCCTCCGGAGCGGAACTGCGGATGATGTTGCCGATGGTGACGGAAGTGTCCGAAATCCGCGCCGCTCGCGATCTTCTGCAGAAGGAAGTGCAGCATCTTTCGAAATTCAGCCACGCGCTGCCGAAGAAGCTGCAGTTCGGCGCCATGCTGGAAGTGCCGTCGCTGATGTGGCAGCTCGACGAGCTGATGCAGGAGGTGGATTTCGTTTCCGTCGGTTCGAACGACCTGTTCCAGTTCTCCATGGCGGTCGATCGTGGCAATGCAAGGGTTTCGGATCGTTTCGACAATCTCGGCAAGCCGTTCCTGCGCATTCTGCGCGATATCGTCCGGGCCGGCGAAAGGCATCACACCTCGGTCACGCTGTGCGGCGAGATGGCGGGCAAGCCACTGACCGCCATGGCGCTGATCGGTCTTGGTTTCCGGTCGATTTCCATGTCGCCGACGGCAATCGGCCCGGTCAAGGCCATGCTGCTCGGCCTCGACGCCGCGCGTCTGGCCGATGAGCTGAATGCCGTGCTCGACGATCATAATTCGCTGGAAAGCGGGCGCGAGGTGTTGTTACGCTTTGCCGCAACGCATTCCATTCCCATTTAAAAGACTTATTTCATTATCGGAGTGACTGGTGGCGAAGCTTCCCGTCGAAAAAATGCGCGAGTTGGAAAGGCGTTTCGGAGAGATCGAAGCGCGGATGTCGGCCGGCCCGGCAGCGGATGTCTATGTGAAGCTGGCCTCGGAATATTCCGAGCTCCAGCCGGTGGTGAACAAGATCCGCGATTATGAGAAGGCAATTGCCGAGGCTGCCGATCTTGAGGCGCTGCTTGCCGACAGGGAAACCGATAGGGACATGCGCGATCTGGCGGAAATGGAACTGCCGGAGATCGAGATCCGCATCGGCGAGCTTGAGAAGGACATGCAGGTCCTGCTGCTTCCCAAGGATGCGGCCGATGAAAAAAGCGCGATCCTTGAAATCCGCGCCGGCACCGGCGGCTCCGAGGCGGCGCTTTTCGCCGGCGATCTGTTCCGCATGTATGAGCGCTTCGCATCGACCAAGGGCTGGAAGGTGGAAGTTCTTTCCGCCAGTGAAGGTGAAGCGGGCGGTTACAAGGAAATCATCGCCACGATCAGCGGGCGAGGGGTGTTCTCCAAGCTGAAATTCGAATCCGGCGTGCACCGCGTTCAGCGTGTGCCGGAAACGGAGGCGAGCGGCCGCATCCATACTTCTGCTGCCACGGTTGCGGTGCTGCCGGAAGCGGAAGACATCGACATCGAGATCCGCCCGGAAGACATCCGCATCGATACCATGCGCGCTTCCGGCGCTGGCGGCCAGCACGTCAACACCACCGACTCCGCCGTTCGTATCACCCATCTTCCGACGGGATTGATCGTTACCAGTTCGGAGAAATCCCAGCACCAGAACCGCGCCAAGGCCATGCAGGTTCTGCGTTCGCGCCTTTACGACATCGAGCGCCAGAAGGTGGACAGCGAACGTTCGGCCGACCGCAAGAGCCAGGTCGGCTCGGGCGACCGGTCCGAGCGCATCCGCACCTATAATTTCCCGCAGGGCCGCGTCACCGATCACCGCATCAACCTCACCCTCTACAAGCTCGACCGGATGATCGAAGGCGAAATCGATGAGCTTGTGGATGCGCTGATCGCCGATTACCAGGCCGGCCAGCTCGCACTTCTTGGCGAACAACAGCCTTGAGCGGCGCTGAAGGAACCGTTTCGGCCGAACTCGCCGCAGCCCGCAAACGGCTGCAGGCGGCGGGCGTGTCCGATCCGTTTCTCGATGCGCGTCTGTTGATCGCGGAGATCATTGGCTTTTCATTGACCGATTTCGTGATGAAGCCCGACCATCCGGTTACGTGCGAAGAGCAGGCCCGTATCGCCGCCATGGTCGAAAGGCGGGCCGGGGGGGAGCCGGTTCATCGCATCCTCGGCCACCGGGAGTTTCATGGTCTCGATCTTCTGCTGTCGAAGGAGACGCTTGAGCCCCGTCCGGATACGGAGGTTCTCGTTGACACGGTGTTGCCGGCATTAAAACAGGCGGTCTCCCAAAAGGGCAGCGCCCGCGTGCTGGATCTGGGCACGGGCACGGGTGCGATCTGCCTCGCGCTTTTGAAGGAATGCCCCGGAGCGACCGGTATCGGCAGCGATATTTCCGCTGACGCGCTGGAAACGGCTGCGAAAAACGCTTCCAGAAACGGGCTCGAAACGCGTTTCGAGATCAGGCAGAGCGACTGGTTCGAAAAAATCTCTGGCCGCTTTGACATAATTGTGTCGAATCCGCCTTATATAAGAAGCGATATCGTTACAACGCTCGACCGAGAGGTTCGTCATCATGATCCGATGGCGGCGCTGGACGGAGGTCAGGACGGCCTTGCACCGTACCGCCTTATTGCTGCCGATGCAGGTCGTTTTCTTGTGGAAAACGGGATCGTCGGTGTGGAGATCGGTTTCGATCAACGGCTTGATGTTTCCGCCATATTTGCTTCCCACGGTTTCTCTCTTCTGGACGCCGTGAAGGATTATGGCGGCAACGACAGAGTTTTGATCTTCCGGAGATAGTTCTTCACGATATGGCTGCGGATTTTTTGCAGGGATATTTTGCACAGCAAAAGAAAAGGCTTGGATTTCCGCGGGAAGCGGGATAGTTTGCGGCCACATGCCGGGTGGCTGAGGACGAACGCAGATTCGTCAGGGTATGGGTCAGTCCCGAAGCGGGTTCTTTTGAGAACCCTGAAAGGCTGGGCGTTTCCGGCATGTGAATCAGTAAACTTTGTTCGCAGGCGGCTCGGTGCAGCATTTGCGCGACCGGTCGTCATTCGCGAGGTCTTGTCCGGGGTTATCTTCGGCAGGACGCGTGACGGAGCAATTTCAGGAAAAATTTCCAGCGGTTTTCCGTCCGGAATTGCATGAAAACAACCAGATTGTCAGCAAAACAGAATTCAGGTGAGCAATTGATGAGGCCAGGACAGCAAAACAAGCGCGGCCGGGGGCGTGGAAACAACAACAATAACAATGGTGGCGGTAACAACAACTTCAACCGCAAGGGCGGCAATCCGCTCACCAGGACTTATGACAGTTCCGGCCCCGATGTTAAGATTCGCGGTACAGCCCAGCACATAGCGGAAAAATACGCCGCCCTTGCCCGGGATGCGCAGAGTTCTGGTGACCGCGTGATCGCGGAGAACTATCTGCAGCACGCGGAGCATTACAATCGTATCATTGCCACGGCTCAGGCCCAGATGCAGGAACGTTTCCAGCGCGACGATCGTGGTGAATACAATGCCGCGGATTCTGACGACATGGATGTGAATGATGGCGACGACGGCGTCGTTGCATCGCAGCAGCCTGCCGAACAGGCGGAGCGCAGCCAGCAGCCGGAGCGCCAGGAGCGCGCCGAGCGGAGCGAGCCTCGTCAGGACCGCCGGGAGCGCCCGGATCGCCGCGAGCGGCAGGAACGCCAGCCGCGCCAGCCGCAGGTCTCCGCCGAACAGCAGCCGCCGGTCTATGACGCCAGCCAGGCGCCGCAGCCGGTGATCGAAGGCACGCCCATGGAAGTGGCGGTGGAAGAAGAGCAGCAGCAGGCGGAAGCGCCCGCGACCGAACGTGCTCCGAAGACCCGCCGTGCCACCACCCCGCGTCCGCGGCGTCCGCGCCGCGCCGCAGCAGCGGAAGGTGCCGAGGGTGAAGACGCGCCGGCCGGCGAAGAGGCACCGGCCACTCTTGAAAATGCTGCTGAATAAGCAGGGATTTCAAATCGACAGATGATCGAAAAACTCCGGCTTGCCGGAGTTTTTTGTTTTTCGGGTGTATTTGCGCATAGCTTGCCGGTGGCCGAAGGAGGCGAATGCACGATGCGACGCTGATGTCCGTCAAATCCGGCTAAAATTTCTGGAACGGTGGTGTTCCTCCCCTTTAAACCAGTGAAAATGCCTCCCATATCCGTGCAGGAAGGACGGAAGCCGCATTGAGCGGTAACGGTCCATCGAGAGGCGGCGATCGTGAAATTCTTTAAGCGCGACTGTCGTAGCGGGGCTTGCCTTTGAGGGAGCCTCAACCCTAACACCCGGTGCCGTGCCGAAAGCGGGCGGGCCGGTCAATGGAGGTTCGACTATGAATATTGAGAAATACTCCGAACGTGTTCGCGGTTTTCTGCAATCGGCGCAGACCTTTGCGCTTGCGGAAAACCATCAGCAGTTTTCGCCGGAGCACGTTCTGAAAGTCCTGCTTGATGACGAGCAGGGCATGGCTGCATCCCTGATCGAGCGCGCAGGCGGCGATGCGAAAGAAGCGCGCCTTGCCAATGATGCTGCGCTGGCGAAATTGCCCAAGGTTTCCGGCGGTAATGGCGGCCTGTCGCTCACGGCTCCGCTCGCCAAGGTGTTTTCGACTGCGGAAGATCTTGCCAAGAAGGCCGGCGACAGTTTCGTCACCGTCGAGCGTCTGCTGCAGGCGCTTGCGATTGAAAGTTCGGCGTCCACCTCGGCTTCGCTGAAGAAGGCAGGCGCAACGGCGCAGGCGCTCAATCAGGTCATCAACGACATCCGCAAGGGCCGCACGGCCGATAGCGCCAATGCCGAACAGGGTTTTGACGCACTGAAGAAGTTCGCGCGCGACCTGACGGAAGAAGCCCGTGAGGGTAAACTCGACCCGGTGATCGGCCGTGACGACGAAATCCGTCGCACGATTCAGGTCCTCTCGCGCCGCACCAAGAACAATCCCGTGCTGATCGGTGAACCGGGCGTCGGTAAAACGGCGATTGCCGAAGGCCTTGCGCTGCGCATCGTCAATGGCGACGTGCCGGAAAGCCTGAAGGACAAGAAGCTGATGGCGCTCGATATGGGCGCGCTGATCGCCGGCGCGAAATATCGCGGTGAATTCGAAGAGCGTCTGAAGGCCGTACTCAATGAAGTGCAGGCTGAAAATGGCGGCATCATCCTGTTCATCGACGAGATGCACACGCTGGTCGGTGCCGGCAAGGCTGATGGCGCGATGGATGCCTCCAACCTCCTGAAGCCGGCCCTTGCCCGGGGTGAACTGCATTGCGTCGGCGCCACCACGCTCGATGAATATCGCAAGCATGTGGAAAAGGACCCGGCCCTTGCCCGCCGTTTCCAACCCGTTCTGGTGGATGAGCCGACCGTGGAAGACACGATCTCGATCCTGCGCGGCCTGAAGGAAAAATACGAACAACATCACAAGGTCCGCATCTCGGATTCGGCCCTGGTTGCGGCTGCGACGCTTTCCAACCGCTACATCACCGATCGCTTCCTGCCCGACAAGGCAATCGACCTGATGGACGAGGCGGCTTCGCGTCTTCGCATGCAGGTGGATTCCAAGCCGGAAGAACTGGACGAACTGGATCGCCGCATCATTCAGCTCAAGATCGAGCGCGAGGCCCTGAAACAGGAGACGGACCAGTCCTCCGTGGATCGCTTGAGGAAGCTCGAGGACGAACTGGCCGATACGGAAGAAAAGGCAGATGCGCTGACGGCCCGCTGGCAGGCGGAAAAGCAGAAGCTCGGCCACGCCGCCGATCTCAAGAAGCGGCTGGACGAGGCCCGCAACGAACTGGCGATCGCCCAGCGCAACGGCCAGTTCCAGCGCGCCGGCGAGTTGACCTACGGCATCATTCCGGGCATCGAAAAGGAACTCGCTGCGGCGGAAGCGCGTGACAGCAGCGGTGTCGGCTCGATGGTTCAGGAAGTGGTGACGGCGGATAATATCGCCCATGTCGTTTCCCGCTGGACCGGCATTCCGGTCGACAAGATGCTGGAGGGTCAGCGCGAAAAGCTGCTGCGCATGGAAGACGAGCTTGCCAAGTCCGTTGTCGGGCAGGGTGAGGCCGTTCAGGCGGTTTCCAAGGCGGTGCGCCGTTCGCGTGCCGGCCTGCAGGATCCCAACCGCCCGATCGGCTCGTTCATTTTCCTTGGCCCGACGGGCGTGGGCAAGACCGAGTTGACCAAGTCGCTGGCCCGCTTCCTGTTCGACGACGAAACCGCGATGGTTCGCCTCGACATGTCGGAATATATGGAGAAACACTCCGTTGCCCGGCTGATCGGCGCACCTCCCGGCTATGTCGGTTATGAGGAGGGCGGTGCCCTGACGGAAGCGGTTCGCCGCCGGCCTTATCAGGTCGTGCTGTTCGACGAGATCGAGAAGGCGCATCCTGACGTCTTCAACGTCCTGCTGCAGGTGCTGGATGACGGCCGTCTGACGGATGGCCAGGGCCGCACTGTCGATTTCAAGAACACCATCATCATCATGACCTCGAACCTCGGTTCGGAATTCATGACGCAGATGGGCGACAATGACGATGTGGAGTCTGTTCGCGAACTGGTGATGGAGCGGGTGCGGTCGCATTTTCGTCCGGAATTCCTCAACCGTATCGACGATATCATCCTCTTCCATCGCCTGCGGCGCGACGAAATGGGTGCCATCGTGGAAATCCAGCTGAAGCGGCTTGTTTCGCTGCTTGGCGATCGCAAGATTTCGCTCGAACTGGATAAGGATGCCCGCAGCTGGCTTGCCAACAAGGGTTACGATCCCGCTTACGGCGCACGTCCGCTGAAGCGGGTGATCCAGAAGGCGGTTCAGGACCGGCTTGCCGAAATGATCCTCGGCGGCGAAGTTCCTGATGGTTCGCGGGTCAAGGTGACGTCGGGTACCGACCGGCTGCTGTTCAAGGTCAAGCCGCCGAAGGGCGAGGCCGAGGCCGAAACAGCCGATGCCGCATAAAACGAAAGGGCTCCGGAAACGGAGCCCTTTTCATATGGCGGGATTGCAGGAACGGCCGCAATCTGTTGCGGATCAGCGACTGGCCATCTGATTGGGCTTTTCGTCAATATTCAGCAGATTGTCGATCCGCTTTCTTTCATCGGAAAAACGCGCCAGCGCGTCGCCGGAAAGCGACTTGCCGCCAGGCAGGCGCACTTTCATGGCGTCAACCTTGGTGCCGTTGACGATCAGCTCGTAATGCAGATGCGCGCCGGTCGAAAGGCCGGTTGATCCCACATAACCGATCACCTGACCCTGTCTTACCTTTGCGCCTTCCGTGACGCCCTTGGCGATCGCGTTCTGGTGATTATAGGAAGAGACATAGCCGTTGGCATGGCGGATCAGGGTCTGGTTGCCGTAGCCCGAGGCCCAGC